>JBMTVD010000006.1:0-43980 GCA_049451035.1 Chthoniobacterales bacterium | reverse complement strand
TAACCCTCGTACCCACCGTGATGCTGTTTAGAACCAGAAACGGAGACGAACCCGAATTAAAGCCTTGAGCAAGCCAAGTAGTACCGCTGACATCAGTGGTGATTCCGGTCAAACTCCCCGATCCGTCGGAGCCAAGGTTGCCCATTACAGTTTCGCTGCGCGCCGGGCTGAGTAAGACCAAGCCAAGAAGGTAAACCGCCAATGCAGCTGAAGGTGAAAACCTCATAATAGCTCATAGTCGATCAGCACCGGTGAAAATCAAGCAAAAAACTAACTCCTCCCCTCCGCCCGATTGATGGCTTAGTTACTGGGGATGCCCGATCTCTCACAGACCACCTTCACGCTCGAAGACCTTCGCGCCCGCGCCGAAGGTTGCGGCCCCATCCCGCCCGAAGTCCGCCTCGCCGTCCTCGGCTCCCCCGTCGAGCATTCCCTCTCGCCCGCCATGCAGAACGCGGCTCTCACCGCGCTGGGACTCGAGGCGCGCTACGCCAAGATCGATTGTCCGCCGGAAAATTTGGCCGAGGCGGTGGATCTCGCGCGCCGGGCCGGTTTCACCGGACTCAACCTGACCATCCCCCACAAATTCGAGGCGATCAAAGTCTGCACGGAACTCGACGACACTGCGAAGCAGCTCGGCGCGGTCAATACACTGCTCTTCGACGGCAGCCGCACGGTCGGCTTCAACACGGACGGACCCGGCCTCGTCAGGGCTATTCGCGATGTTTTCGCTTTCGACCTGCGCGACCTGCGCGTCATGGTCCTCGGCGCCGGGGGCGGTGCCGGTTCGGCCGCCGCGCTGCAGTGCGCGTTGGAAAAATGTCCCCGCTTGGTGCTCGTCAACCGCACCGAAGGCAAGGCGCGCGACGTAGCCAAGCGCGCCTCGCAACTCCTCCACACCGACCGGCTCGAAGGCCCGGAGGATCCCGTCACCGTCATTCCGCTCGAGGAATCCGGGCTGCGCGAGCAACTGACCCGCACCGACCTGGTTATCAATGCCACCTCGCTCGGCATGAAGCGCACTGACCCGCGCCTCATCCCGGCCAGCCTCCTTACCCCCGACCTCATGGTCTACGACATGATCTACCGGCCGGCCGTCACGCGGCTCCTCGAAGATGCCCGCTCCGCCGGCGCCCGCACGGCCAACGGATTGTCGCTTCTGCTGCATCAGGGCGCCCTCTCGCTGGAGATCTGGCTCAACCGGCCGGCCCCGCTCGACGCCATGCACCGTGCGATGGATCGTGCCGCCGACTGAGCGGCCACTCCGCGGCGAAGCTTGCCTCGTTTTGCGGCCGGAGCATTTCGCGCAATGCTTGCCTTCCCCGGCGTCTCCGTCGATGTATTGACGCACGTGGCCAACTCCTCGCTTCAGTCTTTTGTCGGTGAATGTCTCGCCCGCGGCAGCTCGAAGAACGATGTGGCCCGCGGACTGCGGACCGCCGGATGGCCGGAACGCGAAATCCAGGAAGCCCTCGATTCGTACGTCGAGGCCGGTTTGCCATTGCCCGTCCCGCGGTGCCGCGCATCGACCGGGCCGCGCGAGGCATTTCTGCATCTGCTGCTCTTTTTCTCGCTTGCAACGTGGGTTATCGCTTTGGGCTCGCTGCTCTTCGACCTGATCAACGTCCGCTTCCCGCTGCCCGGGGAGCAGCCGGCCATGGACCTCGGATCCTCGCGCTTCGGTATCGCGGCCGTGGCGGTCGCCTTCCCGCTTTTCGGGCTGGTGCTCCGCCTCATCCGTCGGGATATCGCGGCCAATCCGGCCCGCGGCATGGATCCCATCCGCCGCTGGTTGTCCTCTGTCGCCCTTTTCATCGCGGTCCTCATTCTTCTCGGCGACGCCATCGGCTTGGTGGTCACTTTCCTCAACGGCGACCTGACCGTGCGTTTCCTGCTCAAGGCAGGCGTCATCGCCTCGCTGGCCGGAGCGGTTGTCTGGTGGCTGCAGCAAAATCTCCACTCCGTTCCCGGCCGGCCCGGAAGCCGACGTCTGCTCTGGTACGGGATCTGCGCTTTGGTGGTTGCTGCGGTGGGTGCGGCGGCGTGGCTGACCGGGGGCCCCCTGCAGGCGCGCCTGCGGACCCAAGACGACGGGCGGGTGGACGACTTGCGCGCGATCTACCAGGCAGTCCTCCTCTACCACACCGAACAAGGCCGCCTCCCCGCCACGCTGGAGGATTGCAACAACAACCCCAAAACATTCATCCGGACGCTGAATGACCGGATCAGCGGTGCACCCTACGGTTACACTGTGACCGGCAAAAATTCCTTTGTCCTCAGCGCCGACTTCGCCCTGCCGAGCCAGGGGTCGGATGACAGCGGAGACTACTCCGATCCGCAAGGAGACGGCTTCTGGCGACACCAAGCGGGACCGCAGAGCTTCAGCATCGACTTCGGCGCGCGCGGCAGAAAAGCAACCGATTAGTCGGCGCCCCGCCCCGGCAAACCCGGCTGGCCGGCGTTTTGCCAGAACATGGCCTTGAGCGGATGCTCGTCGAGGACGTTGCCGGCGATGCCTCCGAGTTTGTCCGCATCGTAAAGCTGGATACCGACGTAGAAATAGAGCGGGCAGACCGGCATTTGTTCGCAGACAAGAATGCGCTCCGCCTCGCGGAGGATGTCGAATCGCTGGGCCCGGTCGGTCTCCGCCGCAGCCTCCGCAATCAGCCCGTCGTACCGCGGATTACTCCACCCCGTGCGATTGTTCCCGCCGCCGGTGACGAACATATCCAAGAACGTGTTCGGATCGGGGTAGTCGCCGACCCAGCTGGAACGGGCGATGTCGTAGTCGAGCCGGCTCAGCGAGTTGAGGTAAACTTTCCACTCCTGGCGCAAAAGCTGCACGTTCACCCCGAGTTCGCGCCGCCACATGCTCTGCAACTCGATGGCGATCGCTTCGTTCAGCTCCCCCTCGCTGTAAAGGTAGTTGACCATGGGGAATCCCTTGCCGTCCGGGTAGCCGGCCTCGGCCAGCAGACGTTTCGCCTCGGCGATGTCCCGCCGGCCGCAGGCATCGTAGGGCGCGTAGCCTGCCGCCCCGGGCGGGACGAAGCTGTCGGCCGGCAACTCACCGGCGCGGGTGATGCGCTCGACGATGGACGGCTTGTCGATGACGAGGCTGAAGGCGCGGCGGACCCGCGGGTCGGTGAAGGGGCCTTTTTCGCAATTGTAGCGCAGGAAATACGTGCCGAGGAAAGGAGCAGCGTGGAAGTCGTCCCGCTTTTTGATTTCCGAAAGCAACGCGGGCGGGACAAGGCCTTTGTCCATCATCAAGTCGGCCTGGCCGGATGCGTAAAGATTGAAGGCGGTGTTGGCCTTGCTCACCGGGACGACATCGATCGTTTCCATGGCGACGCGGTCCGCATTCCAGTAGCGCGGGTTTTTGCGCAGGCGGATGCGGTCGTTGAGACGCCATGCGTCGAGCACGTACGCGCCATTGCTGACCAGGTTGCCGGGTTTGATCCAGTTGTCCCCATGCTTTTCGATGGCATGGAGCGGCACCGGCAACAAGGTCACGAAGGAACAGAGGTCGAGGAAAAACGGTGTGGGGTTGTCCAGTTCCACGCGCAGTGTGCGGTCATCGGGCGCGCTGACTCCGACTTCCCCGAAATCCGTGATCTCCCCCTCGTTGAAGGCCTTGGCGTTTTTGATGTAATGCAATTGGTAGGCGTATTCGGAGGCCGTGGCAGGCTCGAGCGTGCGGCGCCAAGAGGCGACGAAATCGCGCGCGGTCAATGGCGTGCCGTCGCTCCAGACCAACCCCTCACGCATGCGGAACGTGTAAACGCGGCCGTCCTCCGAGATTTCCCAACTCTCGGCCATGCCGGGCTGCGGTTGGCCCTGCGTATCGAAAGTGAGCAACCCCTCGAAAAGCGCATTGGCCACGCGCCCCTCCGGCTGGCCGGTGATGAGCGCCGGATCCAGCGTCTCGGGCTCCGCCCCGTTGAGAAAGACCAAGTCCGCCCGCGGTTGCGGCGAACAACCCGAACCAAGCAAAAGAGCCAGCAGGACCAAGCGGAGCACACGCCATTGATGGCCGGATCGTCGCTTGGTGACAACCCCCCGATTGATCCCCTATCCTCCCGCGATGTCGCCCGCCGCCGTCCGCTTCACTGGACTAACCGCTTCGCTTTGCGTGGCGTTGGCGCTCGCCGCCTATTTTTTCGCCCTCGGCAGCGACCATGCCGCGACCAATGGCGACGAGTTGCTCTACGCGCAGATTACCCGACTGACCGCGGATACCGGCCAATGGCTCCCGCTGCAGAGCGAAGTGGAACGCCATCGCAACACCAAACCGCCCGCCCTTTTCTGGCAGGGCCTCGTTTCAACGGACTGGGGCAAACACTACGAACTCTGGAGGCTGCGCTACCCGAACGTGCTTTACACCCTGGGGATCGCCATAATGGTTTTTCTCACCGGCCGGAAACTTGGCGGCACGGCCTCGCTGGGCATCCTCGCCGCTTTGGTCTACCTCGCGTTTTTCGGCACTTACCGTTATGGCCGTGTTTTTCTCACTTCCGCTCCGGAGACCTTCTGGCTGTTCTTGCCCTGTTGCCTCCTCTTGCTGCGCGACCGGCCTGTTGCGCCTGTCGGTTGGGGCCCGGCCGTCTTGTTCGGACTGATGTTCGGACTGGCCACGCTGTACAAATCTTTTGCTCTGGCGATTCCGGGCACCGCGGGATTGGCGTGGTGGACCCTGCGGTCGCGGAACTACCGGATCGCCGACTGGCTCCGGCGCGACGCGCCGCAGATCGCGCTGATCGGCGCCGTCTCACTCGGAGTTTTCAGTCTCTGGTACTTTCTTGATCCGCAGCGGCATCTCATCCTGGCCGACTTCATTCTCGACGAGAACGTCGGAAAGTTCGACACGGGGAACGAAAGCTACTTTGCCAATCTGCTGTGGGGCCAATCCAGCGTGTGGCGCAACATCGTCTCGTATCCGATCAATGCCGGTTTGCTCGCCCCCGCGGTCGTCGCGGTCTTCGTGCTCGGACTTTTGCGGCGAAAAGAAATTCCCGGCGGCGAGAAACTTCTCTGGTGCTGGCTCATTACTCTCTTCGTCGTCTTCACCCTGCCGAACCAACGCGACGAGCGCTACCTTCTGCCCGGCATGCCGGCCCTCGCTGTGCTGTGCGCACTCTATTGGACGCGCATTCCGGGATGGTTGTTCGGCCTGAGTTTGGCCGCGGTCGCGGTGATTGCCTTCGGGATGGGTTGGGGCGGCGTGCTCTTGACCCGCGATCTGGGCGAGGGCCCCCTTTACCCGTGGTATTTCTGGGGTTTCCTGGCCGCGCTCCTCGGCTTCGCTGTCTACGCGCTGGTGCGGGGAACCCGGGGACGGTCGGCGGTTCTGCCCGCCATCTTCATGCTTTATCTGGCTTTTGCCCTTTTCCTTATTCCCTTCGACGGACCGCGCGGGGCTTTCGACCGGACCGCGCAAGAGGCGGCCCGGGGAAAAACGTTCCCTGCGCCGGTCAACTTCGGAGCGCGCGAGGAAATCTACCGCTTCCTCCTCCCCGGCGCCGAACCGCGCCCCTACAAAATCAAAAAGACGCCGAGCCCCGAGGAATTCCGGGCCGCCCACCGGCTTTTTATTGTCACCGTACCGCTCGGAGACCGGTCATTCGTGGCGGATCCGCGCCTGCGGGTGGTCGGCACACGCCTGCAACTCATCGATCGCTTCGACAGCAACGAAACGGCCGATATGTTGCGCGGCAACGTTTCCCGCCAACTGTTCAAAGAGGACCTGTTGGTGGAGGTCGAACCATGACCAAAAGCGAACCCGTCCTCGCCGGCTGGCTCGGCTTGCTTTGTCTCGCTTTGGCGGCGGTAGTCTACCTCCACAACACCGGTAGCGAGTATGCGGCAACGAATCCCGACGAGTATCTTTATCTGCAGATCGCGCGACTGACCGCGCAAACCGGCCAATGGCTGCCGCTGCAAGCCGCGAAAACAGAGCACCGCAACACCAAACCTCCCGGACTTTTCTGGCAGGGCATGGCCGCCACAGGCTTCGGGGAGAACTGGGAGTTGTGGCGCTTGCGACTTCCCAATGCGCTCTTTTCCCTTGCCACCGCAGCCATGGCTTTTGTCCTTGGGCGCCGCATGACGGGGGCATCCTCCGCGGGTGTCATCGCGGCGGCGGCTTACCTGGCATTTCTCGGCGTCTATCGCCACGGGCGTGTTTTCCTGACCAGTGCGCCCGAGACCTTCTGGTTGTTCTTGCCATTTTTCGTCCTCATCCTGCGACGGCGGGAGGGCATCGGCTGGGGAACTGCTTTGGGCTTCGGCCTCATGCTCGGCACCGGACTCCTCTACAAATCGTTTGCCATGATCATCCCATCGGCCGGCGCTCTCGCCTGGTACACCCTGCACCAAGGAGGATACCGGCCCCTGATCTGGCTTCGGCATGACGCACCGAAGATCGCGGTTCTGGCCTCGGTAGCGCTTGCCGTATTCGCGCTTTGGTTCCTTCTCGATCCGCAGGGCCACTTCATTCTGCAGGATTTCGTGCTCAAGGAGAACGCGGGCAAGTTCGACGCGGATGAAACAGGCTACCTCGCCAACGCGCTCTGGGGAAAACACAGCATATGGGCCTACAGTCTCGGATGGTTGACCAACGCTGGCCTCGTCGCTCCGGCCGTCCTGGCTGTTTTCGTTCTCGGGTGGCGCGACCGGCGCACGATGAGTCCGTCCGAGCAAATACTCTGGATTTGGATCATCACCCTTTTTCTTTTCCATCTCCTTCCCAACATCCGCTACGAACGCTACTTGCTGCCTGCCATGCCTGCCGTGGCGGTACTCTGCGGCCTCTACTGGCCGCGGATCCCGCGATGGATTCTGGCCATCACCCTCGCCGCCTGCGTTGTCCTCGGTTTCGCATTACTGGCGGGCGCTGCACTGCTGACGGGCAATTTGACCGGAGCCGTCTCCCCCTACCGCGTCATGGACTGGATCCTGCTTTCCTTGGGGCCCGTGGTGGCGGCCTTTGCGCTGTTCGGAAAATCTTGGATCCGCGCCCTGACTCTCCCGGCCGTTTTGCTCATCTACCTCGGATTCACCGCGTTCCTGCGTCCGTTTGACGGACCGCTCGGCATGTTTCCCGCCACCGCCTCGGAGGCCGTGCACGGCAAAATGGTCATCGTCCCCTCTCCTTTCACCGCGCGCGACGAGATCTACCGTTTTCTTCTCCCCGGCGCCGATGTCCGGCGCATCAAAAGCAAGGACCTGGAGAAAACCCTGGGCGCCCCGGACGCGGACCTATTCATCGTCCCCGTCTCGCTGACCGCACCGGCCACCCTCACAGGATTCCGCGTGGTGGGTACGCGCTTGAAGTTGAACGACTACTTCACCGCAGAGGAAACCCGTGAAATGCTGCGTGGCCGGGTTGCCTCCCACTTGTTCGGCCGCGAATTGCTGGTCACGCGTGAAACAGGCGCATCATCCGGCCCGCCGGAGCGCTAGAAAGACCACCGCAACCAAGGATACGGCGCCGAACAGCGGATCGAGCAGGTAGTCCCAGAAATTGTTCGATTCCTGCACGCGCAACCAATAAGCGCCAGCCGACGCGGCCAACACCCACCCGAAGCGGTTGCCGCGCCAAACCAGAGCACCGGCCGCCCAGCCAACCGCGCCGAACAAGAACAACGACGGCCACCACTGCAACCACGGCCATCCGAGCGAATAGGCATCGAAATTGCGCAAGCCCAGACCCAACGCACTGGGGTAGAGAGCCAACGAGGCCACCGCGCCAAAAATCCACGCCGTTCGCCACTCGCGCGAACGAAAGAGAACCAATCCGCTGGCGCGTTGGATAACGGACACCGCGAGGAGCACGAGCAGCGGAACACTTGCATTGGACGCCAGCCCGCCCAGCCAGAAACGTGGCGTGTGGCCGGCCAGAGGAATTATACCGACGACGGCCGCACACAGGACCGAGACAAAAAACCAGACCCACCCCGAGCGCCAGCGTTGGATGAGCCAAAGCGCGGCAAGAAAAAATCCGGCGGCGCTCCACCAAAACGCCGAAGGAGTCATGGCCGCACCTCCCGACTGCCAGCCACTTGGCTGTCGATCCACGCGGAGTTGAACTCGGCATAAACGATCCGTCTACCCCGGGAGGAATAAAGCATCCGGACGCGCCCGTCGCGGCCGAGGATCATGTAGGGGTAATCGAAGTTTTCGCCACGCTCTTCGGCCAAGGTGGCGATGTACCGCCACGTCTGGCCCCCATCCGAGGAGAGCGCCAAACGGAGGTTCTCCCGCTTGCGGTTCGGCGAGTCGTTGACCGCGCAAAGCAACCGGCCGTCGGGCAGACGCAGGGCGCACATCCCCGAGTCGACATTGGGCAAATCCGAGGGCTGACGCTCACCCCAAGTCCTTCCGCAATCGGCGGAAGACGCGAGGAAAACACGTCCGGCTCCGCTGTCGTCCCGGTAGAAAGCCAAACCGCGTTCCGGAGAGAGCGCAACAACCGCCGGCTGAAACACCGACATGCCGTCGTCCATACGGGACACCGCCGCCAAAGCAGCCGGATCACGCGGCCGGATCCACAGCAACTCGGGAAAGCGCCCGAGGAACTCCTCGTAGATCGGCACGGCCCACCCGCCGCCGACCAAAGGTACGGGCGGATTGCGCGGCAAGGCGCTCAGGTTTGCCAACGGATTCAAAGTGAGCTTCTCCGGGTTGGTCCATGTCCGACCCGCGTCGGAGGACCACGCGAGATTCATCGAACTACCCGACCACTTGCCGGCCGCGATGGAGACAAAGAGCAATCCAAGTCGCCCCTTTTCGTCGGTGAAAAGGAGCGGGTTGCCCAAGGAAAGCACAAATCGCCGCATCGACTCCGCGACGCGCTCGCGGCCGAAAATCACCCGCGGTGCGGACCAGACTCCGTCCCCCGCTTGGGTGGCCATCTGGATGGTGACATCGCGCGCCCCTTCACCGCTCCCCGCATACCAAGCAGCGGCCAGAGTACCATCGGGCAACTCGGCGAGCGTGGACGAGTGGGCCTTCCGCTCCGGCGATTGCGGGTTGATTTCCATCGTCCGGAAAAAAGGCCGGGTCTCGGTCACCGAAGGGGCCGGAGTGACGACAAATCCGGGGAAGGCTCCTTCCGCGTCATGGCGGGCCGTCCACCACGGAACAAGGACGACAAGGAAAGCCACCAGAGCGAGGCAGAAACGCAGGGGCGCCCCCGTGCGGCACCCGCGGGCCGGGCCGCTCACTCCACCACCTCCAGAGGACATTCCGGAAGCGCCTCGAGGAAAGCGCGTCCGTAGTTTTTAGTCACCACGCGGTTGTCGAGGATGGCCACGATACCCTCGTCGGCCGCGGTGCGTATGAGGCGCCCCACACCCTGGCGAAGTTTGAGAATGGCTTCCGGAAGCGAGTACTCCGCAAACGGGTCACCGCCCCGCGCTTCGATTTGCTCCAGACGCGCTTCGATGAGGGGGTGGTCCGGCACGGCAAAAGGCAAGCGGGTGATGATGACATTGCGCAAAGCACCGCCCGGCACATCCACGCCCCCCCAAAAGCTATCGAGACCGAAAAGGACGGAGTTCTCCAACTCCTTGAAGTCCTCGACCATGCGGTGCCGGGACCTGTCTCCTCCCTGCACCAGCAGCGGCCATCCGCGCTCCGCAAAATGCGACTCCATCTTGGCAGCGAGAGCTCTCATGAGCCGCGCGTTGGTGAAGAGGACGAAGGCGTGACCTCGCGTCAGCCCGGTAAAATGTGCGATCCACCGCTCGAGCTCCGCCTCGTAAGCGGGCGCCTTGGGTTCCGGCATGCGACGCACCACGTGGATTTTCATCTGACGCGCGTAGTCGAACGGGCTGCCGATTTGCTCGGCTCCGGCTTCCTCCGCGCCGACGCGCTCGCGGAAATAGAGCAGATCGGAGCGCCCCACCGACAAAGTGGCGCTGGTCAGGACTGCGGTCGTGCCCTCGCGAAACAGCAGGCTGCGCAATTCGCCCGCGAGGTCGACCGGCGTGACATGAGCCGTGACAAACTGGTCGCGGCGCCCGCTCTGCGCCACCCAGTAAACGGAACCGTCCTGCGTCTGGCCCGCGAAGACCGGGACGCCCTCGGCGAAAGCCTGCAAGCGCAGGGAGGCTTCCGCGGCTTCGGCACGCAAATCCTCGCCGGCCGCGGCCGAGGAGTCGCGCAACGCCTGACGCAGTTCATGCAGGCGCGAAACCAGACCGGTCGGAAGATCGACCGGTTCCCGCACCCGGACCTCGCGACCTTTGGCAAAGTTGCAGACATTGGCCACGGCGGCAAAAAAGCGTTCGCTTTCGTCCAAGGCTGCAGCCACGGCCGCGGCCGCCGGCTTGGACTTGAGCGCGGTGGCCAACCCTTTTTTCGTGCGCGGGTGCCACAGACGCTGGAGGAGAAAGCGCAACTCGTATTGCGAGAAACGCAGACCCAGGTGCTTGGCCGCGACACTCTCGATGGTGTGGGCCTCGTCGATGACGAGGAAGTCTTCCGGGTAAAGATACCCTCCGTCCTCGGCCGAAAATTCGTCCCGACCGGCCAGCAGAATGAAGAGCAGGCTGTGGTTGAGGACAACAAGGTCGGCCGCGTCGATGCGACGGCGGGCCTGTTGGTAGAAGCAACGTGATCCGGCCCCGCAGCTGCGCGGCGTGCAGATACCCGCTTCGCTGCAGACGAGATGCCACACCGCGGGATCGGGTTGAGGGTCGAGCTCGGAGAGCGATCCCTCGCGGGTGCGCTTGCTCCAGTCCAGGATGCGTTCGAGCTCGGCCGTCTCCGCCGTCGTGAAAAGCTCGGCACGACTTTCCACGGCCTTGGCCAGCCGGCGCGGGCAAAGGTAATTCTGCCGTCCCTTGAGCAATGCGGCATCGAATTCGACCGGGAGCAATTTGGCCACGAGCGGTATGTCCTTGTAGAGCAGCTGCTCCTGCAAATTGATGGTGTGTGTCGAGACAATCGCCTTGCGCCCCTGCTCGTGCGCCGCGAGGACCGAGGGCACGAGGTACGCAAGGGATTTGCCCGTGCCCGTGCCCGCCTCGATCACCGCATGTCCTCCCGCGGCAATGGTCGCCGCCGCACACTGGGCCATGCGCAACTGCTGGGGCCGGAACTCGTAGTGGCGAGCGGACGACAGCAAGCCGCCGGGCGCGAAGATTTCCCTCATGCGCGCATCCGGGCCGGGCGCCGCGGCTCCATCGGGCAGGAGGGAGATCATGGGCGCCGGGTCGCGGGTGCGGGGGGATTGGAATTGAAGCGCACCGGCACGCCCGCGATAGTAGACGCTCGGCCGCCGGGCCGCCGCCACGCCGAAACCATGCCATTGCTCGACAGATATCTGCTCATCCGGGTCCTGCAGCCTTTCCTCTACTGCGTGGTGGGCTTTGTTTCCATCTGGCTCGTCTTCGATCTGAGCGAGAATGCACCGGCTTTCATCGATAACAAAGCTCCTCTTTCGCTCCTCTTGGAATTTTACCTCCTACGCGCCCCCGAGATCATCCTGATGAGCCTGCCGATCGGTTTCTTGCTGGCTCTGCTCTATGCGCTCACCCAAATGTCGCGGCGCAACGAGATCATCTCCATGCTTTGCGCGGGCCGCAGCGTCGTGCGCCTGCTCATGCCGCTTTTTCTCTTCGGAATCGCCCTTACGGGAATCGCCACGGCACTGAATTATTCGTTGGCGCCGCACGCCGGCGCGGTCAAAAAAGAGATCCTCACCGACCTGCGCAAGAAAGGAGACGTCAACCGCAAGGCGCTGCGAGGGCACCTCTACCGCAACCGGGAAGACCGCCGCTTCTGGTTCATCTCGCGCTTGAATCCCTCCATCGAGAGATTTGCGTGGATTCAGATCATCCAGGAAGATCCACGAGGCAACCTCCAAAGGAACTACTACGCCGAAGACGCCCGATACGACCATGACACGAAGATATGGCACCTCTCCAACGGGAAGGTGGTCGATTTCACCAAGGAGGGAGACGTGACGGAGCAGCAGTGGTTCCAGAAGCTCCAGCTGCGCAACTTCTCGGAAACCCCCTGGCGCATCAGCAGTTCGGTGCTTGATGCCAACTTTCTTTCCGTTCCCGAGCTGCGCGACTACCTCAAATACAACAGCCACTTCACAGCCGCGCGGTTGGCCCCCTACCGGACGCAGCTGGACTACCGCTGGGCATTGCCATGGGGATGTTTCGTGGCCGTCCTCATTGCCGGACCGCTGGGCATCGTGTATTCCCGCCGCGGCATCATGGGCAGCATCACCATGGCGATCGGCCTGTTTTTTCTGCTCATCCTCGGCAGCAGCCTGTTCTTGGCCTTGGGTAAAGGCGATCGCATCGACGCAATCCTCGCGGCTTGGGGGCCGGTGGTATTTTTTGGCGGCGTCGGCGCCTTCATGATATGGATGCGCACAACCAACCGCGAGGTGCCCAACATCCTTTCCTGACCGCGCCATGAACCAAGACTGGGAAATCCGCAAACGCTCGGACGCCTGCACGATGTCGCAACGGCCGTTCCGCGAGGGGGAATTTTTATACACCGCGATCTTTCGCGAGGGAGACGGCTTCCGCCGCGAGGACGTGGCTGAGGAGGCATGGGCTTCCCGTCCGCCGGACGATACCCCGGTCGCGTTTTGGCGCTCGAAATTCGAACTGCCGCCGCCCCCTCCACCCGAACCGCTGGCCAAACAGGACGCCGAGAGCATCCTGCGCAAACTGATCGAGGAAAACTCCGACGCGACCAAGAATGCCCGGTACATACTTGCCCTCATGCTCGAGCGGAAGCGCCTCCTCAAGCCGATGGCCAGCACCGACCCCGACGTGCTGGTCTACGAGCGCGCCCAATCCGGGGAAACTTTCCTCATTCCCAACCCGCGACTCAGCTTGGCTCAGGTTCCCGAAGTCCAGCGCGAAGTCTCCTCGCTGCTCGGCCTGCAACTTGGCGCCGAAGCCCGGCCGGAAACCGAGGCTGCTTGAGCCTCATGCGCCCGTGAGCGCCGACTCGCAACCCGGCTGGACCCGGCGCCCGCCGCAGCCAATTCTCTTCCTTGCCCCCATGGCAGGAGTGACCAACTCCGTTTTCCGGCGCATCTGCAAATCGCGAGGGGCGGATGTCCTCACCACCGAATTCGTCTCGGCCGAGGGCATTATGCACCGCAACGAACGCACCGAACATTATGTGGACTTTCTACCGGAGGAACGCCCGCTCGGTGTCCAACTCTTCGGCGCGGAACCGGAGCAACTGGCCCGCGGCGCCGCCGCCGTCGTTGACTGGAAACAGCCCGACTTCATCGACATCAACTTCGGTTGTCCCGTCAACAAAGTCGTTTGCAAAAACGGCGGCAGCGCCCTCCTGCGCGACGGCGCCCTGCTGGCCGCCATTGCCTCGGCCGTCGTTCGGGCCGTCGCGCCGCTGCCGGTCACGGCGAAAATCCGCACCGGCTGGGACGCGCAGTCGGTCAATGCGGCGGACAACGCACGCTACCTCGAGGACGCCGGGGTCCAACGCCTCACCGTGCACGGCCGCACCCGGGCCCAGGGTTATTCCGGGGAGGCCGATTGGGAGGTCATCGCCGCCGTGGCCGCGGCCGTGCAAATTCCCGTGGTCGGGAACGGCGATATTGGTTCGGCCGACGTCGCCCTGCAGCGCTGGGATCAGGCGCCCGTTTCCGGTCTCATGGTCGGGCGCGCCGCCATGACATCGCCGTGGATTTTCCAGGAGATCAAAGCCGCCTTCCGCGGCGAGGACGCGCCACCCGCACCGACTTTGGCCGATCGTTGGGATCTGATCGAAGACCACTGCCGCGAGGAACTCTTGCGCTGGCGCAAAACCGAAAAAGGCATGCACGCCATGCGCTCGCGCCTCATGGCCTACTCGCGCGGGTTGCATGCCAGTCGGGAGCTTCGCCGTCGCTTCGGGGCCGTCGAGACCTTGGCCGAACTTGCGGAGATCCGCGCCTGGCACGAAAATGCCGGCCATGGCGACCGAGATCCCGACAACCCTGCGGAGGTCCCGCCCGACCTCGCCCATCTTTAGCGCCGACGCCCTCCGCAGCCGCAGCTGTCATTTCCTGTGCTGCCTTTTCCTCGTCGCCTGCACCGACGCCAAACCACCGGCGGCCGGGGACCTCTCCAGCGAGCGTCAAACGATGGTTGAGCAACAAATTGCCGCCCGCGGCATCAGCGATCCCGCCACGCTGGCCGCCATGCGCGCCGTACCCCGCCATGAATTCCTGCCCGTGCGCCTGCGCGACGAGGCCTACATGGACTACCCCCTGCCCATTGGGCACGGTCAAACGATCTCGCAACCTTTCATCGTCGCCTTCATGACCGAGGCCATCCGCCCGCAACCGGGTGAAAAGATTTTGGAGATCGGCGCCGGTTCCGGATACCAAGCGGCTGTCCTCGCTCAGATGGGGGCGGAAGTCTACAGCGTCGAGATCATCGAACCGTTGGCTCAGATGGCGCGCCAGACCCTCGAGCGCCTCGGTTACCAGAACGCTCACGTGAAGCACGGGGACGGCTACCGCGGTTGGCCGGAGCAGGCGCCATTCGATGCGGTCATTGTTACCTGCGCGCCGGACAAAATCCCGCCCGATCTTGTCGCGCAATTGAAGGACGGCGGACGCATGATCATCCCGGTCGGAGGGGGCATGAACCAGGAACTCGTCCTCTTGCGCAAGACCGGTGACACAGTCGAAAAGCAGTCTGTCTTGCCCGTACGCTTCGTTCCCATGACGGGCGAAGCGCAGAACGCTCCCTAACCAGCGAAAGCGAATCCCGGCATACCTCGCACGCCGGCCTTCGCCGCGAACAAATTGCCTGCCTCAGGCTCGGGTGAGGTCTCGGCATCGTCGCGCCCTTTTTGGGCCGTCGTGAAATACAGCACATCCAACCCCGGGCCGCCGAAAGTCGGACAGGTCACATTGAGCGCGGGGCAATCGACCTTCGCCACCAACTCGCCATTGGCCGGATTCCATCGTGCCACGCCGTGTCCGGCCCACAGCGCCGTCCAGAGGAAGCCCTCGGCATCGACGGTCAGGCCGTCCGGGCGTCCGATTGCTTTGTCGACCTCGACGACCACGCGACGGTTGGCAAGGTCGCCGGTCGCCTCGTCGTAATCGAAGGCGAACACGCAGGACGTCTTGGTATCCGTCCAATAAAATGTCCTCCGGTCCGGCGACCAACCGAGACCGTTGGAATTGCCAACTTGGTCGACGAGTCTGGTAAAGCTCAAATCCGGCTCGATTCGCCAGAGCGCCGCCTTTTTGTCAGAGCCGTCGTAGGCAATGGTCCCCGCGAACAAACGTCCGCGCGGATCCGGCTTGCCGTCATTGAAGCGGTTGCCCGGGACATCCGCCTCAGGATCGCAGAGCAAGACAAACTTACCGCTTTCGAAATCCATCCGCGCGATGCCGTCGCGCGTGCCCAGCACGAGATCGCCCCGCGTCGTCGGTTGCACCAGCGAGACATGGCAGGGCGTCTTGCGCACCTCGTCCTTTCCCGTTGCCGGGTCGAACCGGTGCACCTCGCAGCTGAGTATATCCACCCAGTAGAGCCGCTGCTCTTCGGCGAACCAGCAGGCTCCCTCACCCAGAACAGCTTTCGCCCGCAGAACGCAGTCGGATGAAAAAACTTGCATGACATTTCCCTAACGCGCCGGGCACGGTGCGTAAAGCGCGCGCGGAGTCTTCTAGGTGGAAACAGCCTCCCGCCGGCCATCCAGAGCAGCCTCCAAAGCGCGCCAAGGAAGCAAGGCGCATTTGACTCGCGCCGGAAACTTCCGCACGCCCGCCAGCGCCGCCAGATCCCCCTCCACTTCCGGTCCATCGGCCACAAGCATGGCTCTCACGCACTCGGCCAAAGCCCTCGCGTCGTCTTCGCTCCTCCCTTTGCAACGGACGGTCATGAGCGAAGCAGAAGCCCGCGAGATGGCGCAGCCTTGCCCGGTGAAAGCCACATCATCCAGCGCGGTTGGCCCGCGCCGCACATAGACCTTAACCTCGTCGCCACAGGAAGTGTTCACCCCTTGCGCCGCGCAGTCACAAGGCTCGAGGGCGCGAAAATTCCGGGGATGCTTGTGGTGATCGAGGATGATCTCCTCGCACAACTCTTCGGAAATCACGCGCAGTTCACTGGAGAACCCGCACCGGCAGGGAGACCTCGTAGCGCGAGTTCCCCGGCGCCGGCACCGGCGCGCCGCCGATCTGGGCAATGTTGACCGCCATGACGGCGTCGCCCTCCTGGGCATGCGCTTCGGGGACGACGGACAAATCCTTCCCCACCATGTAGAGGAGACATCCGGCAATGACAGTCAGAACGATGCGGGTATAAGCGTCGATTTGCATAAGGCATCGAACGTCCGTCCGTCCGAGGACCGCGTCAAGCCGCAAGCAACTCGCGACGAACCCACTCCCCGAGCCGCTCGGCACAGTCATCGAGTGCCTTGGTCCATGATCGCGCCGCGTCCTGGCCGGCGGAATCACTCACCTCTTTGACGAGGGAGACAGGCAGACCGAACCCACGGGCCACCCGGGCCAGGGCGTAGCCCTCCATATCGACAAGATCCGCTTGCGCTGCGAGACGCTCGCGCGGCTCACCCCCGCTGACAAACACGTCCCCCGAAGCGAGCACCGGACCGGGCCCCAAATCCACCGGCTCCCCGAAATGTTCTCCCGTCAGGGCAAAAATCCCGGCGTCGTCGAAATCGTGCTGGAAGACGCGCCCCACCACATGCGTTCCGGCCAGGCCCTCGCGCAGGGCGCCCGCCGTTCCCAGATTGACGATCCTCGAGGGCCTTTGCCGCGAAACCACCGCCGCGAGCGACGAGGCCGCGCAAACTTTTCCGATGCCGGTCACCAGGATCGGTAATTCACTGACATGAAGGTGTTTCGCCTCTTCCTCGAGCGCCACGACGAGCAGGGGGCGATCCAACGAGATATCACCGTGGAGAATCATGGTCTCATCACAGCGCAAAACAGCAGCCACGACGAGCTTTTGCTCGGCATTGCCTTTTGCCCGATGCCCGCAGACACTCTGCGGCTCCATGCTTTTCCTGACGCCGAGATACCGCAAGGAGGCGAAGCTCGTTCTGCGCGCCGCCCGCAAACTCGTGCGCTACCGCAAGGACATCCTGCCCGAGCAGCAGTTGGTCAAATTGCGCGAGGGTTGCACTCGGCTGTCCGTGGCCCTGCGCCAGCGCAAGAAGGAGGACATTGTCGAGGCGACGCAAAAGCTGCACGCTTGGTTCGACGAGGCGGCGCCGCCGCCACCGTGGGCCGGGGTGCGGGAGAACACCGAGGTTATTCTCGTCGCGCTGGTTATCGCCCTCGGCGTGCGCGCTTACTTCTTGCAACCCTTCAAGATTCCCACCGGCTCGATGCAGCCGACGCTCTACGGAGTGACCGGAACTCCCACGGTCGAACCGCCGCCCAACTTCCTGATCCGCGCGGCGGATTTCGTCCTGCGCGGAAGAACATGGATCGATGTGACCGCCGAACAGGACGACACGGTCGTCGGGCTCCGGGAAGTGAACCGTTTCCATTTCTTCACCTCCACCGAGATCATCACGCGTGGACGCACCTACCGCGTCCCGGCGCCGGCCAATGTGGTGCGCGACGATTTCAAAATCTACCCCGGGCGACGGCTGCTGGAGGGAGAACCGGTCGTGCGCGGACACGCGGACTCGGGCGACCAGCTCTTTGTCGACAAAGTCTCCTACAATTTCGTGCGTCCCAGCGACGGCGACGTGTTCGTTTTCAAAACCACCGGCATCCGCCGCATCGTCGTGCCCCCCGGCATGGGCTCGCAGTATTACATCAAACGGCTCGCCGGATCCGGCGGACAGACCCTGCGCATCGCGCCCCCCCGCCTCTACGTCGACGGGAAGATCCCCACCCAACCCGTCTTCGAACGCGTCATGTCTTGCCGCGACGGCTATCATGGCTATTCCAACGGCAGCGCCCGGGGAGAACTCTTCCCCATTCTCGGATCGCCCTCCGACGAATACAAGGTGCCCGGCGGCCATTATTTCGCTTTGGGAGACAACAGCTACCACAGCAGTGACAGCCGTTATTTCGGCCCCGTGCCGGAACAGAATGTGGTCGGGCGGGGCTTGGTGGTCTACTGGCCGTTCATCGGCCAATGGGGTCTGATCCGCTAGGCGGCGAAATGCCGAATGGCGTCGGCCACCCCTTCGCCCCAGGAGTAAGGCGAAACGTAGCCACCGGCCGACCGGACGGCATCCTTGACCTCGCCCACGGCGTTGGCCGGGCACGCCACCATGGCGGCAGCCGAACCGTCGAGCATCGGAATGTCGTTGTGGTGGTCGCCGACAGCCAGCACATCCTCCCGCGCAATGCCCAGCAAGCGCGACAACTCCACCAGCGACGAACCCTTGTGGATCTCGCGGTGGGTGAAACGCATCCACACCGTGTTGCGATTGAAGGAAAAATCCGGAACGTCGACGGCCAGGGCCCGTATTTGCTCCACGAGACGATCCATGGTCCCGGTATTCGCGGTCATGAGGCCGGCCACCCGTCCGTTCTCGTAGAGGATCTCGATGTTCCGGTCGCGGGCCGACACCTTCCGGATGGCCTCGAGCACATGATCCGCGCGCTCGAGAAGGTCGGCGGTGCGGCGCTCGGTCTGCGCGTTCCATTCGCCGAAGGCCTCCCAATCCCCCTCGGCCACGCGCCGGAAGATGTCCTTCTCGCTGCTCAGGACGAACTCGGGATCGTGGGGCAACCGCGCGTGCTCCAAGCCCTCGAGGGCGAACCAAAGCTGACGCCCCGTATTGACCGCCCAGACGGCGCCTTGCCCGCGCAGGTCCTGCAAAGCGGAAGACAGCGAAGCGGCGGTGCGGGCGTCGGGTTCGTGGCCGATCAGAGTCCCGTCGAAATCCGTGCTCAACAAACGGATGGGCATGCCTTACTCGTAGGCCAAAGTCGATCGACCGCCAATGAAATCAGCCTACGAACTCGCCATGGAACGCCTCGCCGCCGCACAGCCGGCGGTGAATCTGTCCGACAACCAAAAGCAACGCATCGCCGCCGTCGAGGCCAAGTGCCGGGCCGACACCGCGGCCAAAGAACTGCTGCTGCGCGGCGAAATGGAGAAAGCGGGAGCACAGGGCGACACCGACACGTTGGCCCAATTGCAGAGGCAACTGGCCGATGAAACACGGCGCTTCGAGGAAAAGCGCGATCGCGAAAAAGAGGCGATCCGCGCGGAAAGCCAATCCTGATGGATCCGCGCACCTCCAACGCCGAGGACGAGAAATTCATGCGCCTGGCTATCGCGCTCGGCGAGAAGGCGGCCATGATCGAGGGCACGGGAGGACCCTTCGGTTGCGTGATCGTGAAGGACGGCGAAGTGATCGCGGAGGGATCGAACCATGTCGTCGCGGAAAACGATCCGACTTGGCACGGCGAGATGGCCGCCATCCGGGCGGCCACCAGGAAGCTCGGCACTTTCAACCTGGCGGGATGCACGCTCTACACCAGCGGGGAACCGTGCCCGATGTGCGCCGGCGCGATCTTCTGGGCGCGCCTCGACCGTGTGGTCTACGCTTCGACCATCGGCGACGCCCTGACTTACGGCGGCTTCGACGACCGGCCGATCTACGATGATCTGGCCAAGCCGATCGCCCGGCGGATGATCCCGGCGGCACAGTGCCTGCACGAGGAAATGCTCGAGCTGTGGGAGCGTTACCGGGCCAAGCCCGACAAAACGCACTACTGAGCGTCTCCCGGCGAGGACAGCTTGGCAAACTCCCGGTCGAGGATGCTGCCCGTCTCTGGTGACATGCGCTTGCGCGCTTCCTTGAGTACCTCCCGGGCATCATCCTCGCGGCCCGCGGCGCGGAGCTCCTCGACCAGGGGACGGACAATTCCGTAGAAAAAATTTCCGCCGCCGCGCCGCGCCAATTTGCGGGCCAGGGAGTTGAACTCGCGGAGGGCCTCGCGATAGTCACCCGCTTCGGTCAGACGCGCGAGTGTCTCCGCCCCGGCGGCGGTGCTGAGGTCCGAACGCTCGCGCCGGTTCTGCGACACCATCTGCTCCTCCAGCTTGGCGGCCGAACGGGTGTCACCGGAGTGCATCTCGAAATCGGCCAAACGAGCCTGGTAACGGACCTTGAGATCGTCGATGTATTTGAATTTCTCGATGGCCGCCACGTAGAGCCCGCGCAGGGCCGGGCGGTCGCCCGCGGTCTCCAACGCCTGCTCCCGCGCATCCCACGCGTCCGCAAAAGTCGGAGCGTTGTGCAACGCGCTCTGCGTCGCCTCAAGACGGCGTCCCGTGAGACCCTGGCGTGCGAAAAGTTCGGCCATGGCGAGGTCGCCCAAAGCCGCGTCGTGATGCGGGGAGCGGAGTGCTTTGCCGGACAGGTAAAGCAACTCGTGGTCGGAGATCGGCAACCACGTTTGCGGATCGAGCGCGCGGCCCGCGGCGTAGTTCTGGTTGAGGTAACGCCCCGCATCGAGCTCCCACTTGCCGTCCGGGCTGCGCAGGTAACCGAACCAGGCGTGGCCCCCGTCGCTCCCCTGCCCGGCAAAAAAAAGCGTCGGGATGCCCTTGGCTTTGCCGGCAAGCGACGCGAAGTAGGCCTGGTCCACGCAAATCCCGCCCCACAATTCGAGGTTGGCCAGCACGTAGCGCCCGTTCTCCCGGGGCCACTGGTAGATCCCCCGCTGGGCGCGCCGCTCGTCGTAGTCGACCAGTGAAAAAGCGCGGTCGAACTGGCTGCGGCGCAGGCGGACGTTTTTCGCCGCCCAGTCGAGCTCGCTGCGCGGCACGGGCGCATCAACGACGAACTTCAACTCCGCCACGGACAAACGCCGCAGGTCGTGCTCCAGCTTTCCCGCATCGTTCGCCCGCGCGTAGTACGCGAAACGATCGGGCAGGGACTCATCCATCGGGAGGACCAGCGAGGAGTCGACTTGATGGTGCGGCCATTTTTCCGGCTGGCGCTGATCATAGACCAACGCGAACGCCAGCATCAGCGAACGGTATTGCGGCCAACGCCCCGGGTGCGCCGTGCGCAGTTGCTCCAAGCGCGTCAGGACGACGGGCGGAAAATCGTCGGGCGTGAGGTTTTTGAAAAATTCCCTCAGAAACTCGGTGTCGCCCGCCAGCTGGAAGAGGAGGTCCGCGCGCGCGCGCAGGGCGACTTCACCCTCCTGCGGCGTGTAATCATCGGGCAGGAGTGCCTGGAGGATGTTCGCCGGCAGGCGCGCGCCCTCCAGCTTGTCGGCCGCAGTCGGCAGCGGTCGGCCGCTGCGATCCGAGGGCAACGGCACGCCCGGGGGGATCACCAGCAAAGAACGCTCCCTTTCCGGGTCTTCCAGAACGCGGCGCCCGAGATAGGTGCGCAAGACTTCGGGTTCCGGCGTCCCGAGCAGGCGGCACCACTGGGCGAGAAGTTGCCAACGGCGAAAGATATCCGACTGTGTGCTGCCGACCTGCGCGAAATTCGACGGTTGGTAAGCCGCGGCAAGACCGGCCTCGAGCTCATCGGCCGCCGCCGCCCACCCTATCTGGCGGATTCGCTCCACGTCCTGCGGCGTGGGGATCCGGGAAATTTCGAAGGCTTGGGCGCTCGAGAGGGCAAGGAGCAGGACAAAAGCGATCTGACGCACCAGACAAAGATACGCTCCTCCGGCCGCTTGCCAAGGGTAGTCAGGCTTCCGCCATCCGCCGCGCAGCTTCCCTCGCAACCCGGTCGGCCTCGAGCAGCGAGGCGAGATCGGCCGCAGGGCGGTCGGGCGTTTGGTCCATCACCGCCGCCACGATTTCCCAGATGCGCGGGAAAGCGATGCGCGAGGCGAGGAACTCGGCAACCGCCACCTCGTTGGCCGCATTGAGCACGGCCGGAATGCCTCCGCCGCGTTCCGCCGCCTGCCGCGCGAGATCGAGAGCCGGAAAAACGTCATCCCGCGGCTCCTCGAAATCGAGCCGGCCGAGTCGCGCAAAATCCAGCGGCGGCAGGCTGCCGGCCAAGCGGTCCGGCCAGGTGAAAGCGTATTGGATGGGAAACCGCATGTCCGAATGGCTCATCTGCGCGAGAACCGAACCGTCGACGAATTCCACCATGGAGTGGACGATGCTCTGGGGGTGGATAACCACTTCGACGCGATCGATGCCCACGCCGAACAACCAACGGGCCTCGATCATCTCGAGACCCTTGTTGAACAAAGTGGCCGAATCGATGGTGATTTTCTCGCCCATGCGCCAAGTCGGATGGCGCAGCGCCTCCTCCCGCGTCACCGCGCGAAGTTTCTCCGCCGGCCGCGTGCGGAAAGGGCCGCCGGATGCGGTGAGGATGAGTTTTTTGACATGCGAGGTCTCCCGACCCTCCAGGCACTGGAAAATGGCATTGTGTTCGCTGTCCACGGGAATGATGCGACCACCGTGCTTGGCCGCCGCAGCCATGACGGGTTCGCCCGCGACGACAAGGACCTCCTTGCTCGCCAAAGCGATATCCTTGCCGGCCTCCAGGGCGGCCAGCGTGGGCCGCAGTCCGCCGGTGCCGACGATAGCGACCAGCACCATGTCCGACGGGGTCTGCGCCGCGAGCTCCGCCAACCCGTCCACCCCCGTGAGAATGCGCGGTTGGTAGGAAATCATGGAGCGCAGCGCGGCGGCCGAATCCTCGTCGGGGACCGCCAGCACCGCGGGTCGCAAATCATCGGCCTCCTCGGCCAGACGCCGGATGTTGCGGAATCCCGACATGCCGACGATGTGCACGAGGTCGGGAAAATCTCGCGCGACGCGGCAGGCGCTGCGACCGATGGATCCGGTGGCCCCGAGCAGGACGATCGAACGCCGGCTCATGACTGCGGCAATGCCAGCACCAGTCGCATGTAGAAGAAAAGGATCGGCGCGGTGAAGAGCAGGCTGTCGATCAGGTCCAGGACACCGCCGATACCGGGCAGGAGACCACCCGAATCCTTGGCTTCCACGCCGCGTTTGACGATGGACTCGGCCAAGTCGCCGATCACTGCCGCCCCCCCGAGCAGGACGCCGAGAATCGCGACATCCGTGGCGCTGAAGACCGATAGATGCTGCGGAATAAGCAACCACAGCCCGAAACTCCCCCCCGTGGCAAAAGCAATCGCCCCCACCAGACCTTCCCACGACTTCTGGGGGCTGATATGCGGCACAAGTTTGTGTTTTCCGCAGAGACTGCCGACGAGGTAGGCGCCCATGTCGCTGAATTTGGTCACGAGGACGAGGTAGAGGACGTAATACTGGCCGGTGGTCTCTCCGAGCGGTCCGCGCGGCGCCAAGTAAACAATCTTGGTCAGAAAATTGAAAAGCCAAACAACGTAAAGCAGCCCGAAAAGGGTGTAAGCCATCGTCTCGAGGGGATTCCGGTCGCGCGTGCGCTGAAACATTTGCCGCGCGAAGACGACCAACAGGAACACCACAAGCACCGCGACCTCGAAGTCATAGGACTTTTCCGGCCCGTAGGAGCGGAAGGTGTAAAAGCTGGCGGCAAAAAAAATGACGGCACAAATCAAGGCGGTCAGCTTGAAATTGGGAATTCCCCGCCGGTCGAGCATTTCGAAGTACTCCCACAAACCGAGCAGGCCGACGCCCGCGATACTCACGAAAAACAACTGCTCGTAACCGGAGAGAATTGTGCCGAGCACGATGGCCCAGAGCATGACCGTGCTGAGCAAGCGGCGACGAAAAACGGGTTGGGCGGCGTCCATGGGATCGCGCATGGTCAAAATCTTGCGAGACAAAGGCAAGCGCACATTGGCCGGGGAGGCCCCCGGTGATATAGATCGGGCCGGCATGCGCCGCACACTAACATCCACACCCGGCCAAACGATCGCCGCAGGCCGGGAACTCTCCGCACGCCTCGCGGCCGGTGCGGTGGTGGCGTTGTGCGGCGACCTCGGCGCGGGCAAGACACATTTCGTACGCGGGATGGCCGAGGGCTGGGGCGCGGCGGAAAGCGCTGCCAGCCCGACTTTCGCCCTGCTGCACGAGTACGACTCCCCCCGCGGCCCGATCCGGCACCTCGACCTTTACCGCGCCTTGTCCGCGGCCGAAGTTTGGTCGGCTGTTCACGACGAAATGCACGATGACTCGGGCCTCTTGGTCATCGAGTGGGCCGACCGGTTCCCCGAATTGGTGCCGCCGGGGGCCACCTGGGTGCACCTCCGGTACGCGGGTGACGGCCAACGCGAGGTTGAAATCGACCCGTGAAAATCCTGGCTATGGAGATTTCGACGCTGGCGGGGAGTATCGCCGTCGCCGAGGGCGGTCGTCTGGTCGCGGAGCGCCGCTTTGCCTGTGATCGCGGTCGGGGATCGGAAGTTTTCGCCGCTCTCGCCGCCACCCGCCCAGCCTGGAAGGGTGCGGAGATCATCGCGGTGGGCATCGGCCCAGGCTCCTACAACGGCTTGCGGATTTCCTGCGCCATCGCCGCCTCACTGCAAATGGCCACTGGAGCAGCCATCCGCATCTCCCCCTCACCGTGTCTACTGCCGACCGAGGAAACGCATTTTTTGGTCTGTGGCGATGCGCGTGGCGGTCGGGCTTGGTGCGCGGAAGTGCGCAGGCGCCGGTTGTGCGGCGAAGTGGCATTATTGCCGTACGAGGAAGTCGGAAAGCTTGCCGGCGGCGCGCTGCCGGTTTGGCGCACCGGCCCACTCCCCGGAGGGGAGGAAATCCACCCATGCGCTCCCGAGGCGGCAGTGCTTGCGCTTCTTGCCCCCGATTTGCCAACGACGGAAGTAGGCCGGATCGAACCGATCTACCTCAAGCCGCCGCACATCACGATGCCCCGTCAAACAGCTCCCTGACTTGCCAGAGCTCCCGACAAGGTGTTGATTGGCCGGTTCACCATGTTGCGCAGATTGTCCATCGCGGCTGTGCTTTGCTTGGCCGGCAGCTCCGGCCACGGGGCCCCGCAGAGACTGATCGATCTGGTCGATGTGCCGCGTCCCACATGGGAAACGCAAAAGCAGGCGCGCACTTACCTCCTGCATATCCCCGCTCCCCGGGGACAGATCACCGACCGGAACGGCGCCCCGTTGGCCCAGAGCCGTGTGGCCTACAATCTGGGGCTGAAATTCCCCACCCCGCTCGAATTCACCGACAGCGAAGCTGTCAATTTCGCGCGCAGCCAAATCCTCACCGCCGAAACGCTTCTCGGACGCAAATTTGACGTGAGCGACGAGACCATTGTCCAGCACTACAAAAACCGCGGCATCCTCCCCCTTCTCTTGGCGGAGGATTTGCCGCCGGAGCAGATTGCGGCGGTCAGCCGCGGACTGGGCACCGGCCTCGACCTGCAGCCGAGCTACGTGCGCCACTACCCCCTCAACGCGATGGCCAGCCACATCGTCGGCTACGTCGGACGCAAGGCCCCGCTCTCCGTCAAGCCGATCGAAAACCGCGATCTGATTTTTTCCGACTCCGAAGGACGGGAGGGATTGGAGAAATTTTTCGATGACGAACTGCGCGGGACACCCGGCGTGCTCAACGTCACATTGAATGCCGAAGGCAAACGCACTGTCGAACGGGTGGTCAGCGAACCGGTTCCCGGCTACAACATCGTCACCACGCTGGACCTTAAAGTTCAGAAGGCTTGCGAGGATGCACTGGCCCAAACGGGGCGCCGCGGCGCTGTCGTCGTCATCGACCCGAACAATGGCGAGATTCTCGGCATGGCCTCCCGTCCCTCTTTCGACCTCAATCTCTTCATTCCTATCGTACGTCCGGAAATTTTCGACGGACTGAACAAGGATCCCTCCGCCCCGCTCTACCCGCGCGCTTTCCGCTCGGCTTACCCTCCGGGTTCGACCTTCAAGACATTCGTCGGACTCGCCGCGTTGCAAACCGGGGACATCAACGGTGACACCATGATCAGTTGCCCCGCGGGCATTCAGATCGGAAACCACTATTTCAAAAATCACTCGGGCAACATGGGCTCGATGCCCCTCGCACGGGCGTTGGCCCAATCATGCAACACCTGGTTCTACCAGGCGGGTTTGAAAATCGGTGCCCAGCCCATCATCGACTGGGCGCGCGCCTTGGGCCTCGGACGCCGGACGGGCATACCGGTGTCCGCCGAGGCGAGCGGGAACATCCCCACCGACGACTACATGCTCAAAGTCCACAACCGCAAAATCCTGCGCGGCGACGTGGCCAACATGAGTATCGGCCAGGGGGATATCTTGGTTTCGCCGCTGCAGATGGCCCAGGCCATGGGCGTCATCGCCGCCAGGGGCACTTTCCACCTGACCCGCCTGGTCAAGCAGGTGCAAGGCATCGACAATGGTGTGATTACCGCTTACCCCGACCGCGTCTGGGCCGAGTTGGGCATCGAGGAAAAGAATCTGGAGGAATTGCAGAAAGGACTGGTCATGGTAACGACGAGCGGGACCGGGCGCCGGGCGGCCACGGTCAAAGGCGTGGAGGTGGCGGGTAAAACCGGCACCGCGCAATGGGGTCCGGTGAGCAAGCGACGCAACGCCGCCTGGTTCACCGGTTACGCGCCTGCGGATCGCCCGCTCTACGCCTTCGCCGCCGTGGTGGAGGGCAATCCCGGCGAGAGCCTCGCCGGCGGCCAAAACGCCGCCCCCGTCATCGGCGCCGTGCTGGCCAACCTGCTCAAAGATTACCGAACTCCCGAGGAGACACCCGCATCGCCACCAACCGAGGAACCAACAGAACCCGAAGCGGAGGTCTCCGAAGAACCCGCCACCGAGTACACGGAAGACGTGATGAATCCCGAGGGAGCTCCGATGCCCGAAGAGTTAATCTCACCGGAATAATGGCTTTCGGTTTGCGCCGGATGCCGCATGCCGCAAGCATGGCAACCCAACATGCTTGAACTGCAGCGCTTGACTGTGTCCGTAGGCGGCGAAGGCGGCCCGACCTTGCTCGCGGACATCACCGCCCGGTTTCCGCGCGGCCAACTCTGCGCGCTTATCGGACCGAGCGGGAGCGGCAAGACGACGCTCATTCGAGCCGTGGCCGGGATGAGCGAACCAACCGCAGGATCGCTCCACTGGGACCGGCGCGACCTCGAGGAGGAGGATCTGCCTGCGTCGCAGATCGGGTATGTTCCGCAATTCACCATCAGCGACGACAATCTCACCGCCGCGGAAAACGTCCGGCTTGCCCTGCAACTGCGGGTGGGCGGCCTCGACAATGACGCCCTGGTGCTGCGAGCCAACGAACTCCTCGAACTCACGGGTCTGGCCTCTGCGGCCAGAACGATGGGCAAGCATCTTTCCGGCGGACAGCGCCGGCGCCTTGCGTTGGCCATGGAGCTTTGCAGCGAGCCGGCCCTGCTCCTCTGCGATGAGGTGACGAGCGGTCTCGACGCGCAATCCGAAAAAGAAATCCTCGCCCTTCTGCAACAGATCGCGAGGAAAGGCGATCAGGTGGTTATCGTCGTCACCCACGGCTTGGGCGAAATCGACGCCTACGACAAGGTGGCGGTCCTCTCGGAAGGCCATCTCGCCTACTTCGGGCCGCCCGGAACCGCCGCACACTACTTCCGCGCCGAAAAGCCCGAGGAAATTTTCCAGCGCCTCCCCCAGCGTTCGGGCGCCGATTGGCATGCTTCCTGGGAAAAACACCGCCGGCACTTCGAGCAAGATGAAGAACCAGCGATGAAGCCCCCGTCCCGGGAACAAAACGAGGGTACATCCGACGAGAAAGCCACGGAGACAGCGGAACCCGGCGCCGACACAGCCACGCCGGAATATTGGTCGCGCCCCCCCTCGGCGTTGCGCCAGCTGATGGTGCTTCTCGCGGTACGGTGGAAGGTTTTTTTCCGCGACCGCGGCGGCCTGGCTTTGCAACTGGGACTGCTTCTCGGTTTCCCGCTGGTTGTGGCGATTTTCGCCTCCAAGGGTCTGCCGGCCGTGCCCGCCCTCGATGCGGATCTGAGCGGCGATGTGGTGCGCCAACTCGTCGAGGCCCGCACCTTCGCCGAGGGCGCAAGCCGCGCCGGCAGCATGGTCTCCGGTCTTGTGCTGCTGCAGGTTATCCTGCTCGGACTGATGGGCGCGAACAACAGCGCGCGCGAAATCGCCGGCGAGAGACGGATCTATGAAAAAGAGCGCTTCGCCGGGCTGAGCGCCGCCGCCTACGTGGCCTCGAAGGTCGCCTTCCTCGCAGTCATCGTGGTGCTGCAGTCGGCCTGGATGACGTGGTTCGTGCGGACGGTGGCCGACTTTCCCGGCGATGCCGGCCAACAGTTTATTTTCTATTTGATGGCCAATGCCTCGTTGACGGCCGTTTGCCTCGGCATCTCCGCAGCCGCTTCCGGAGCCGATCAGGCCAGCCTGGCCTCCATTTACCTTGTCGGCTTTCAACTCCCCCTTTCGGGCGCGGTCCTGGCCCTGCCGTCCGGCCTCGATGCCGCCCTGCGGCCTTTCATCGCCGCCTACTGGAGTTGGAGCGGAGCCCTGCAGAGCCTGCGGGAAACGCGCTACTACGATGTGCTGGAATTGGTCATACCCACGAGTCTCTCGGCTTCGTCCCTGTGCCTGTGGATTCTGCTGCTGCATGTGGCCGTGGGCATTTTTGCCGCATGGCTGGGTTGCCTTCGGGCCTCCGGCGAAGGATAAAGACACCATGGCACGTCGCGCCCGCAGCACCCCGCCGCCCGGCCTTCTGATCGGAGCCCTGGCTGTCTTGATTGTGGCCATCGCCCTCGGGGGCTACTTCCTCGGCACGACCGGCACGCCCTACCGCACGGCCCCGGAGTTTCCCGTGGAGGAATATCTGGAAAGCTCGAGTTCTTTGCGCGGCAACAACTACCGGCTCACCGGCTCTGTCCTCAACTCCATCGCTTGGTCACCGGAATCGGGACGCCTCATCTCCGTCGAACCGACCGGCTCCGACTCGCCGATCCCCGTGGTGATCCCGGCCGAACTCGGGGAGGTGAACATCCAAAAAGGGCAGCGGTTTCACTTCCTGGTCGAAGTGCGCGAAAGCGGAATCCTTTACGCCAAAGACCTCACCAAATCATGAAAATCGCCATTGCCTCAACCTGCCTCCTGCTGCCCTTGGCGAGCCTGCTGGCCCAGGACGGTGAGACACGCGGCGCCGGCGATTCGGCGGCCGCCACCGGGGGCGCCCGCCCCCCGCAAATGAACGAGGGCTTCATCGGACGCGACATCCCCGCCTTCGACCCGGGCAGCGAGGTGGCTTCTTTCGACGGAAAAATCTGGAACATCAACAACAACCGCTTGTTCCGGGCGCGCTTCGAGAAATACCTCAATGCCCCGGCCGCCACCGGCGCCGCCGATGTGGCTTACCGCGAGACCATCGACCGTATCCTCGGGCTGCTCGCCCCCGGCAACGCGACCCCGCAGAACATCGAAGCGGCCTTCGCCCTTTTGCCCAAGGCCTCCGACTACAGGGACGACGCCAATCTCTGCCGGACCATGTCCGACGCGATCCACGCGGCGCGCACCAGCCTGAGAACCATCGAGAACCTCAAACGCGAAAATATCCTCCTCGAAAAGCGGCGTGAAACGGCCGAATGGAACAACATGATAGCCGCCCAAACCTCGGCCCTCGATGCGCCCGTCGGCAAAAGCGACGCCGCCATCAAAGCGCAGCAGGAAAACATGCAATTCGAACGCGACGCCAAGATGGCCTCCACCAAACGGAAACTTTCGGACGTCTCCCAGACCATCGAGAACAACAAACTGCGCATCGCCATCACCGAACTCAACACCCGCGGGCACATGCAGGCGCTGATCATGCAATATTTCGCCACGCGGCGCTTCGAGCACGTGCTCATCGCGAACCGGTTCTACCGCGCGATCTACCGCGACGGGGACAACTCCATCGACGTGTACAAAAAGATGGTCGAGTCCCTGCCAGTCAACCGGGACGCGGGTCAGGCGAAAATCAACGCGGAATTCAACCCCAAGGTTGCGGCGTCCGGCGGATCGGCCGACGGGGGACCGGGAATCGGCGCGCGGGCCGGCACCGACGGGGCGGCGGCCGGCGTCAGCCAACGTGCCGACACCCGGGGAACCAGTGCGGGCTCTTTCGCCGCCAGCGGCATGAAGCTGGGCTTGGAAAACTTCAGCGTGGAAAGCCTCACCGGCGGCGCCGCCGTCGCCGCGCAAACTGTCAGCAAGCTCGTCAGCTCGCTCAGCCAGATCGACAGCCTGGCCAATGAAGCCATCCGCGACGTCAACGAAGGGGTCGAGGCCTACAAATTCCTGCTTGAGCAGGGCGAATTGAACAGCGCCACGGAGCGATTGGCCGAAACCTTCGCCCTCGGCGAGTTCATGCCGAGCGTGCGCCTGCTTTCCCGCGAGGACAAGCGGACGGCCCTCAAATTCACGCAGATGAAAAACGAGTTGCTCGCCGCCCTCGAAGTCAACGACCTGACCCGCGCGGAAAAATTGGTCGAAGACATGACCGGCATGGCCGCGGATTTCGACGCGAGCAAGCCGCTGGCCAAAATCGAAACAGCCAAGACGATCAGCGCCATGCACCTGGCCAAGGCGAAAAACGCCGCCGTGTCGGGCGACCGCGCCGCCATGGAGTCCGAACTTCGCGCGGCCACCGAGATCTGGCCGCGCAACCCCGCGCTGGCCGAGGTCGGGCAGCATATCTTCGAGCAAACCGACGTGCAGCAGCAGGCCCTCAACGAACTCGACCGGTTGCTCGAGCAGCAGGATCACCGCGCCATCTACCGGCAAAGCGCGAAATTCATCGCGGCCGCCGCGCTTTATCCGGACCGTCAGGAAAAATTGGGCCGAATTCTCACCGAAATGACGGAGATCGAAACCGCCCTGCAGCGTGCCCGCGAAATCCAGCAGCGCGGCGACGCCCCGGGCGCGTGGGAGAGCATCCAGGACGCGGCCGCCAAATACCCCGAGGACACGGAACTCAACCGCCTGCGCGCCGATCTGGCCAGCGGCGGGGCCGCCACTTTCGTGCGTTCGCTGAACAAAGGCGACGAGATGCAATCCCGGGGCGATTACGGAGCCGCCTTGGCATGGTTCCTCGACGCGCACCGCCAATATCCGCCCAGCCGCTTCGCCCAGGAAAAAATCGACGCCGTGGCCACCCTGATCCTGCCTGAATCCGGCGCGGACACCCCCTGAACCTGGGCAACTCAGCTCCCGGGAGGGGTTGTCTCGGTCTTTGAGGCGTGTATATTCGTGAGTTCCCTCGACCGGCCCCCGCACCCATGCTCACTAACGTGCAGACCGACGACGTTGCTGCTTCTGTGGATAGAGCAACACGTTCCAAGGTAGATATTTCCTCCGCTGACCCCCGCCGCGGACTGCGGGCCATTGCCCGCAACATCCTGCGTCAGCCGTGGTTTACCAGCCTCTGCCTGTTCGCGGCGGACGTCTACCTGGTCACCATGGCCTATCTCGTCAGCCGCGCCATCCGCGTGAACCAGGCCCTGGAAATGTCGCCTGCTTACTGGCTGCAAGTCGGCACTTTCTTTCTCTGCATCCTTGTTTCCGTCGCCCTTATCGGGGGCTATAAGGCCAGACGGACTTTCCTTCTCCTGCACTTCGCCTCGGAGTTTGCCCTGGCCGTTTTCGTCGGCGCTGCGGTCGGCGCGTTCATGCTTTTCGTCTTTTTCTCGGCGGGGGACTTTTACACCGCGCAAAGCCGCGTCGTTCTTTTCTACACCGCCATCGGCTACGCCATCCCGGCTCTCGGCCTGCGCATTCTCGCCGCGTCGGTCTGGACCAAACGGGCCCGCCGCGTCCCCTACCTCGCCATCGGTACGCCGCGGGAACTGGAGGATTTCGAGAATTACTGCGCCAAGATGGAATTTCACAATCCGATCGTGCTGGCCGACACCGAACTGCACGTCGTGCGCGAATTGATGGACGAGCAGTCGCGCGCCCTCAGAGTTTCCCCGCGCACGGTGCTGCAGGAAGCAGCGCGCATCGGGGACGATCCGCCGACCCGCGGTGCGGACATCGTGGCCCACGAATTCGAGGGCATTGTGCTGACCGACCCGCCGGAGAACTACCCCCCTTCGCTCCTGGAGAAGCTGGCTCGCCTGCACTTCCTGCGCATTCCTGTTTACAGCGAGGACACTTTTTTCAGCGAAACATGGCGCAAAGAGTCGGTGCACCGGTTGGACCATTCCTGGGCGCTGCGGCAGAACTTCCAATTGGCCCGCCATTCCGCCTACCGGTATCTGAAGACCGCCTCGGATTACATACTGGCGGTTTTGCTGCTGCCTGTGGCGCTGCCCCTCATGCTCCTCGTGGGCTTGGCCGTGCTCGTCGACAGCGGTTTCCCGGTGCTCTTTCGCCAGGAACGTATCGGGCGCGGCGAAGGAAAGTTCACCCTCCTCAAGTTCCGCACCATGCGGGTACGCCGGGAGGAGGACGATCCTTATACCCGGGACAACGACAGCCGGGTGACGCGCATCGGACGTTTTCTTCGCCTCACTCGCCTTGACGAACTGCCGCAAATCTTCAACGTCCTGCGCGGCGAAATGAGCCTGGTCGGGCCGCGCGCCGAATGGTCCCGGATTGTCTCCGACTACGAGACGAAGATCCCCAGCTACCATCTGCGGCATCTTGTCAAACCCGGCATCACCGGCTGGGCTCAGGTCAACTACCGCTACGGCGCAGGTCTCGACGACGCCATCGAGAAACTCCGCTACGATCTCTACTACATCAAAAACTATTCCCTCGTGTTGGACGTCGAAATCATACTCAAGACCGTGCTCAAGGTCTTTTCCTTCGGCGGCAGATAAGCCCTCCGTTTAATCTTTTCATCACGCGCCGCGCCGCCAAGCATCCGCGGTGTCCCGATTGAATCCGATCATCCAACTCTGGCCCTGGGCGGCCGCCGCCCTGAGCGGTCTGCTGCTCGTGCTCTGCTTCGCACCGTTCGACCAGGCATGGCTCGTCTGGGTTGCTTTGGCCCCGCTGCTGGCGGCGATCTGGTTCGGTCCCGTCCACCCGAAGCATCCCCTCCTGCGCAAAGTGGAACTCGGGTACCTGGCCGGCCTTGTTTATTTTCTCGGCTCCCTTTACTGGCTCATGGAGGTCACCGTCCTCGGGTGGTTCATGCTCTGCCTTTACCTGGCGGTTTACCCGGCGGTCTGGGCGGGCATCGTGTGGGTCGCGGCCACACCGCGCGAGAATCCGCACAGTTTTCGTTCCGTCTGGCTCAGTTCATGGCGCAACCTTGGTGCGGCCGCCATCGCCGCCGCCGCGTGGGTTGCGCTCGAGCAATTGCGTGGCACGATCTTCACGGGATTCGGATGGAACGCGCTGGGCATCTCGCTCCACGGGAACATCCCCCTCATCCAGTTGAGTTCCCTGACCGGCGTGGGGGGACTTTCCTTTCTCACCGTGATGACGGCAGCCATCGCCGTGGCCACGGTGAAACGTCTCGCCCTGGAGGCCCGCGGCGGCCGCATCCGGGCCCACTTTGATTTCACCCTGACCATCGCGCTGGTGGTGGCTGCTTTCGGCTATGGCCTGCGCCAACTGGGGCCGGCCGGCGAGACCTTTCCACTGAAGGTCGCCGCCGTGCAACCCTCGATCCCGCAAGATGAAAAGTGGAACCCCGCTTTCGAACAGCGCATTTACAATACCTTGGAACGCCTCACCCTGACGGCACTGGCGGCGGAGCCCGATCTCCTTCTCTGGCCGGAGGCCGCCACGCCACGCGGATTCTTCGAGGATCCCGTGGCCAACGAGTTTGTCAAACGCCACGCCGGCGCGGGCGAGTACGCCCTTCTTTTCGGCTCGCTCATCCTCAGCCACGAGGCGGATTACAACGCCGCGATGATGATGATCGGAGCGGAACCGGAGCCCCAAGTTTACCCGAAAACCCATTTGGTCATGTTCGGGGAATACGTTCCGCTGCGTGAAAGCTTCCCCCTTTTCGCCATTGTTGTCGGGGATCAAGTTCCCGCCGACTTCGATGCGGGCCCAGGACCGGTCGTTTTCCATCTGCCTGATCCTCACGTGGCCATTGCGCCGCTTATTTGCTTCGAGGATACCCTCGGCTATCTGGCCCGTCGCGGCGCCCTGCAGGGAGCGCAAATGTTCGCCACCCTGACCAACACCGCGTGGTTCCGCCGCACGGCCGCGGGTCGCCAGCACCTCGCGCATGCCGTGTTCCGTTGTGCGGAAAACCGCCGCCCGATGGTCCGTTGCGCCAACAACGGGGTCACCTCCGTTGTCGACCACCTGGGACGCGTCCGGCAGATACTCGAGGATCCCGCCGGGGACATTTTCGGCGAAGGCGTGATGCTGGCCGAGATGAATGTCCCGGTGACTCCCCCTACCACGTTCTACATGAGATACGGGGAGATATTTTCCGGTTTCTGTCTCGGTGCGACCGCCCTCGTCCTCGGCGCGGCCGCGCTTCGACGGCGGGAAAACTGAGTTTTCCACGCCGGCGGCTTGATTCGCCCGCTGGTTGAGGCATCATCCGCGCGGATGAAATTGCGCGTCACCGTTTTACCCAAACCGTCCGTACTCGACCCTCAGGGCGTGGCTGTGGCCGGCGCCATGAAGCATCTCGGATGGGAGCACCCGGGCCGTGTCCGTGTCGGCAAGGTCGTTGAAATAGAGCTCTCCGGGGAGCGCCCGAGCGACGAGAAACTGCACGCCATCTGCCGCGACCTCCTCTCCAATCCGGTCATCGAAGACTACACCGTCGATTTCGTGGAGTGATGAGGTTCGCTGTCCTCCGTTTTCCCGGCTCCAACTGCGATCAGGACTGCCTGCGCACCTTGCGCGACTCCTTCGGGGCCGAGGCGGAATCGGTCTGGCACAAGGAGACGGTGGTGCGCGGCTTTGATGCCATTGTCGTGCCCGGCGGTTTTTCCTATGGCGACTACCTGCGCTGCGGGGCGATCGCCCGCTACTCCCCGGTCATGCAAGCCGTCGCCGAGGAAGCGCGCCGCGGCACGCCGGTGCTCGGCATCTGCAACGGATTCCAGATCCTTTGCGAAGCCGGCCTGCTTCCCGGCGCTCTGGTACGCAACCGCGGCCTCCATTTCATCTGCCGGCAAGTGCATTTGCGCCTCGAGAGCAACAACTCGCCCTTCACCCGGGGGGGCAGCGTGGGACAAGTCCTGCGCGTCCCGGTGGCCCACGGGGAGGGCTGCTACTTCGCCGACGGGGCGACGTTGCGGAACCTGGAGGACTCTCACCGCATCGCCTTCCGCTACTGCGACGCCGAGGGGCAAGTCTCCGCGAAAGCCAACCCCAACGGCTCGGTGGAAAATATCGCGGGAATTTTCAACGAAACAGGAAACGTCCTGGGCATGATGCCCCACCCCGAACGCGCCTGCGAAGAGCGACTGGGCAGCGCGGATGGACGACTCATTTTCGACAGTCTGCTCGGAGCCGCATTGGCCGCCACAAAATGAAAGATCCGGCCATCACCCAAGAGACCATCGCCAAGCACGGCATTACTCCCGAGGAATACGAACGCATCCGCGGCGTCCTCGGCCGCGATCCCAATTTCACCGAATTGGGCATCTTTTCCGTGATGTGGAGCGAGCACTGCTCCTACAAGAATTCGCGGCCCGAGCTGAAAAAATTTCCCGTCACCGGCGAACGCATCCTGGTCAAAGCCGGCGAGGAAAATGCCGGCGTCCTCGACGTGGGTGACGGCTGGGCCGTCGCCTTCAAGATCGAAAGCCACAACCATCCCAGTGCGGTCGAACCCTTCCAAGGCGCGGCCACCGGCGTGGGCGGGATCATCCGTGACATCTTCACCATGGGTGCGCGGCCCGTTTTTCTCCTTGATTCGCTGCGTTTCGGGCCGGTCGACAAGGACGCCCCCGGTTCGGCGGCCAACCGCCACCTTCTCTCCGGTGTTGTTTCCGGCATCGCCCACTACGGCAACTGCATCGGCCTCCCGACCGTCGGCGGTGAAACGTGGTTCGACGAGACCTACGCGGGCAATCCTCTCGTCAATGTCTTTTGCTTGGGCGTGCTCCGGCACGACCAGATCGCCCGCGGTGCCGCCAAGGGTATCGGCAACCCGGTGTTTTATGTCGGGGCAGAGACGGGACGCGACGGCCTGGCCGGTGCGGCTTTCGCCTCGCGCGAATTGACCGAAGAGTCGAAGGAAGACCGACCCGCCGTGCAGGTCGGCGATCCGTTCCGCGAAAAACTTCTCCTCGAGGCGTGCCTCGAACTTTTGGCCAGCGGTTGCGTGGCCGGAATCCAGGACATGGGCGCAGCCGGCCTCACTTGTTCAACGTGCGAGACAGCCTCGCGCGGGGGCAGCGGCATCGATGTGGATCTCGATCTGGTCCCGAAACGCGAGGATGGCATGACTCCCTACGAAATCCTGCTCAGCGAGTCGCAGGAACGCATGCTGGTCATCGTCAATCAGGGCGAAGAAGACACCGTGCGCCAGATTTTCGAGAAATGGGATCTGCCCTACGCGCAGATCGGGAGGGTGACGGGGGACGGCATCATGCGCATCCGCACCGGAAGCCGGGTCGTCGCGGAGATTCCCGCCTCGTCCCTGACCGACGAGGCGCCCATTTATCACCGCGACGCGGCCCCTTGGAATCCTCCCGCACCCCTGGACCTCGCCGGTGTCCCCGCCACGGACAACACCGAAGCTCTGCTTCGCCTCTTGGCCCACCCCACCCTCGCCCGCAAGCGCTGGATCTGGGAGCAATACGACCACATGGTGCGCAATGGAGCGGTCGTCGGGCCCGGTTCGGATGCCGCGGTCTTTCTCGCCCGCGAATGCGGAAAACTTCTCGCTGCCTCGGTCGACGGCAACGGTCTCGTGACCCGGCTTGATCCGCGCGAGGGCGGTCGCCGCTGCGTGGCCGAAGCAGCCCGCAATCTGGCTTGCTCGGGGGCGCTCCCGCTCGGCGCGACCGACAACCTGAACTTCGGGAATCCCCACAAGCCCGAGATTTTCCGCCAGTTGCGCGACTCCGTCGAGGGCATGGCCGAGGCCTGCCGTGCCTTCGGCACACCGGTCACGGGCGGCAACGTCAGCCTTTACAATGAGAACCCCTCGGGCCCCATCGATCCCACCCCCGTCGTGGCCATGGTGGGCCTCATCGAGAGCGAGGCCCATGTCACCCGGCAAAGTTTCGCGGCTGCCGGAGACGATGTCTGGCTGCTCGGTGACCGGACGGCGGGACTCGACGGCTCGCAATTTTTACTCATCGTACACGGCCGCAAGGAGGGCCGACCGCCGCAGACTGATCTGGCTGCCGAAGTGGCGCTGCAGTCGGCCCTGCGGGATGCGATTCGTGAGGGGCTGATCCGCAGCGCGCACGATTGCGCGGAAGGCGGGATCGCCGTGGCGTTGGCGGAGTCGTGCATTTCCGGTCCGGCCTTGGTCGGCGCCGACATTCAACTTCCCGATGATGGACGACGGAACGATGAATCGTTGTTCAATGAGGCGCCCGGCAGAATCCTCGTCTCCGCCTCGCCGGAGCACCGGACGGTCCTGCAAAAGCACTTTGCCGACCGCGGCGTTCCCGTGCTCCGGGTGGGAGCGACGGGCGGCCCGGATCTTTCCCTCCGCGTGCACGGATCTGACTACCGATGGCCGCTCGCACGCCTCCACACGGCGTGGGACCGGTCACTGGGAGATTTGATGGACACGGTTGCGGAACCTCTCGCCGCACATTAAGATCCTGTCGTCATGAAGCGCCTGCCCAAAGCGGGGGACTTGTCGGGGTCGCTGCTTGTGGCCCATCCCATGATGGCCGACCCGAACTTCCGGCACACCATCCTCTACCTCTCGCACCATAGCGCCGAAGACGGAGCCCTGGGATTCATCCTGAACCGCCCTCTCGGGCAAAAGGCCGGAGACCTCGGCATCGCCGACGCGCTCGAGCACGTGGCCCACGTTCCGCTCTTCGAAGGCGGCCCGGTCCAGAAAAACCAAATCATCGTGGCCAGCCTCGAATGGGACCAGAAGCTCGGTGGGTGCAAATTCGAACCACTGCAAAAACCCGAGGGCGAATTCGAGTTGCCCGCCGGGCACGATGACAAGCTGCGCGTTTTCCTCGGCTACGCCGGTTGGTCGAAAAACCAGCTTGAGAAGGAAATCGCGCTCAATTCGTGGCTGGTGGTCAAGCCCCACCCGGAACTGCTGCGGGCCGACGCGGACGACCATACCTGGCACCGTATCATGAACGGGCTCGGACCCATGTATCGCGTGCTGGCCGAGGCCCCGGACGATGCCTCGCAAAACTGACCACGTTTCGCCTTTCGCCGCACGCGTTTATACGGCCTTGAAGGGAATCCCGCGCGGCCGGGTCATTACGTATGGCGCGCTGGCCGCAAGGATCGGTTGCGGGTCGCCGCGCGCCGTCGGGCAGGCTTTGCGGGCCAATCCCTTCGCGCCCGCGGTGCCGTGCCATCGCGTCATCGCATCGGATCTTTCGCCCGGGGGCTTCGTGGGGCGCACGGCGGGACCGCAACTGCGCCACAAACTCCGTTTGCTGGCGGCCGAAGGCGTCTTGTTCCGTGGTGGCCGCTTGGCCGAGCCCGGCCGGGCTATCCGCTAAAGCCAGTCCCTGAGTTTGGCACGCAAGGTTTCGCGCGCGCGGAAGAGAAGACTTTTGACCGACGGCACCGTCGTGCCGAGAACCCGCGCAATGTCCTCGTAGGGCATCTCGTCGTAGCGGCGCAGGATCACGGCGGTGCGCTGCTCCTCCGGGAGTCCGGCCAGAGCGACGTCGATGGCCGCCGCCAATTCCGTTCCGGCAGCGTCGCAGGAGGGCAGACGGCCGGAGGATTCCTCGCGCACCCTCTCTTCCGGACCGGGGGTGCGGAAGACCGCGGCACGCCTCGCCCGGCCGCGGCGCTCGTTGAGAACAAGCCGGTGCATGATGGCGAACATCCAAGTGCTGAACTTCGACTTCCGCTCGTAGCGCCGACGAGCCTGCCAAATGCGCAGATAAACACGCTGGGCCAGGTCATCGGCGCCTTCCGGACCGCCCAGCATTTTGGCGACGGTTCCGTAAAGCCGGTCCTCGGTGGCTTCCACTAGCTCGCGAAAGGCCGCCTCATCGTCGTCCCGCACCTTCAACATCAGGGCAACAAGCCGCGCATCGTCGTCCGCGCCCGGATCGACGGCCCCCTCTCCTTGATCGATTGGCTCGCTGGTCACCGGATCGCTTGGAATCTATGGATTCTTACCCCGGCCGAGGCAAATCGTTGCTCGAATTCTGTCTCGGGCCACCCGGAGGGGACGGACCAATGCTCGGTTCTCCAAGCGGAGGTGCGGAAAGCTTCCTCGGCCCATGCGGCATAGGGCCACGAGTCGGTGGCGAAATAAAAAACACCGTCCGGCTGCAGACAGTTATCAAGAAGACGCACAAAATCGATTTGCACCAATCTTCGCTCGGCATGGCGGCGCTTGGGCCATGGATCGTTGAAGAGCAGATACACCGAGGCCACGCTACGGGGGGGCAAGGCTGCCAGCACTTCACCGGCGGCGGCATGGACGACGCGGGCATTGGGCAAGCCGGCGACCCGGCGCGTCGCTTGCCGCACGCGGTAGGCCTTCTTCTCGATCCCCAGCACGTTTCTGTCCGGCCGCAACGCGGCCAAGGCCGCCAGAAAAAGGCCGTTGCCGCAGCCGAGGTCAAGTACGAGGGGATGCGCCTCGGGGAACGCGATGTCGACCGCCAGCTCGCGGGATTCCACAGATTCAACCGGCGACCCGGCCGGCATGCGAATCAGGCCGCGTCTTTCTCCTGCTTGCGGCGCAGGAGGGGCGGCTTTTTGCCCTCCACCACCGCCCGATTGATCGTTACTTCGGCCACGTCCTCGCGACTCGGGACATCGTACATCACATCGAGCATGATTTTTTCCATCATGGACCGCAGCGCGCGCGCACCGGTGCCTTTGCTGATGGCCCGCTCGGCCAAGGCCCGCAGGCCGTCCTTGGTGATGTTGAGGGTGACGTCCTCCATGGCCATCAGCCTGCTGTATTGCTTGACCATGGCGTTCTTCGGTTCGGTCAGAATGGTGACCAGCTCGTCCTCGGTGAGCTGGTCGAGAGCCGTCACCACGGGGAGACGACCGATGAACTCCGGGATCAACCCGAAACTGAGCAAATCCTCAGGCTCGGCCTGGTGGATGGATACCGTCGAGGCCGCTACCGCATCCGACTTTTCCGGCCGGGCAGCGTGAAAGCCAAGCACGCGGCTACCCAACCGGCGCTGGACGATCTTCTCCAGTCCGACAAAGGCACCGCCGCAGATGAAGAGAATGCGGTCGGTGTTGACTTGGATATATTCCTGGTGCGGGTGCTTGCGCCCGCCCTGCGGAGGGACATTGCAGGTGGTCCCTTCGAGAATTTTCAGCAGCGCCTGCTGGACCCCTTCGCCCGAAACGTCGCGAGTAATGCTGACATTATCGGTTTTGCGGCCGATTTTGTCGATCTCGTCGATGTAAACGATGCCGATCTCGGCCCGTTTCACATCGTAATCCGCCGCCTGGAGCAGGCGCAGCACGATGTTTTCCACGTCCTCGCCGACGTAGCCGGCCTCGGTGAGCGTGGTCGCGTCGGCCATGGTGAAAGGCACATCGAGGATGCGGGCCAAGGTGCGAGCCAGCAGGGTTTTACCCGAGCCGGTGGGACCGATGAGCAGGATGTTGCTCTTCTCCAATTCGACATCATCGTGCCCCGGCAGGGGAATTTCCCGCGACGTGATATGGTGGTGGATGCGCTTGAAGTGGTTGTGCACCGCCACCGAGAGGGTCTTCTTGGCCAAATCCTGGCCGATGACGAACTGGTCGAGTTCGCGCTTGATGTCAGCCGGTTTGGGAACGCGTACGGCCGCATGCTTTTTCTTGGACTCGTCTTTGAGTTCCTTGTCGAGGATGCCCTTGCAGAGGCTGACGCAGCTGTCGCAAATGTAAACGCCGGGACCGGCGATGAGCTTGCGCACCTCGCTGTGGCTCTTTCCGCAGAACGAGCACATGGTGAGATTCGAGGCGCGAGCCATGGGATCAGGCGGGCACGGCACCCGGGATTTCTTTGCGCGACTTCACGACCTCGTCGACGAGACCGTAGTCCTTGGCCTCCCCGGCACTCATGTAGTAGTCGCGATCCGCGTCTTTGTGCACCTGCTCGACGGGTTTGCCCGTGTGGTGGGCGATGATGGACTCGAGGCGGCGCTTGAGCTTGAACATGAACTCGACCTGGCGCTCGACATCACTGGCCTGCCCCTGCGCGCCGCCGCTGACCTGGTGGATCATGATGTCCGAGTTCGGCAACGCATAGCGCTTGCCCTTGGTACCCGCACACAACAGCACCGCACCCATGCTGGCCGCCATGCCCATGCAGTAGGTGTTCACATCACAGGTGACGAATTGCATGGTGTCATAAATGGCCAACCCCGCCGTGACCGATCCGCCCGGGGAATTGATGTAGATATGGATATCCTTCTTCGCGTCTTCCATCTGCAGAAAGAGCATCTGGGCGATGACCAGATTGGCGATGTGGTCGTCGATCGGCGTGCCGATGAAAACGATGCGATCCTTGAGAAGGCGCGAGTAGATGTCGTAACTGCGCTCCCCCCGCCCGGTCTGTTCGACGACCATGGGAACGAGAATGGAGTTGCGCGGGGCGGAGGAGGAAAAATTGTTGGTAGTCATCGGTGCAAATATCCCGGGCGGACGGACTTATTCCGCGGCCGCGGGACGCTTCACCTTAACTTTCGAGGAAAGGAAATCAAGGGCCTTGTCCCTGACCACGTCGGCCTCCACCGAGCCCAGTGCCTCGCGTTTGACCAGCTGCTTGACGAGCTTTTCCATCGGCATATTGAGCCGCTGGGCGAGACCGGCGATGTGTCCGGCCACTTCTTCGCGTGATGCTTCGATTTTGCTCTCCCGCGCCAGTCGCGTGAGGATGAAATCGGCTTTGACCCGGAACTGGGCGCCCATTTGCGCGTGCTGGAATATTTCTTCCTTTTTGCTGAGAAGATCCTCGTCGCTCAGCCCGCGCGTTTGCTCCGCCTCGACGATTTCCTTCACCACGCGACGGGCCTCGCCCATGACCATGGAGGCGGGCACATCGAACTCGACGCTCTTGACGAGGTGCTCGACGGCCGCGGCGCGCTTTTTCCGCTCGGTCTGTTCGGCGGCGGCGGCCTCGAGGCGCTCCCGGAAAGTCTTGCGCAACTCGTCCGCGCTGCGGCCGGCAATTTTCTGCGCCACCTCGTCGGTCAATTCGGGCAGTTGTTTGGCTTTGATGCCTTTGACCCGGGCTTTGTGCGCGATTTTTTTGCCCCGCAGGGGAGCCACGCCAAAGTCGTCGGGAACCGTCACTTCCACATCGCGCTCCTCGCCTTCGCCGGCCCCGAGCAGACCGGCGCAAAACCCCGGCCAGAGACTGTCTTCGGCCATGACGATCCACAAGCCCTCGCCCCCCTTCATGGTCGAAGGGGCCTCGGGACACACCTCGGCGAGCGGGCGGCCCTCGACAGTCGCGTCGTAGTCAAGCACCGCATAGTCCCCCATCTGCAAAGGGCGGTCTTTGATGTCGGTGAATTCCGCCATGCGCTCGAGCAGCATGTTGATGTTTCCGGCCAGATGCTCGTCGGTCACCACTTCTTCCATGACCTCGACTTCCAACTTCTCCACGTCGGGCAGCTGGAACTCCGGTTCGAGGGTGAGTTTGACGGACAGATCGAGATCCTTTTCCCCCACGTCGCCGTGCTGGAGGTCGAAAGCATTGATCACGCTCAGGTTGTTTTCTTTGGCCGCCTGGTTGACCGCCTCGCGCAGCAGATCTTTGACCGATTCCTCGGCGATGGCCTCCTTGTATTTGCGGGCCACCACGGCCAGCGGCGCCTTGCCCGGGCGGAAGCCCGGCAGCTTGGCCGCCTTCTGGTATTCCGCGGCCAGCTTTTCGATTTTCTTTTTCACCGTCCCGGCCGGAACGGTGGCGCGCAAGGTCGCCAGACAGTTGGGTTGTTTTTCGACGAGGATTTCCATGGTGTAAAAAAGGGCCGGCAGAGTAACGGCCCCGGGGGCCGTGGACAAACAATATCAGGACTTGCGGCGACCAGGATGGCCGAACCAACTATTCTCCTTCCGGTCCCCGTATTGTTCCTCGAAGACGCGCACCGCGTCTTCGATCGACCCCTGCGCGGCGCACCACTTCTGGACATCCGGAAAGTCCGTGGCGACATGGCAGTTTTTACAGTCTTCGCAGAAGCGGATGGGGCACCAGAACGACTCCACGTTGCGCAGCATCTCGCTGCCCAAAGCCCAGACACCGGTCATCCAATCGCAATACCAGCACCAGACGAGGTCGTGACCGACCAAGCCGTCAAACTTGTGCCGCGAAAGATTGATCCATTCGGATGTCTTGTAGCGGGGCATCTTGGCCATGAGGGCCATGGGCGGGTAAAACAAAAGTTCCGCCAACCGCACGAGGAAAAAAACCGTCACCGCGGGCACGGTGAGCAAGAGTGCGATTTCGTTGCGCACCCAACCGAGTTTCTTGGCGTGCGCTGCCTCCAAGCTCTTCCGTCCCCGGCCGCGCACCATGCGGTCGAAGGCGCAGAAGGCATGCAAAAAGACAAACTGCGCCAGCAAGGCAGCGGCGAGCCCCCGCCAGCCGTCCAGACAGGCACCGGCAACCCACGGCAGCCAGATAAAGTAGCTGACCACCACGTCCAGCCACGGGGCGAAAGTGAGGCGCGGAAACACCGCGTAGAGCAAACGGGAAAACAGGGCGCCGGCAGCCAGACCGGCAAAAATGACGCTGCAGACGGCGAGAAAACACATACCTTCTGTCTCGCACGGGCGGCAGCCCGAACCAAACTATTTTCGGACGAGGCGCACCACTTCGTCCAACATGGCCCCGTGCGCCTGCACACGCGCGGTCATGGAAAATTCCGAGGGAGTTTCGAACGTCAGGCTGCGCATGGTGTGACCGAAGCGAAGAAAGAAAGCTTCGGGATGCTCCGGCAATGTCTCCGCCGTGATCCGCGTGCGGATGAGACCCTGCCGGCAGCGCCGCC
>JBMTVD010000005.1:0-46006 GCA_049451035.1 Chthoniobacterales bacterium | reverse complement strand
CGGGTACGGCGTGGCGCATGGCGGCGGGGGCGACGATGTAGCTGGCGCTGGCGCAAAGGATGGTGAAAAGGAGGGCGTCGCCCGGGGCCATGCCGATGGCCTTGGCCACAAGGATGCCGAGCGCGGCATTGGCCACCGGGGCGAACAGGCCGAAGACAACGAGCGGGGCCCCGGTTTTCTTGAAAAGTCCGATCAGTCGCCCGGCGTGCATGCCGGTATCGAGCAGGAAGAAGATGACCATGCCTTTGAAGAGGCCGTACATGAAGGTCTGCAGTGATTCGCCGTGGGCCGGCCCGGTGATCCATCCGATAAGAAGGCTTCCGAGGAGAAGGAAGACGGAGGCGTTGAGGAAGGATTCGCGCAGGAGCGAGGAGGCGGTGATTTTCGGCGCGGCCAGCACGCGGCGCGGGGCGAACATGCGCACGAGGAAGATGCCGGCGATGATGGCCGGCGACTCCATAAGCGACATGATAGCCACCATGTAGCCACCGTAACCCTGTTCGTTGCGGGCGAGGAACTCGGTGCCGACGATGAAGGTCACGATGCTGATCGATCCGTAGGTCGCCGCCATGGCGGCCGCGTCGTAAACGGAGAGGAACCTGCGCAGGACAAAGAAGACGAAAACCGGCACGAGAAGGGCCATGAACATGGCGGCCACGATGTAGAGGAGGACCGTTCCGCTGAGGCCGGAAGCGGCGAGTTTGGTGCCGCCCGTGTAGCCGATGGCGATGATGAGGTAGAGCGAGAAAAGCTTCGGGAGCGGATGGGGGATTTCCAGATCCGTCTTGAGCAAGACGGCGGCGAACCCGAGCGCGAAAAAAAGCGCGGCGGGGTTGAGAACGTTGGCGATGGCGAGACCCCAATCCATGGTCGATGGCGCGGATTGCACAGAGATTTGTCCGCCGCGTCAATGCAAGGACGCTTCAAGCTGGCGTTGATTGGCGCCTCTTCGTTAGGTTGTCCGGCCTATGAGCAAATCCCCTGTGGTCCAAAGCGTCGAAAAAGCCAATGCCGACTATGCCGCCAACTTCGGCGACAAAGGCAAACTCCCGCTCCCTCCCGGGCGCCACTTCACCGTCCTCACGTGCATGGATGCGCGGCTCGATCCGGCCCGATACGCGGGGCTTGCCGAAGGCGATGCGCACGTCATCCGCAACGCGGGCGGTCGCGCCAGCGACGACGCCATCCGCTCGTTGGTCATTTCCTACAAGCTCCTCGGGACAAAAGAATTTTTCGTCGTCCACCACACCGACTGCGGCATGGTGCTCTTCAACAACCAGATCATGGGCGATCTCCTCTCCAAGAGTCTCGAGCAAGCGGTGATCGACGAGAACGGCTGGCGCGACGTGGGGCAGGGGCCCGGTTCGCCGGAGGGCGCTAAGATCGACTGGCTGACCTTCACCGACGACCGCCAAGCGGTGATCGATGACGTGCAAAAGATCCGCAACCACCCGCTCATTCCGAAGAACATCCCTGTTTACGGTTATCTTTACGATGTGAAGACCGGAGCGCTGGAGGAGATCAAGGAAGCGACCGAGATCGGCAAAGCCGTCTGAATTCCGGCCGGCCCCGCGGCGTGCGGGGAGGTTGCGAGCGCGGCCGCCGGAGCTTTCGGGAGTGGCATACTTCGTGCTTTGTCAGTACCCTCACGGTCCCTCCGATGGCTCCCTTGTTCGGCAACTACGATCCCGGTGATTTCTTCGACGAGATGTTCTCGGCGCCGGGCGAGGTGCGCCCGCATTACCGCAAGTTGCTGGCGCGCGCGGCGGCCATGCCGCACGAAGATTTCGAGCGCAAAAGGCACATCGCGGAGCAGTCCTACCTCAACCAAGGAATCACTTTCACCGTCTACAACGACAAGCACGAGGGTACCGAGCGGATTTTTCCTTTCGACCTGATCCCCCGCATCATTCCCCGCGAGGAGTGGGCGCACATCGAGCGCGGTCTCAAGCAGCGTCTCAGCGCGCTCAATGCTTTCCTGCACGACATCTATCACGAACAGCGCATCGTCAAGGAAGGCATCATCCCCGGGGAAATCATCCGCAGCGCCAGGCATTTCCGCCCGGAGTTCATGGGGTTCGACATCCCGAAAAATATTTACATCCATGTCTGCGGCACGGACCTGATCCGCGACCGCGAAGGCCGTTACCTTGTTCTCGAGGACAACGCGCGCTGTCCGTCGGGCGTGTCGTATGTGCTGGAGAGCCGGATGACGATGAAGCGTGTTTTCCCGCAACTGTTCGCGCGCTACGGAGTCCGGCCGGTCGACCGCTACGCGCAGGATCTGCTCGAGGTGCTGCAATACATCGCGCCGGCGGGAACCCCGGGGGATCCGACCACGGTGGTGCTGACGCCCGGTATCCACAATTCGGCCTATTTCGAGCACTCCTTCCTGGCCCGGGCCATGGGGATAGAGATCGTGACCGGCGCCGACCTCACGGTGCAGAGCGACCGTGTGTTCATGAAGACAACGAAGGGGCTCAAGCCGGTGCACGTCATTTACCGGCGCATCGACGACGATTTCCTCGACCCGAGGGTGTTCCGCGCGGACTCGCTGCTCGGTGTCCCGGGTCTGGTCGAGGCCTACCGCAAGGGCAACGTGAGCTTGGCCAATGCCATCGGCACCGGGGTGGCCGACGACAAAGTGGTCTACTACTACGTGCCCGCCATGATCAAATTCTACCTCGGCGAGGAAGCCATCCTGCCGAACGTGGAAACTTTTTTGTCCGCTGTCGACTCCGACCGCAAATACATCCTGGAAAATCTCGGGAAGCTCGTGGTCAAGTCGGCCAACGAAAGCGGCGGCTACGGGATGCTCATGGGCCCGCGGGCCTCGCGGGAAGAAATCGAGACGTTTCGCCGCATGATCGAGGATGATCCGCGCAATTTCGTGGCGCAGCCGGTCGTCTCGTTGTCGCGCTCGCCGGCTTGGTGCGGGGACAGCATGCAGGGGCGTCACATCGATTTGCGGCCGTTCATCCTCTGTGGCGAGGACGTGCGCATCATCCCCGGCGGCCTGACCCGTGTGGCCATGCGCCAGGGATCGCTGGTGGTCAACTCCTCGCAGGGCGGCGGGAGCAAAGACACGTGGGTGCTCGACGGAGGCGACGCGTCATGCTGAGCCGCGTCGGTGATTCGACTTATTGGATCGGGCGCTACGTCGAGCGCGCCGAGAACAACGCGCGCCTGCTCGACGTGAACGGACAGATGCTGCTCGACCTGGCGAACCGCAACGAGGACACCGAGCGGCAATTCTGGTTGCCCATCCTCAGCACGCTGGAGGACACCGAGCTCTTCCGTCAACTGCACCCCGAATTCACCGCGGCGGCGGTGCTCGACTACGTGACCTTCGAACCGCGCAATCCCAATTCGATCCAGTCCTGCATCGGCTACGCGCGGGAAAACGCTCGCGCGGTGCGCGACCAGATTTCCAGCGAGATGTGGGAGAAAATCAACGGACTTTATCTTTACTTCAGGGACGGTTCGGCTGCGCGGGAATTCCGCGCCAATTCGCACGATTTTTACGACAAGGTGACCTACGAGTCGCAACTCATCCAGGGCGTGACCGACGCGACGATGACGCACGGCGAAGCGTGGCGCTTCATCCGCGCCGGCAAATTCATGGAGCGGGCCGACTGCACTTCGCGCATTCTCGATTTGAAGTACCACATCCTCCTCCCCAGCGGCGAAAAAGTGGGCGGGAACTTGGACACCTCGCAGTGGATGTACGTGTTGCGTTCCTGCAGCGCCATGGAGGCGTATTTGAAAATCCGCTGCGGGGACGTGACCCCGTGGGGAGTCGCGGAATTTCTCGTCTGCCACGACGAGTTTCCGAGGACGATCCGTTTCTGTGTCGACCGTCTCGACGAGACACTCCACCAGATCAGCGGGGCCGACGAGAGGCACTTTTCCAACGAGCCCGAGCGTTTGTCCGGGCTGCTCCGCTCCCAGTTGGACTACGCGACCATCGACGACATCTTCCGGCTCGGGCTGCACGAGTATCTTGACGGAGTGCAGGCGCGCCTCATCGAGCTGGATGTCGCTTTTCACCGCACCTACTGCGCGTATTGAGAGAAGATTTGAGCGGCGCGGGCTCTTTGCGTAGTCCTAGGGCGTGAAAATTTTCGTCACCGGCGGTGCGGGTTACATCGGCAGCATTTGCACCGAGGAAATGCTGAACCGCGGCCATGAGGTGGCCGTGCTCGACAACCTGACCGAGGGTCATCGCGCGGCGGTCGACCCGCGGGCTGTCTTCTACCAGGCCGATCTGGGCGACCGCGAGGCGGTCACGCGGGCTGTCGGGGAGTTCGCCCCCGTAGCCGTGATGCATTTTGCCGCCAATGCGCTGGTCGGCGAGTCGATGGAGAATCCCTCCAAGTATTTCCGCAACAACGTCGCCAACGGCGTCAACCTGCTCGACGCCATGGTGGAAAACGGCGTGAAGAGATTCGTCTTCAGCTCGACCTGCGCGACCTTCGGTGTCCCCGAGCGCATGCCCATCGATGAATCGCTCCCGCAGCGGCCGATCAATCCTTACGGCGAGTCGAAGTTGATGTTCGAGAAAATCCTGCGCTGGTACGACGAGATCCACGGGCTGCGTTTCACCGCTTTGCGCTATTTCAACGCGGCCGGGGCCTCGGAAAAGTTCGGCGAACACCACCGCATCGAAACGCACCTCATTCCCAATGTCCTCAAGGTCGCGCTCGGCCAGAAAGAGGCGGTCGAGATCTACGGCACGGATTACGAGACACCCGACGGCACCTGCATCCGCGACTACATCCATATCCTCGACCTGGCCGATGCGCACATCCGGGCGCTGGACCGGGAGCAGAGCGGATTTTTCAACCTCGGCACGGGTGGAGGGACCTCCGTCCGGGAGGTGATCGATTGCTGCCGGCGCGTGACCGGGCGGGAGATCGCGGTGCGGGAGAGGCCGCGCCGCCCGGGCGACCCGCCGCGGCTCATCGCTTCCTCGGACAAAATCCGCACCGAACTGGGGTGGGCGCCGAAATTCCAGAATATCCAGCCCATCGTGGAGAGCGCCTGGGCCTGGCACCTGCGTAACCCGCAAGGTTACGGCGCCTGAGGGCCAAAGGTCCGCGCCGGCCAGCGGATTTGTTTGGCCATGGTTACCCGTTTCCCTTAGTTTTGGGAGAGGATGCGCAAACTTCTGCCGGCCCTGATGGGCGCCTTACTTTTTTGCCTGCCAGCCCGCGCCCAGTTCGGAAGCTTCACCGATGTGCCGGTGGAAATCCGCGCTGATGGTGAAACCCGCTTTGTCGACGGTGTGGCCGTGGCCGAGGACAACGTCCAAATCCATTTCCAGGGGACGGACATCTACTGCGATTACGCCGAGTACAATCCCGAGACCCGCGAGGTCTTGCTGGTCGGCAATATCCGCATTTACGCCGACGAACAAATCCTCAACGGACATCGTGCCGTCTACAACCTCGAGAGCCGGCAAATCCGCGCGCTGGACTTCGACGGCGGCGATCAGGTGTTCAAATTCAGCACGCTGAGCATGCGAGCCCCGACTTTGAAAAAGTTCCGCGCCCGGTCGCTGTCGCTGACGACCAGCGACAGCTCCCAGCCCGACTATCGCCTGCGGGCCAAATCCGCGCGCATTTACCCGGACGACCGGGTGATTCTGTCCAATGCCACGCTCTATGTCGGGCAGACCCCGGTGTTCTGGTTCCCCTACGTTTACGCGCCGTTGGGCGAGATGGGTTGGGACATCAAGCCCGGCTTCAATTCCACATGGGGAGCCTTCCTCCTGCTCGGCTACACCTTCCCCCTGACCACCAAGACCGACGCGACGGTTCACTTCGACTACCGCAGCGAGCGGGGTATCGCCGGGGGAATCGATCTGAACGCGGTTTACGGCCCGGGGGACAAAAGCACCGCCAATTTCCGCTTTTATTACGCGGATGATACGGATCCCACCGTCAACAACACCGCTTTCCAGCGCACCGATGAACCGGAGAACGGCCGATGGATCGTGTCGTTCCAAAACCGCCTCGTGGTCAACGAGGACGTCTACGCGACCGTCGACATCAACGCGATCAGCGACCAATATTTCCTGCAGGATTACTTCCCGAACGAGTTCGTGCTCGACCCGCAGCCCGACAACAATGTCTCGGCCAACTGGCTGACGGAGAATTTTCAATTCAATATTCTCGCGCGCTGGCAGATGAACGATTGGCAGGAAGTGACCTCGCGCCTGCCCGAGTTCACCTGGACAGCCAAACAAGCCCCTCTCTTCGGATTGCCGGTTTTCTACGATGGCCAGACGCGCATCGGTTACCTGGAGCGCCAATACCCTGCCGGCGCCACGCCGGAATACATCACGCAGTTGCAGGAAGCCGTCTTCAATCCCGCATTGGCGCCCGATGCCCTGCTCGACAACTTCGGCGAATTGAATTCCTACAGTGCGGTTCGCTTCGACACTTTTCACCAGATTTCCTACCCCGGAACCTATTTCGGCTGGCTTTCCCTCACCCCGCGTCTCGGCTTCCGGGGCACCTATTACAGCCGTTCCGGGAACTCCGAAGACGTCTCGCTGGGCGGGGATTACGAGGGCGGTGTCTTCCGTCCGATCGTCAACGCCGGTTTGGAGATGTCCTTCAAGCTCTCGGCCAAATACGAAAACATCCAGTCCACCTTCTTGGGCCTGGACGGCTTGATGCACGTCATCCAGCCCTTCGCCAACTATTCTTACGTCGCCAACATGGGCCCGAGCCCCGACGAGATCCTCCAGTTTGACCGGTTGGTGCCGTCGACCATCCTGCCGTCCTTGAACTTCCCGCAGTTCTCGGCGATCGACAGCATCGACACTTCCAACATCCTCCGTCTCGGAGTGCGCAACCGCCTGCTCACGCGGCGTGACAACGAGACTTTCGAGTGGTTCGCGCTTGAAACTTTCGTCGACGTCAATTTTGACAATCCTTATCTCGACGACCCGGGCACCCTCTCCAACCTTTACAACAACATCACCTTGAGCCCGGTGCCCTGGTTCAGCCTGGGTATGTTCACGCAGATCCCCATCTCCGACGGCGCGGGCAGCTTCACCGATTTCAACACCTATCTGCGCTGGCAGCCGATCCGCGATCTCTCCTTCACGCTTTCGCAGCGTTACATCAACAGCAACCCCTACTTCCAGGATGACAGCGTCGCCTCGGGAAGTGTTTACTGGCGCATCAACGACAATTGGGCCGCCAGTGCCGCCGGCCAATACGACTTCACCTACGACACCTGGTACCTCCAGCGCTACATGATCCACCGGGACTTGAGTTCGTGGCTCATTTCGGCCGGCTTGCTCGTCACCGACAACCGCGCGACTTTCAACAACCAGTCCGGCGGCGAGGTCGGGGTCGGCTTGCTCCTGATGATCACGCTCAAGGACGTGCCGCAGGTCAACATTCCGCTGGCATTCGACGCGCTGGGAACCCAGCAGAACCAGCAAAACTTCTGAGCTTCCGTCTTCGCCGGCCGCACCGGCGCTGCTTGACATGAGTGCGCCGATAGCTGTTTTCGATTCCGGTGTCGGCGGTTTGACCGTGGTGGGAGCTTTGCGCCGTGAGCTTCCGGGCGAGGCCATTGTCTATCTCGGCGACACGGCACGCGTTCCCTACGGAGGCAAGTCTCGGCGAACCATCGAGCGCTACAGCGAAGAAATTGCGCGTATGATGGTCGCCGGGGGCGCGAAGATGGTGGTGGTGGCCTGCAATACGGCTTCCGCGCTGGCGCTCTCCCACCTGCGCGAGGTTCTTTCCGTGCCGGTGGAAGGGGTCATCGAGCCGGGTGTGCGTGCGGCCCTGGCCGCGACGCGCTCCGGTCACGTGGCGGTGATCGGCACGAAGGCGACCATCGGCAGCGGCGCTTACGAGGAGGGGTTGCGTGCGGTGCGGCCCGATATCAGCGTTACCAGCATTGCCTGTCCGCTCTTGGTGCCTCTCATCGAAGAGGGTCTCTTCGAGGACGAGGTAACCGACGCCGTCCTGCGGCGTTACCTTTCGCCTTTGCGGGACACCGAGGCCGACACGATCGTGCTTGGTTGCACGCATTATCCCTTGTTGGCCGGTGCGATCGCAAAAGCGTTGGGCCCGGACGTTACCCTTGTCGACTCGGCCGCGAATTGCGCTGCGGCGGTGGCCCGTCGTCTTGCCGGGGAGGGCCTTCTGACCGCAAACGGAGATGGTTCGTTGGAGCTCGGCTTCACCGATCCGCCCGATCGGTTTTTGGAGGTGGCCGGTCGCGCCTTGGGGCTGGCCACCACGCCGGCGGCGATCCGCCCGGTGCCCCCCTTGGGCAGCTGACAAACCTCAGGCCGCGTCGGCCCGGTTCGCGGGCTCGGTCAGTTCGACCTGCACGGCGGTCCCGCCGAATTTGGAACAAAGATACTTGGCCGAGGGGCTGTTGGGGCGGGTTTGCCCGAGGGCCCGGGTGACTCCGCGGTCGCGGAGCGCGCCAAGGGTCGCGCCGAGAAGCGCTCCGCCGATGCCCCGGTTGCGGTATTCGATCAGCACGCAGGGGCCACTGACCAGGTGCACGCTGTCCTCACCGGGTTCGCTGTCGAAGACGGACGCAGCAATGATGCGGTTGCCGTGCTGGACAAAAAGACACGTCGGTTCCTTGGCAAGGGTTTCAATGACCGCGGGAAGAACCTTTCCCTTGATGTGCAAGGCACAACCGCTCCACTCCGGGTCGAGGTTGTAGCAAGATTGCACGAGCGCCACCGCCTCGTCGGCCTCCTGCTCGCCCGCGGTGCGCAGGGTGAAGGGTGCAGGAATCCCGTCCGCGGTGGCTTGGAGGTTGGCCAGTGACCAAGCAAAACGGGCCATGGCAACGGGTCTGGTCTCGATGGGCATCGGGTCGGCGAAGTTGTCAGGAATCCGAATCGCGGCTGTCATCCCGACTGACCCACCAGACGGTGCCGAACAAAACCGCGACGAACACCGCCAGAGATCCGAAACTCAACATATGGCGCGCAGCATAGGATCTGCACCAGGCCAGTCAACGTCATTCGCCACCCGTGCCGAAAAAGTCCCGCATGACCTGCCGGTAGACGGCCGCTTTCATGGGGGGCACCAGATGAAAAGGGAATTGCCCGGGTTCGACCCAGCGGGCTTCGGTGAACTCCCCGCAACCGCGCGCCGGACACACTTGCCCGTCCGCTCCCTCCCGGAGCCGGCAGAGGAAATATGTTTGTTCCTGTCCGTGGCAGCCGCGGCGGTCGGGTCCGCCGGGAAAATCATACCGATAGTCGCCTTTGGATTCCGCAATCCGGTAAGCCGAGGCAGGCAGAGCAATTTCCTCCTCCACCTCCCTGCGGAGTGCTTCGTCCGGATTTTCCCCCTTGTCCAGGCCGCCTTGGGGAAATTGCCAGCTCTCCGGGTAATCCGACCGCCGGCAAATCAGCACCCGCCCGTCGGGGTGGCAGATGATGGCGGCAACGTTGGGCCGGTACTTTTTGTGCATCGCCCGACCATGCTCGGTCGCCGCGTGTGCCTGTGCAAGCGAGTGGTGAATTGCCAAAACACCGCCACGCGTTAACCTTTCCGCGGTTTTCCATGCTTGCCGACGACGCCCACGACAAACCCCGCCATGAATGCGGCGTCTTCGGCGTGTTCGGCCACGAAAATGCGGCCCTTCTTTCCTACTACGGGCTCTTCGCTTTGCAGCACCGTGGACAGGAAAGCGCGGGCATCGTCACCAGCGAGGGGCCGGGCCATCCGTTCCACGCCCATCGTGCCATGGGGCTCGTCTCGCAGGTGTTCGACGCCGCCGCCCTGGCCAAATTGAAAGGAGACCGTGCCATCGGGCACGTGCGTTACTCGACAACGGGCTCGAGCACCCTGGCCAACGCGCAACCCCTCGTCGCCGACACGGTGCGCGGTCCGTTGGCCATCGCTCACAACGGCAACCTCGTCAACGCCGCGCAACTGCGCGCCGAGTTGGAGCAGGCCGGATCGATTTTCCAAACCACGGCCGACAGCGAGATTATTCTTCATCTTCTCGCCCGCCAGGCAGCCGCCGGCGAACCGCTGGCCGCGCTGCGCGCCCTGCAGGGAGCTTTCAGCCTTGTGCTGCTCACGCCCGAGGCGTTGGTCGGGGTGCGTGACCCGCACGGCTTCCGCCCGCTCGTCCTCGGCCGGCTCGGCTCTTCCTACGTTCTCGCTTCGGAAACCAGCGCGCTGGATCTCCTCGGCGCGAAACTCGAGCGCGAGATCGCGCCCGGTGAAGTCGTGGTCATCGACGCCAACGGCCTCCGCTCGCTCCGTCCTTTCGCCCCGGCGCGGCCCGCCTTCTGCATTTTCGAACTCGTTTACTTTGCCCGTCCGGACAGCAAACTTGGCGGCCGCAATGTCGCCGAGATGCGTGTCGAGATGGGGCGCCGCCTCGCCCGCGAGCAGCCGGTCGAGGCCGACATCGTCGTGCCCGTGCCGGACTCGGGCAACTACGCCGCGCAAGGCTACTCCGAGGAGAGCGGGATTCCGTTGGTCCACGCCTTCGTGCGCAACCACTACATCGGCCGCACTTTTCTGCAGCCCTCGCAGATGATCCGCGATTTCGACGTCCGCGTGAAACTCAACCTCATCGCGGATGCGGTCCGCGGCAAGCGCGTCGTCGTGGTCGACGATTCCATCGTGCGCGGAACCACGGCGCGCGCCCGCGTGGTCAACCTGCGCGATTGCGGCGCGCGCGAGGTGCATTTGCGCATCAGTTGCCCGGCCCACCGTTTTCCCTGCCACTACGGCATCGACTTTCCCGACCCGCAGGAGCTGCTGGCCAATCGAATGACCACGGACGAAATCGTCAAGTTCCTCGGTGCCAACAGCCTGGCTTATCTTTCGCTCGACGACATGATCGCCTCGACCGGCTGGCCCCCGGAGGCCTTCTGCACCGCCTGCTTCTCCGGAGACTATCCGATTCCCGTCGGCGAATTGTCCGGCAAGGACATCATGGAAAACGGCCGCGGGCGGAGCGGATTTTTCACCACCGGTGCCCCCGGGCTTTTCGACAATCTTCCGGTATGAAAAAGAAGGGATCGGCATACGCTCAAGCAGGGGTCGACATCGGCCTCGGCAATGCGCTCAAGGACACGCTGCCCGCTTTGGTGCGCGCGACCCACGGGCCCCGCGTGCTCGGCGGAATCGGCGCGTTCGGGGGGCTTTTCCGCGCCAGTTTCCCCGGAATGAAAGAGCCTGTCCTGGTGGCCAGCATGGACGGCGTGGGTACCAAGCTGAACATCGCCGTGCTCGCCGGGCGCCATGACACGGTGGGCGAGGATTTGGTCAACCATTGCGTCGACGATATCGCGGTGATGGGGGCGCGCCCCCTGTTTTTCCTGGATTACCTCGGCGCCGGCAAACTCGACCCGCGTGTCTTTACCGCGGTGGTGGCCGGCCTGGCCCGGGCATGCCGCCGCGCCGGTTGCGCGCTGCTCGGAGGCGAGACGGCGCAGATGCCGGGGCTTTACCGCGGGCAGGACTACGATCTGGTCGGCTGCATCGTCGGCGTGGTCGACCGCTCCCGCATCCTTGACGGCTCCCGCGTGCGCGCGGGCGACCGACTGGTGGCGCTCCCCTCCAATGGGTTGCACACCAACGGTTACACCTTGGCCCGCCGGGTCCTGCTCGGAAAAATGAAATTGCGCGTGACCGACCGTCTGCCCGGCGCGCGCGGTTCGGTGGGTGCGGAACTGCTCCGCGTGCACCGCAACTATGAACCGGCCTTGCGTTCCTTGCCCGCGGGTGTCGTCCGCGCCGCCGCGCACATCACCGGTGGCGGTCTCCCCGACAATTTGCCGCGCGCCCTCCCGCCCGGACTGGGCGCGGTCATCGAGCGCAAGAAGCTGCGCGTGCCGGCCATCTTCCGGCTCATCGCGGAAAAAGGACCCGTGGCCGAGGAGGAAATGTTCCGCGTCTTCAACATGGGCGTCGGGATGGTGTTGGTGGTTCCGCCCAAGCAGGCCGCGCAAGCAGCCAAAAAGCTCGGCGGCCGCCTCATCGGTGAAGTCGTCGAAGGTCCGCGCCGCGTCGACTTCGTCTGAGGCAAATCATGTCCGCTTTTTGGAAGAAGGGCCTGGGCATGGGGGTGGGGGCGGGCCTCCTCGGCGCGGCCGTGGTTGCCCTGCGCTTGCGGAGCCGTCCGGTGCCCCAACCCTCGCTGCCGGACGTCATTTCACCGTCGGTTTTCGCGCGCCGCGTGCAGCGCACCACCCGGGGGCAGATTGTCTATCACGCGAGCGGCGAGGGGGATCCGCTCGTTTTCCTCCATGATTTCCTTCCCGGAGCCGCGTCCTACGAGTGGTCGAAAGTTTACCCGGAGTTCGCCGCGACGCACCGCGTGCTCGCCCCGGATTGGATCGGCTTCGGCGAAAGCGAGCGCCCCCACCGCGCGCTGCGCGCCGAGGACTATGTGCAGAGTTTGCAGGAGTTTGTCCGTGCGACCTGCGGCGGCCGCCGGCCCGTGCTCGTCGCCTCGGGCATCGGCGCGGCGCTGGCATGCCTCGCTGCGGCGCAGCATCCGGAATTGGCCTCGCGACTTTTCCTCTTTCACCCCGCGGGTACGCACGACTGGTTGGCGCCTTGGGTTTCCGCGCCGGTGAGGGCGGCCGCTTGGTCGTGGCGCGGCCGCCGTTGGATCTACCAGCGCTACCTCGCCAAACCCGCATGCATCGAGCGCTGTCTGGCCCAGCGGCGGAGTGAGGGCGAGCCGATTGATCTGGCCGAAGCCGTCTCGGTCTACGCCTCTTTCGCCCGCCAGTACGGGGCAGAGTGGGCCTTGGCACGTATCATGTCCGGCCGCTTCCGCACCGACGCCCTGCCGGAACTGGAACGGCTTTGCGTGCCGACCGTCATCTGGTGGCCGGCCCGCTCGGGGGAGGCTCCGGCCGGCCTTGTCGCCCGGCCTCCCGTCCGCGTCGATTGGCTCGAGGAAGCCGGGGCCTTGGCGCCCCTGGACCGGTCCGGGCAACTTTCACTCAGGTTGCGCACAGAGTTGTTCGAGCCCGTCCGCCTGGCTGCGGGTTAGGGGAGATTGACACCGAGCCCCTCGGTCGGGCATTCTCTCCGGCCGCTCTAATCCTTTTCGATCATGTCACAAACCGAAGTCATCCTGACCACCCTCGTGCCCGGCCTGGGAGCCGAGGCAGATATCGTGAAAGTCCGCCGCGGACACGCTCGCAACTTTCTCATTCCCCGCGGCATGGCCCATGAAGTCACTCCCGGAACTCTGCGCATGACCAATTCGCTCAAGGCCCGTCGCGCCGAGCGCGAGGCACGCGAGTTGAACGAAGCGGAGGAACTCGGTCGCCGCCTCGGCAAAGCCAAACTTTCCTTCGTGCTCGACACGGGCGGAGGCGGCAAAGCTTTCGGTGCCGTTACCGCGAAAGATATCGCGGAGAAACTCAAGGCCGAGACCGGTCAAGAAGTCGACCGGCACCGCATCTCCCTCGAGCGTCCCATCAAGGAGTCCGGGGATTTCACCGTGGATGTCCGCCTCCATCCCGAGGTCCACGCCAAGGTGAAGGTCACGGTCACGGCCAAAACAGTCGCCGGGGCTGCCCGGGAAGACGAGGAGGAGGGCGACAAGTCCCGCGGCCGTCGCGTTCCCAAGAAGGACGCAGCCGAATCGGCCGAAGCCTGAGACATTTTTTGTCTCGGCATTTGACCGGCCTGTCCCCGCGGACGCACAATCACCGTAGCGGCGTGCGCTGGCGTCTGTCGCCCGCCCGCCGCGCCCCTTCCCCATGATACCGCCTGTCGATCTCACCGGTGCCGCCGCGCGGCGGACCACGGCGCCACGCCGCAACGGCAACGGCACGCCGAAGTCTGCGGTGTCGACCGATCCGCACCGCCCGTTGCCGCAGGCCATCGACGCCGAGAAAGGTCTCCTCGGATCCATTCTTCTCTCGCCCCGGGAAGTGCTCAACGACTGCGCGGACCAGATCGGGGATGATGCATTTTATTCGCCGGCGCACGGCACGATTTTCCGTGTGCTTCTCGAGATGTGGAACGCCAACCAGGAGGTTGATGTCATCACCCTGACCAACCGCCTGCGCGATCTCGGGCAACTCGACGCGGTCGGCGGACCGGGGGCCGTGACCGAACTGTACGGTTACGTGCCGACGGCGGCCAATGCGCCTCATTACCTGGAGATCGTCCGCGAAAAATGGCTCCTGCGCAAAATGATCGCGGCTTGCACCACTTCGGCGGCCCGCTGCTACGAGGAGCAGGCCGATGTCCCGCAGCTTCTTGACGATGTCGAGCGCGAGATTTTCACCATCGGCGAAAAGCGGCTGCGCAAGGGTGCTCCCCTCATGCGCGACGAGGTTTTCACCGCGTTGGAAAACATCGAGAAGATGTACCAGCAACGCGGGCGCCTCAGCGGCCTGGCCACAGGCTTCACGCTCTTCGACCAGATGACCGACGGTTTGCATCCCGGCGAGATGGTCATCGTCGCGGCGCGTCCGTCCATGGGCAAAACGGCCTTGGCCATGAACATCGTCGAGCACGTGGCTCTCGATCTTGAGGAACCCAAGCCGGTCGGGGTCTTCAGCCTGGAAATGAGCACCCAGCAACTCGTGCAGCGCATGCTCTGCTCGCGCGCACGGGTCAACATGAAGAAGATCCGCTCCGGCATGCTGGCCCGCGCCGAGCACGGAAAACTCAATGATGCCGCCGCCGCCCTGAGCGAGAGCAACATCTTCATCGACGACACCCCGGGCCTGACCATCCTCGATCTGCGTGCCAAGGCACGCCGTCTGCGCGAGCGCCATCGCGTGGAATTGATCGCCATCGACTACCTTCAGCTGTGCCGTTCGAATTCCAAGCGCGGACAGGAAAACCGGCAGATCGAAATCTCCGAAATCTCCGCCGGCATCAAGGGGCTGGCCAAGGAACTGGAGATCCCCGTCATCGTCCTTGCCCAGCTCAACCGCCAACCCGAGCAGCGCGGCGGCGGCAAGCCCCGCATGTCCGACCTGCGCGAATCTGGGTCGCTTGAGCAGGATGCCGACTTGGTGACTTTGCTCGTCCGCCCCGAGGTGTACGAGGAAGACGAGGACGCGAAGTCCGACTTGGCCGGCAAAGCGGAACTTATCATTGCCAAGCAGCGCAACGGTCCCATCGGGGAAGTTCCGCTCACCTTCATCAAGGAATACACGCGCTTCGAGAATGCCGCCTTCGAGCGCGGCCCCGAACCCCCGGGCTACGAGGGCGAGTGACCGCCGCCGGTGAAGACCGGCACGAGGGAAAACGTTGCTCCGTCGAAGAGTCCCTGGTCGCTCAGTTTGAGCTCCGGAATGACCAACAAGGCGAGGAAAGAAAGTGTCATGAAGGGCGCGTGCAACTTGCTGCCGAGTTCATGGGCGCGGCGCGTCAAAGCGGCATAGCCCGCCGCCACCTCCTCGGCGTACCCGTCGCTCATCAGACCGGCGACGGGCAGGGGCAGCACTTTGTCCTCCTCGGATCCCGCGGCGACGGAGATTCCGCCCTGGCTGGCGATGATCGCGTTGACCGCGCGGGCCAGTTCCGCATCGGAGACCCCGACCGCGACGATGTTGTGGCAGTCGTGCGCCACGCTGGAGGCGATCGCGCCGCGCTTCAAGCCCACGCCGCGGACAAAGGCCACGGCCGGCGGTCGGTCCTCGTAGCGGTTGACCACAGCGATCTTGAGGATGTCGCGCGCGACATCGGCCACGGCAAAGCCGTCGACCGTCGCGGCCTCCGCCTCGGCTGCGCCGGTCACGATCTGTCCGTCGATCGCCTCGATGACGCGGATTTTCCCCGCGCCCGCCGGTACCGCAAAATCCTCCGGCTTTTTCGGTCCGGTCCGGAAATTGTTGATCGTCGGTGAGTTGGTGCGCGGCAGCAGTGCTTTGCCGCCCTTGGCCACACACTTTCCGTCGATCCATGTCTCCTCGACTTTGAAACTCCTCAGGTCATGCAGGCGGATGAAGTCTGCCGGGTCGCCCGGTCGCATCAATCCGTTGCGCAGGCCGTAGTGCTCCACCGGATTCAAGCACGCGGCGCGCAGGACATTGAAGGCCGGTGCCCCCTTGGCCACGGCCCGGGCGCAGAGCCGGTCGATCTGGCCCTCCATGAGGTCGTCCGGATGCTTGTCGTCGCTGCAGAACATGCACCGGTCCGGATGCTTGTCGAGCAGCGGCCAGAGTTCTTCGGCATTTTTCGCCGCCGAACCCTCGCGGATGAGGATTTTTTGCCCGAGCGAGATTTTCTCGAGCGCCTCGTCGATCCGGAAACATTCGTGGTCCGTCTCGATGCCCGCCGAAACGTAGGCTTTGAGGTCCTCGCCGCGCAGTCCGGGGGCATGCCCGTCGATCCGCTTGCCGTGCCGTTTGGCGATTTCGATTTTCTTCATCACCTCCGGATCGCGGTGGATCACGCCCGGGAAGTTCATCATCTCGGACAGGCAGACGAGCGACGGGTCGGCGCAGAGTTCTTCGATGGCCTCCGGGCCCAGCGTCGCGCCCGCCGTCTCGAAATTGGTGGCCGGCACGCAGGAAGGGATGCCGTAATGGATTTTGCACGGAGTCTGCTCGGCCAGCTTTTGCATGTAGCGCACGCCTTCGATGCCGAGAACATTGGCGATCTCGTGGGGATCGGAAACCGTGGCCACCGTGCCGTGGACCACGGCGAGGCGCGCGAACTCCGGGGGAGTCAGCATGGAGCTTTCGATGTGCACGTGCGCATCGGTGAACCCCGGGCAAAGGTAACTTGTCTCGGTGACACTGTGGTCCTCCCGCACGGCGGTGATCTGGCCGCCCTTCACGTCGATATAGCCCGGATAGATCTTGTGTTTGAAAAGATCGACGATCTTGCCGCGGTGCCGGGTTGTTCCGGGGGGGATCACGGCGGATAGTCTACTCCTGCTCCGCGAAACGTCGCAAGGCCGCCAGTGTGCGTTCGACCGGCAATCCCACGACGTTCGACCGGCTCCCTTCGACCGATTCCACGATCATCTCACCGTGTTCCTGCAGGGCGTATGCGCCGGCCTTGTCGAGAACGTCGACTTTCGACAGGTAGGCCCCGATGAGTTGCTCGTCCAAGTTGCGGAAACGCACGCGGGTCGTTTCGTGGAACTCGATCTGCAGGCGGGGTTCGAGCCGTACGAGGCTCACGCCGGTGCAGACCTCGTGCACGCGGCCCGAGAGTCGCGAAAGCATCGCGCGTGCCGCCGCGAGATCGACCGGTTTTCCCAGGGGGCGCCCTTCAAGCCAGACCAGCGTGTCGGCGCCGAGCACGACGGAGCCCGGGTGCCGTGCCGCGACATCCGTCGCCTTGACGCGCGCATTGGCCAGCACCAGCGCGGGGAGACCCGCGGAGGCGTCGTTGCTTTCTCCGGCGGTGGACGGTTCGACCGTGACCTCGGCGAGACCTGCCGCCAAAAGAAGCTCGCGCCGTCGCGGGGAGCGCGAGGCGAGCACCAGCGGGGGAATCAATAGAAGTCGCCGTCGTCGGGAAAGCCCGGATCGTGGCGAATGGTCTCGAGCCGGCGGCGGGTGCGGCGCCCTTCGCCCAGTTCCCGGTTGACGCGCACGCCCGCGCCGATGAGCAGCGGGACAGTCGCGGCCAAGCCGGCGATGAGCGCGACCATGCCGAGACGTTGACGGGAGTCTTTGCCGAGTTGGTCGGCCACCAGGAGTCCGGCGCCGACGCCGACGGCCATCTCGGCCGCGGCCGCAACGGAGGTGGCGGACAGATTTTGGGTGAATCTTTCCAAGAGGGGAGCCATGACTCTCAACCCTTAGCCTGTTTTTGCACCGGGCGCAACCCGCATTCGTCGGCAAACGCCGTGCGGTATTGCAGCCCGGGCGGGAAAATCGTCTCATGCGGCGATGTCCCCAAAGCTGCACGTACTCATTCTGGCCGGCGGGAGCGGCGAACGATTCTGGCCCTACAGCCGTCGTGCGCGCCCCAAACAGTTGCTCAAACTTTTTTCCGACCGCACCCTGCTCGAGGAGACCATCGCGCGCCTCGGCCGCGATGTGCCCGCCGAGCGCATTTTTATTTTGACCAACCGCGAACAGGAGGCCGCGGTGCGCGCCGTTTGCTCCGCGTTGCCGCCGGAAAACATCGTGGCCGAACCGGCCAAGCGGGACACGGCGCCCGCCGTGGCCCTCGGGGTCGGTTTGATCCTGCGGCGCGATCCGCAGGCTGTCATGGCGGTGCTGCCTGCCGATCACCTGATCAAGGACGCGGCCGCCTTCCGCCGGGACCTCGCGGCCGGGGCGGAAACCGCGGCCGGCTCCGATGCGCTGCTGACCATCGGGATCAAGCCTTCCTGGCCGTGCCCCGGTTTCGGCTACATCGAGCAGGGCCGACGCCTCTCCGAAAATCCGTCCGTCTACGAAGTGAAACGCTTCTGCGAGAAGCCCGACCCCGCGACCGCCGAGGGCTTCCTCCGTCAGGGCAACTTCCGCTGGAACGCCGGCATGTTCATCTGGTCGATTCCGGCGATCATGGGCGAGTTGACCAAGCACGCCCCCGGGTTGGCCCGGTTTGTCGAGCGCATGCGCACGGCCGGGGATCTCACCTCGCTCCTGGCTTCGGACTTCCCGAAGCTGCCGAAAATTTCCGTGGACTACGCCGTCATGGAAAAAGCGGCGCGCGTTCTCGAGTTGGAGGCCTCGTTCGATTGGGACGATGTCGGCAGCTGGTTGGCGGTGGCCAACTATCTCGATTCGACGGATGGCAACGCGACGAATTGCCCGCTCACCGCGCAGGCTTCCGCGGACAACATCGTTTTCTCCAGCGGGGGCAAACATGTGGCCCTGGCCGGGGTGCGCGATCTCATCGTCATCGACACGGGCGATGCTTTGCTCGTTTGCCACCGGAGCGAGGCGGAAAACATCAAGAAGCTCGTGCCTCGCATTCCCGAGGAGTTGCAATGAGTCGCATCATGGCCCTGGATCTCGGCTCCGTGCGCACCGGCGTGGCGGTCAGCGACGAGTTGGGGATGCTCGCGCAGCCGTGGAAAACATTGCCGGGCGGCGACGCCGCGCTCGAGGCTGTCATGCTGGCCGTCGGCGAAGTTAAACCCGCGAGGATTCTCGTCGGGCTTCCGCGCAATATGGACGGCACCTACGGACCGGCCGCCCAAGGCGCCCGCGCCTTTGCCGAGCAACTCGAGGCCCGCGTTGATTGCCCGGTCGAACTTTGGGACGAGAGGCTGACCACCGTCTCGGCGCAGCGTGCGCTGCGGGAAAGCGGTCGCAAGGCGCGAGACCAGCGGGGCGTTGTCGACCAAGTGGCCGCGCAGATTCTTTTGCAAAGCTGGCTCGACCGCTCGGCATGCGCCTGAAACTGACGCTGGCTTACGATGGTGCCGGCTTCCGCGGTTGGCAGAGCCAGTCCGGCGGCGGCGCGGTGCAGGATGTTTTGCAGGAAGCGATGACGCGCTTGGCCGGCGGCCGGAAGGTCTCCGTGCAGGGCTCGGGGCGCACGGACGCGGGAGTGCACGCCACGGGTCAGGTCGCGCACGCCGAGGTTCCGGAGGAGAGGGGAGGACCGCGCTTTTGGCTGCAGGCCCTCAACGCCATGCTTCCGCCCCGGGTCCGCGTCCTGCGTTGCGTCCGCGCCGATCAAAGTTTCCATGCCCGCTACTCGGCCACCGGCAAGACGTACGAATATCTCCTCTGGATCGCACCGATCCAGCCACCGCACTGGGCCGGGCGGTGCTGGCATGCCCGCGGAACCGACGTAGCCGCCTTGCGCCGGACCGCCAAGATGTTCGTCGGGCGCCACGATTTTCGCGGTTTTTCGGCCAACCGCGGCACGCCCGTTGCCGACACCCGGCGCCATCTGCGACGGGTATCCGTTTCTTCCGAGGGGCCGCTGGTCCGTCTGCGCTTCGAGGGCGACGGCTTCCTCTACAGGATGGTCCGCATGCTTGTCGCCGCGATGGTCCGTGTGGCGCAGGGCAAGTCTACTCCGGCGGATTTGCGTGCGCGTTTGACCGGCCGGCACACGGAGCTTCCCCGCACGGTTGCTCCGCCCGACGGTTTGTATCTGGTCCGCGTGCGCTACGGGCGTCCGCAATCGGGTTGAGTTTCCTCCGCATGGGCACATACTTGTCGGCCGTGCCTCCTGCGCGCGCTTCCGTCATCCGCATCACCGTCCTGCTGGCCGTCCTTGCCGCGCTTGCCGCCGGGTCGGTCCGCGCGCAAATCTCCGCCGAAGAGCAGCGCAAACGAGACCTTTTCCTGCGCGCCAGGGAATCCATCGTGCCCGTGCCCGCCTCGACCCCGGCGCCCCCGGCCAAACCGAAACCGAAAGTTCGTCCGGCGCCGACCCCGCGCCCCAAGCCGACCGCCGAACCCAAGGCCACGCCCCGGCCCCGCCCGTCGGAAACCCCCCGGTCCGCACCCCCCGCACGCGAGGAGAAAGCGGTGGAAAAACTTCCGCCCCCGCGCGAGGTGCGGGCGACGCCCGCCCCCCAGCGCGAAGACTCGTTTCCCGTGCCGCGCGAACAGGAGCGCCCGCCGCAGCCCAAAGCGGAAAAATCACCCACCCCGGCTCCCGCGAAGGATGTCCCCGCCGCCCCGATCACCATCGAGAAATCCGGACTCCAGGAAGAGGAGGGTCTGCAACCGACGCCGAAGCCCGAGCGGCGCGGACTTTTCGGGCTGTTCGGTCCGAGCTACCGCTACCTGACCCGCAGCGTGCGAGGGGCCATCGACCGCGCGCCGGTCAAGCGCGGGCGCTGGCAGTACATCATCGTGCACAACAGCGGTACCCGCCAGGGCAACGCGCGGATCTTCGAGAACTACCATCGCAAGGTGCGGCGAATGAAAAACGGCCTCGCCTACCACTTCGTCATCGGCAACGGCAGCTCCTCCGGCAATGGCGAGATCGAGATCGGCTCGCGTTGGACCCGCCAGATCAACGGCGGCCACGTGGCCAGCGATTACCTCAACAATATCTCCATCGGCATCTGCTTCGTCGGGGACTTCAACCGCGACAAACCGACCGAAGCCCAGCTCGCGGCGCTCGACGAACTCATCCGCTACCTGCGTTCGCGCGTGGGCAAGACGAAAGGTCGTGCCTCCATCGTCAAGGCCCACCGCGAGATCAACCCCAAACCCACCGACTGCCCCGGCAACCGTTTCCCTTACCGCTGGCTGCACCGGAAGTTCGATTGATGCGCCTCGGGATCACCGGCGCCACCGGATTCATCGGTCGCCGCGCGGCGGACCTGGCCCGCGCGCGGGGATGGGAGGTCGTCCCGTTCAGCCGCACGCCCCGCGACCACGCCACGCGAAGGTTTGTGCCCGGCGAACCGGCCGATGTCGACGGGCTCGATGCCGTGCTTCATCTCGCGGGCGAATCCGTCCTCGGGCTTTGGACCGCGCAAAAACGCGCGCGCATCATGGACAGCCGCGTGCTCGGCACGCGCTCCGTGGTGGAAGGTTTTGCCCGCGCGAAGAATCCCCCGCGCGTTTTGATCAGCGGCTCCGCCATCGGTTACTACGGCGACACCGGCAACCGCGAGGTCGATGAAAACTCACCGCCCGGGTCGGGTTTCCTCGCCGAGGTCTGCCGCGCTTGGGAGGCCGAGGCGGAAAAAGCCCGCGAGACGCGCGTCGTGCTTCTGCGCATCGGCTTCGTGCTCGGTCGCGGCGATGGTGCGATGAAACTGGTTCTGCCCGTCTTTCGCGCCGGACTCGGCGGACGTCTCGGCAGCGGCAGACAATGGATGTCCTGTATCCACGTCGACGACGTTGCCGGCATGGCCCTGTGGGCGGTGGAGAACGAAATTGTCCGCGGGCCGCTCAATGCGGTCATGCCCCATGCGGTGACCAACACCGAGTTCACCCGCACTTTGGCCCGGGTTGTCCATCGACCCGCCATTTTCCCCGTGCCATCCTTCGTGCTCCGGCTCGTGCTCGGCCGCATGGCGTCCATGCTGCTCTCCAGTTTGCGGGTTCGCCCCGCCTTGGCGGAGCGATGCGGCTACCGCTATGCATTTTCCGACGTGGGGGCTGCATTGGCCGACCTCGCCCGCTGAACAATCCGCTTGTCGCCACCTTGCGGAATACGAATTCTTCAAGATCCATGTCCGCCCGCCCGCCGCTGATCGATCTGCACCGCCATCTGGATGGCAGCGTGCGTCTGCAGACCATTTTGGATCTGGGCAAAAAGCACGGCATCCCGCTGCCCGCCGAGACACCCGAGGGATTGCGTCCGCACGTGGTGGTGACCACGCCGCAGCCCGGGCTCATCGAGTTCCTCGCCAAGTTCAAGTGGATGACCGCGGTCTTGGCCGACTACGAAGCTTGCCGCCGTGTCGCGCGGGAGAACGTGGAAGACGCGCAACGCGAGGGAATCCGCTACATCGAGTTGCGATTCAGTCCGGCCTTCATGGCCGACGCGCACAACCTCGATCCCTCGCGTGTGACGGCTGCGGTGATCGAAGGTGTCCGCCAAGGCGAAGAAGCCACCGGCGTGAAAGCCAATCTCATCGGCATCCTCACCCGCACCTACGGTCCGGTCCGTGCGCGCCGCGAGCTGCGCGCCCTGCTCGATCACAAAAAAGAGATCGCCGCACTCGATTTGGCGGGCGACGAGGGAAATTGGCCGGCCGAGTTGTTTGTCGAGCATTTCAAAAAGGGGCGCGACGCCGGCTGGCATGTCACGGTCCACGCGGGGGAGGCGGCCGGAGCGCAGAGCATCGTTACGGCCGTCGAGAAACTCGGGGCCACGCGGATCGGCCACGCGGTGCGGGCCACCGAAGATCCCGCGGTCATGGCCTTGTTGCGCGATCGGCGTATCGGCATCGAGGCCAATCTGACCAGCAACGTCCAGACCAGCACCGTGCCCGATTACGCCAGCCATCCGATGAAGAAATTTCTCGAGGCGGGGTTGCTGGCCACGATCAACACCGACGACCCCGGAATCAGCGGCATCGATCTGGTCCACGAGTTGGAGGTGGCCGCCCCGGCGGCGGGACTGGATCCGGAAGAAGTCTGCCGCGCTCTGGAAAATGCGTGGGAGATTGCCTTTCTGGACGATGGAGAAAAAGCGCGGTTGCGCGGGGTCCGGTGATCCTCCGTGCTGGAAATCCCATCGCGGGTTGGTCTAATAAGCTTATGCGCTTCCCGATGCGGGCTTTGCTTTTGGGTACTTTGCTCGCCCCCTGTGCCGCCGGGGCGGCCCCGATCGGTGCCTACGAGTCGCTCATTTCCGTGGGGCGCCAGAAAGGCGACGGCTTTCTCGACAACCTGGTCGAGATGCGCGCCGTCGAGGGTACCCCTCAGCCGGAGCGGTGGACCTTGCTCTTTCGCGACGCTTCCGCCCGCGGGGGAATGCGCGAGTTTGTCGTCACGGACAAGGGTATCGTGTCCGAGCGCGCGCCGCTGCGGACCGACGATGCGCTGCTGGTCGCGCCGACCATGCCGCACGCGCAACTCAAGCTCGATTCGAAGGGCGCGTTCAACGAGGCCAACAAAATGGCGACCGCGGCGAAGTTGGGTTTCGACTCGGTCAGTTACCGCTTGCGTTCCTCGGACGGAGCGCCGGTTTGGACGTTGCGTTTGCTCGACACGAGCCGGCGCGAGGTCGGTTCCTTGGTTCTTTCGGCCACGACGGGTTCGGTGATTGCCCCGCTGGCCAAGGGCACCGGGCCCGCTCCGACGACCACGGCACCGGCCCCCGAGCGGCCGCTGGGCGAGCGATGGATCGAGGGAGGGGGCCTGGTCGGGCACATGACGCGCTGGAGCGAGCGCACTTGGGATGCGACGACCAATACCGCCGTGAATGTGGGACGGAGCGTCGAAACCTTTCTCATCGGCCGCCCGACCAACGCGCCGCCCGGCGGCAATTGATCCATGCCCGAAGGCCCTGTTCTCATCGGCACGCTTGTCATCGCGGGATTCCTGCTTGTCGCGGCGGAGGTTCTGCTGCCCGGGCTTATTGCGGGAACGTTGGGCTTTCTGTGCCTGGCGGCGTCCGTTGCCCTCGTCTTCCACCAGTACGGGGCCGGACCGGGTTTTGTGGCCGCTTTGGTCATCGGGGGCGTTTCGGTCGTGGGCTTGGTGGTCTGGCTCAACATTTTCCCGAAAACTTTCATCGGCCGCCGCGTTGTCCTGAGCCGGCGGCAGACGCACGACACTCCGGCCGGTACGGAACTGGTCGGGTCGGTCGGGGTCGCGCTCACACCGCTGCGGCCTGCCGGCACCGCGCGCCTCGGAGGCAAACGCGTCGATGTGACTGCGGTGGGCGAGTTTCTGGAGGAAGGTTCCCCGGTGGTGGTGGTCGCCGCCGACGGCCTCCGCGTCGCGGTGCGCCGAAAAGACAAGTTGGAGACTCCGGCCCCGTCAGCGTAAGCTCCGGGTATGGGTCCCATTATCGTTACTGCGGCAACGGGCCTGGCGCTGGTCGTCGGCCTGGTCATCCTCATCATCCTTTTCAACTTTTTCGGCATTTGGTTGCGCGCCAAAATTGCCGATGCCCCGGTCTCCTTTGCCCGCCTGGTCGGCATGCGCCTGCGCCGGGTGCCGGTCGGCATGATCGTCGACAGCCGCATCACCGCGGTCAAAGCCGGTCTCCCGCTGGACACCGACGAACTCGAAGCCCACTACCTGGCCGGCGGCAACGTCGACTCCGTGGTTCTCGCCCTCATCGCCGCGGACAAAGCCGGGATCAAACTCGACTTCAACCGCGCCTGCGCCATCGACCTCGCCATCAAAGGCACAAGCAAAACCGTCCTCGAGGCCGTGCGCACCAGCATCAATCCGAAAGTCATCGATTGCCCCGGTTCCACGTCGAACCGCCCGACGATCGACGCCGTGGCCCGCGACGGCATCGGGGTGAAAGTCAAAGCCCGGGTCACCGTCCGCTCCAACCTCGACCGCTTTGTCGGCGGCGCGACGGAGGAAACAATCATCGCCCGCGTGGGCGAGGGCATCGTCACCTCGATCGGCTCGGCCGTGTCCTACAAAGACGTGCTGGAAAATCCCGATCGCATCTCGAAGACCGTCCTCGAGAAGGGGCTTGATAGCGGCACCGCCTTTGAAATCCTTTCCGTCGACATTGCCGACGTCGATGTCGGCGAAAACGTCGGCGCCAAATTGCAGGGCGAACAAGCCGAAGCCGACAAAGTCGTCGCCCAAGCCAAGGCCGAAGTCCGCCGCGCCGCCGCGGTCGCCCTCGAGGGAGAAATGCGCGCCAAAACCCAGGAAATGCGCGCCAAAGTCGTCGAGGCTGAGGCTCAAGTCCCGCAAGCCATGGCCGAAGCCTTCCGTTCCGGCAACCTCGGCATCATGGATTACATGCGGATGAAAAACATCCAAGCCGACTCCCAGATGCGCGAATCCATCGCCGGTTCAGAGCGCGGCAGCGCCGAAGCGCGGTAAACCGCCGCACGTTCCGCCATGGAACAACTCGTCCTTCTCGTCGTCATCGGGTTGATCAGCCTGGTCAACTGGCTGATGCAGAAAGCCGCCGAAAAACGCGATGCGGCCGGACAAAAGCGCGCCGAACGCCGCGAGGTCAAGCGCGAGGCGCGACGCAATGTGTACACGCAGGGACCGGCCGCTCCCGCGCCCGCGCGACGCCAAGACGCTCCCGCGCAGGACCCGTTCAAGGAATTGATGGACGCACTCGGACTCCCGTCCGACCAACTCGCGCCCCCGCCCGTCGTGCGTGACCGGGAATTCTTCGAGGAAGAAGAGTTCGCCTCCGTCGAGGAACCTCCCGCGCCTCCTCCCGTGCCTTCTCCCGCCGCAGTGCCGGCGGCGCCGCGGTGGCGGACGCCGTCCGTGTCCCGGCCGGACGCCAAAACCGCGCGACTCGCTTCGGCCTTCGCCGCCCTCGACGACCAACCGGCCTCAGACTACCGCGGTTCGAGCCTTCGCTCTCTGCTTGCCGGTCGCAGTGCCCAACGCAAAGCCGTCGTCCTCGCCGAAATTCTCGGTACCCCTCGGGGCCTCGTCTCCGCCGGCGGCCACTGGTGAGTTCCCGCCGGTTGCGGACCGAAGAAGACGGGGGAGCGCCGGTTTCCGGGATGTCGCGCACGCCGCGCGTCCCGCTCTTTTTTCTCCGCGGTCCGTTCCTTACCTCACCGCCGCCCACACGCGGTGCACGTCGTCGTGATCGTCCAAGGCCTGCAAAAAGGCGCCGACTTCCGCACGTTGTTCATCGCTCAACGACGGACACTGTTTCGGCACGAAGCCGAGTTCGCTGGTCACCACGGTCCATCCGTTTTCCGAGAGCCACTTTGCCACGGTGTGCGTGTTCGTGCGCTCGGTGATGAACCGTGCGCCCGCGGCGCCTGACGGAATATCGTCGTTCTGCTCGTGGGTGAGGGGCTCGACTTCGTTCGCTCCCGCCTCGATGGCGGCTTCCTCGATGTCCGTTCCGGAATTCGCGGTGTGCGCCTCGACCAGGCCGACATGGTCGAAGAGGAACTTGTTGCTGCCCGAGGCGCCCAGTTGGCCCTTTTTGAAAAGCACGCGGATTTCCGGCGTCGTGCGGTTGGTATTGTCGGTGAATGTCTCGACAATGACGGCAACCTTGTGCGGCGCGTAGCCTTCGAAGGTGATGTGTTCGAGTGCCGTTTTGTCGCCTCCCGTGCCCGCCCCTTTGGCGATGGCTCGTTCGATGGCATCTTTCGGCACGCTTTCCTTGCGCGCTTTTTCCAGCGCCGCGGCCAGTCGCGAATTCGTCGCCGGGTCGGCGCCCCCGTGTCGTGCCGCGATGGTGATTTCGCGGATGAATTTCCCCGTGGCCTGCGATTTTCTGAGTGAGGCCACCTCGCGTTTGGCCAATAACCACTGTCTGCCCATGAGGCGGGGAGGCTAGACGGGAAAATCCGTCTGCTCAAGCTCCCCTCGTGCTCTTTGCTCTGGCTCAGTCAAACCGGAGGGTATTACCATGACAACCCGCCTTTGACCCGGGCGGTTTTCAGCCCTTGAGAGCCAAGCCACAAGAGATTGCAATCATCGGGATGGGGTGCCGTTTTCCCGGCGGCCTCAACAACCCGGAGGACTTCTGGAAGTTCATTTGCGAGGGACGCGAAGCCGTCTCGGAGATTCCGGCCGACCGCTGGAACATCGAGCGGTTTTACGATGCCGAGCAGGGGCTGCCCGGCAAATCGATCGCCAAACGGGGCGGTTTTATCGACGGCATCGACCTCTTCGATCCGCAATTTTTCGGCATCTCACCCCGCGAGGCCCCCTATATCGACCCGCAACAGCGACTGCTGTTGGAAACAGCTTGGGAGGCCATGGAGGACGCCGGTCTGGTGCTCGACCTGCGCCGAGGGACCGACGTGGGTGTCTTTGTCGGCGTGTCTCACAACGATTATCAGGCGATCCAGGGCGGCGGGGGCGACCGCTCGCGCATCAGCGCGCACACGCCGACCGGCCACGCGCACAGCATCGCAGCCAACCGCATTTCTTATTGCTTCAACCTCACCGGTCCCAGCATCGCCATGGACACGGCATGTTCGGCCGCCTTGACGGCCGTCCACATCGCCTGCGAGCAACTCGCGGCGGGCCACTGCCCGGTTGCCCTGGCGGGCGGCGTCACGGTCATGATCACGCCCGAGGGTTTCATCGGGTTCTCGCGCGCGAGCATGCTTTCGCCGGAAGGACGCTGCAAAGCGTTCGATGCCTCGGCTGACGGATTCGTCCGTGGAGAGGGAGCCGGCATGGTGGTCCTCAAGCCGCTCGCCGCGGCGCTGGCCGATGGTGATCCGGTCTACGCCGTCATCCGTGCCACGGCGACCAACCAAGACGGACACACCAATGGCATTTCGCTTCCCGGTCAGGAAGCCCAGGCCCGCCTTGTCAAAAAAGCCTGCGTCATTGCCGGGATCGATCCGTCCGAGATCGGCTATGTCGAGGCCCACGGCACGGGCACGGCGGTGGGTGACCCGATCGAGGCGCATGCCTTGGCGGAGGCGCTCTGCCGAGGGCGTGCGGCCGACCGACCGTTGGTCATCGGTTCGGTCAAAACAAACTTGGGCCACCTCGAGACGGCGGCCGGCGTCGCCGGTCTCATCAAAGCCGCGCTGGTGGCCAACCGTGGCAAGATCCCGCCGAGCCTGAATTTCCAAAAGCCCAGCCCGCATATCGATTTCGAGGCCTGTCGCCTTCGCATTCCGGTGCAATTGGAGGACTTCCCCGCCCAGGGGGGTCGGCGTACCATCGGCGTGAATTCGTTCGGATTCGGCGGCGCCAACTCCCACGTCATCGTTGCCGAACCGCCGGCCCCCGCGGAGACCTTCGTTGCCGGCGTCGAGAACGACCGTGCGTGGCCGTTCCTTCTCTCCGCCCGCTCGGAGGAGTCGCTCAAAGCGGCCGCGGCGAATTTGTCGGCGTGGATCGACGCCAAGCTCCGGGCCAACGGTGTTTCTTCCCTCCTGCCGGATCTCGCCTACACGCTCGGCGCACGGCGCAACCACCATTCTTATCGTCTGACGGGCACCCCCACAACCGATCGTCAACTGGCCGACGCTTTGCGGGAGTTCGCCCGTGAAGGTGCGAGCACGACCCTCAAAACCTCCTTCACCCCGGCCCCCGAGCACCCGCCCCGCGTCGGGTTTGTCATGAGCGGTCAGGGTCCGCAGTGGTGGGGCATGGGACGCGAACTCATGCGCACCGAGCCGGTGTTCCGGGCCGCGATGGAGCGTTGCGCGGCCGCCATCGCCCCGTACGCCCGCTTCTCGCTGCTCGAGGAATTGGCGCGCGACGAAAAGGAAACCAAACTCGGGCAAACCGAATTCGCGCAACCGGCCATCTTCGCCATGCAAATCGCGCTGGCCGCCTTATGGAAGTCGTGGGGCATCGAGCCCCATTGCATCGTCGGTCACAGCGTGGGCGAAGTGGCCGCCACCCACCTCGCGGGCATTTTCACGCTCGAGGAAGCCGCGGAAATCATCGTGGTCCGGGCGCAATCGATGCAGGACTGCACCCACGGCGAAGGGGGCATGCTCGCGGTCGGTTTGACGCCAGCCGAGGCCGAGGAACTCATCGCCCGCCATGATCCCACGGTGAGTATCGCGGCCTTCAACGGTCCGCGCTCTCTCACGCTTTCCGGACTGAAGACCTCGCTCGAGAAAATGGCCGCCGAGCTCGAAACGGCCGGTGAGTTTGCCCGTTTCGTGCGCGTCAGCCACCCTTTCCACCACGCCATGATGCAGCCGGCCGCGGATGCCGTGGAACAGCGTCTCGCTCATCTGCAACCGCGCGCCGAATCGGTTCCTTTTTTCTGCACCGTGACCGGCGAGCGCTGCCCCGGGGCAGATTGCATCTCCTCCTACTGGGCCCGGGGGATCCGCCAACCGGTGCGCTTCGTCGAAGCGGTTGCTTCCATGCACGCGCACGGTGTCGATGTCTGGCTCGAGTTGAGCGCGCATCCGGCCCTCGCTGTTTCCATCAAAGAATGCCTCGGGGCCGCCGGCCAGAAGGCCCAGGTGGTGTCCTCCACGCGCCGCGAACGCGAGCAGGAGGCCGTCTTCGAGGCGGTCAATGATCTGCACCACCTCGGTGTCGACCTGCGTTTCGCCGCCATGACACCGTCGCGGCGGTTGCTGAAATTGCCGACCTACGCCTGGAACAAGGCGCGGTGGTGGAGCGAGTCGGGGGAATCGCGGCACGGGAGGCTGCACGCCGGTGGGCGCGGACTGCTCGACGCCAGACTGCTCCGCTCGCTGCCCACTTGGACTTGCCGCCTCGACGAGCGCCATCTTGCCTATTTGCGCGACCACCGCGTCGACAAGCACATCGTCTTTCCCGCGGCGGGTTTCATCGAAATGGCGTTGGAGGCCGGTCGCGAACTTTTCGAAGGACGTCCTTTCGCCGTCGAGGAGATGGAGATCCGCAAACCGCTCATTGTGCCCGAGGCGGTGGAGGATCTGGTCATGGAACTGACCTACGATCCGCTCGAGCGCACCTTCAGCATCCAGAGCCGCTTCGAGCCCTCGCCCAACTGGTCGGTGCATGTCGTCGGTTCGCTGCGCTCCGAGCGCGTCGAATCGGATTTTGAAAACTCGCGCTGGCGCGATCCCGCCGGCGAACTCGACGAGGACTCACCGCTCGTTTCCTACCAGACCATGGCCGATTTGGGTCTCCCTTACGGGGACGAGTTCCGTGCGATGCGCAAATTGTTCAGCCGGAGCGGCCGGTCGGCCGGTCATGTCAGCCTTTCCGAGGCCGCCGCCGTGCGCGCCGGCGACTATGCCCTGCACCCGGTTTTGATGGACGCGGCCCTCCATGTGTTTTCCGCAGGCGGCCGCGCCATGGAAGATCTGGAAGAGAAAATGAAACTACCCGTGCGCTTTGCGCGCATTCTCTTCCTGCGCAGCCCCGGGGCCGGTTCGAAAGTGCGCGCCGAAGTGACGCAGAACAACGACGAACTCATCGAGGGGAACATCGCTCTCTACGACGAATCGGGTCTCCCCGCGGTCTATGTCGACGGATTCCGCGCCGTGGCGCTTTCTTTCGGCAAAAGGGGCGGTGGCTGGGAGGGTCTCGTTTACCACCTCGATTGGCAAAAGTTGGCCGGGTCCGCCGGGGACATGGAGACGCCGGGCGTGGCCTTGGGTGAGTTGCGGCAGGCTGCCGCGGCGGCTTGCGCGGAGGTCATGGCTTTGCGCGGCGAGGACAATTTGCGCGAGGTCATGCGTCAGGAGGACGACTTGGCCGCCGCCTTCGTCTCCGCCGGCCTGCGGGACCTGGGAGTGCGCGGGGATGCGCCTTTCACCGCGGAGTCACTCGGGGTGACCGCGTCCCACACGCGCGTTTTCGATCGCCTCATGGAATCACTCGCCCGGAGGGGCGTCGTGGCGGCCGGGGCGGAGGGGTGGGTCGCCACGGAGGATCTGGCCGTTTGGGCCGCGGGCGCCGAAGAAAAGTTGCGCGGTTTCCTCGAAGCTCACCCGGAACATTACCCGCAAGCCCTGCTCGGCTGCACCACCGGCCGCAACCTGCCGGCCATTCTGCGCGGGGAGAAAGACGCGGTGCAGGTGCTCTTCACCGGAGCCGGCTCGGATTTGCTCGAACATTTTTACAGCGACGGGATTTTCGCGGCGCCCTGGCTATCCGCCGTGGCTGCCGCCCTGCAGCGCACGGCGCGCGCTTTGCCCGAAGGGCGGGGGCTCCGGATTCTCGAAGTCGGCGGCGGCACCGCGGGCCTTGCCGCCTACGTGCTGCCACGCCTCGACCGCGATTTGCACCGCTATGTCTTCACCGACGCCTCGACGGCTTTCTTCCCGTCGGCGCAGCAGAAGCTGGCTTCCTTCCCCGAGGCCGACTACCGCCCGCTCGACCTCAACCGGGATCCCTTCGAGCAGGGGTTCGACCAATCTTCCTTCGATTTTATCATCGGGACCAACGTCCTGCACGCCGCCGCCGATCTGCGCGCCACTTTGACGAGCTTGCACCGTCTGCTTGCGCCGGGTGGAACGCTGGCCTTCGTCGATGTGGCTTCGCCGCGCATCTGGACCGAGTCGGTATTCGGTCTCACCGACGGTTGGTGGAGCATGACCGATGAGGAACTCCGCCCCGTCCACCCGCTGCTCCCGCGTGAAAAGTGGGCGCGGTTGCTGCTCGAGTGCGGCTTTGCGGAAACCGCGGATGTTCCCGGGTTGGTCGGCGTCGAGAGCGGGGAATCGCAGTTCCTCATGCTCGCGCGCAAAGCGGGTGCCCCGGCGGCTGTCGAGGACGCCGCGGACGAAATTCCGGCGCAGCGCTGGTTGGTTTTCGCCGGCGACGGGGCGATGGACGGGGAAATTGTCGCGGCGCTCGGGGCGAAGGGATCGCCATGCATCGTGGTGCGCCCGGGCGCCGGCTTCGCCGCCGGAACGGACGGGTACACCATCGACCCGGCGAACGAAGCCGATTGGGCCAAGCTGGCGAGCGCCATCTCGGCGGATCTTCCCCGGCGTGCCCTTTACCTTTGGAGTTTGGAGACCGCGAAGGCCGGTGACACCGTCTCCGGCGTGGTGGCCCTGCGCAACCTGTCCGTCATGCTCGCGCACCTCGGTGCCGCGGCCAGCGGCATGCGCGTCGATGTGATCACGCGCGGAGCTCAGCCCGTCGGGAGGTCCCGCGAGGCGGTCGACGCGGGCGCGGGTGCTTTGCTCGGGATTTTTCGCGTCCTGGTCGGCGAGAATCCGCACCTCACCGTGCGCTGCACGGATTTGCCCGGCACCGCGTCGGGCCGCGACGCGGCGGTTCTTCTGCGCGAACTTTCGCGCGACGAACCCGAGCGCGAGATCGCCTTGCGCGACGAGGCGCGTTACGGGCAAAGGCTCACGCGCGGGTTGCCGGACGAACCGCGCGAACTCGGTCCGGAGGTGCCTTTGCGCGTCGAATCACGGGAGCGGGGTGTTTTGGACAGCCTGCGGCTGACCGCCTTCGACATGCCGGTTTGCGATCCCGGGCAGGTGCTCATCCGCGTCAAGGCGGCCGGCCTGAATTTTCGCGATGTGCTCAAGGCGATCGGTCTTTACCCCGCGGAGACGGCCGATGCGCGCATGTTCGGCGACGAGGTGGCGGGCGAGGTTGTGGCCGTCGGTGACGGTGTCACCCATGTCAAAGCGGGCGACGAGGTGTTCGGTCTCGCCGTGTTCGGCTTGGCGACGCACACGCTGGCGAGGGCCGAGGACGTGCTGCCGCTGCCCCCGGGTCTCACGCCGGAACAGGCCGCCACCATTCCGGTCGTTTTCATGACGGCCTGGCATTCGCTTGTGAACGTCGCGCGCCTGCGCAAGGGCGAAAAAGTCCTCGTCCATGCGGGGGCCGGCGGTGTCGGCATGGCGGCGATCCAGATAGCCCACCATCTTGGCGCCGAGGTCATCGCCTCGGCCGGCAGCCCGGGCAAGCGGTCGCTGCTCAGTACCCTCGGCGTGGCGCATGTCGTCGACTCGCGACGCGGTGACTTTGCCGAGGAGGTCAAGCGCCTGACCGGCGGACGCGGCGTCGATGTGGTGCTCAATGCTCTCGCCGCCGAAGCCATCCCGATGGGCCTGTCCTGCCTCGCGGAATTCGGCCGCTTCATCGAGATCGGCAAGCGCGACATTTACCAGAATTCGAAATTGCCCATGTGGCATCTGCGCAAGAACGCGTCCTTCCACGTTGTGGCCATGGACGCCGTCTTTGCCGGTGATGCGGCGCTGACGCGCGAACTCATGGCCGAGATTACCGCGCTGGTCGCGGCGGGCAAACTGCGGCCCCTCTTGCACCGCTCCTTCCCGGCCAACCGCCTCGATGCCGCCTTCCGGCTCATGGCCGGCGGCAAGCATACCGGCAAAGTCATCCTCAATTTCGCCGGACCTTCCGTGAACCGTGAAGGCAGTCCCCGCACGACGCCCTTCCGGGTCGATCCGGAGGCGCTGTACCTGGTCACCGGCGGTTTCGGCGGATTCGGCCGCAGCTTGGCCCGATGGTTGGTCGAAAAGGGCGCGCGCCATCTTGTCTTGACCAGTCGTCAGGGCCCGGCGGCAGCCGGTGCCGCGGAGTTCATGGCCGGGATGAATGCCGCCGGCGTCGAAGTGATCGCGGTCGCCGCCGACGTCGGAACCACGGAGGGCGTGGCATCCCTCTTCGCTCGCCTGCCGTCGGCCGGTCGCCCCCTCAAGGGTGTCTTCCACCTGGCCATGGTCATCGACGACGCGCCGTTGGCCGACCTCACGGCGGACCGTATGGCCTCCGTGCTCGGCCCCAAGGCGCGCGGCGCGTGGTTGCTGCACGAGGCGACGCGCGCGATGGCGCTCGACGCGTTTGTCATGTTTTCTTCCGCCTCCAGCGTTTTCGGCAATCCCGGTCAGGGAAACTACTCGGCGGCCAATGCGTTTCTCGATTCACTCGCCCACCACCGGCGCGCGCTCGGTTTGCCGGCTCTGGCCGTCAACTGGGGTGCGCTGGGCGGCGAAGGGTACGTCGCGCGCAACGAACGCGTCGCGGAATACCTGGCCCGCATCGGCACCGGACTCCTCGAACCGCGGGAAATCTTCGAGGTGCTCGAGAATTTGCTCGGCACGTCCGCCGCGCAGGTGGCGGGCATGCGCATCGATTGGGCCAAATGGCGCCAGGCTTCCAAAGGCGCGCAAGACAGCCGCCTTTTCGAACGCGTTCTTTCGGGAACCGCCGAAGCCGACGAGACAGGCGGCAAAGTCGGCGATTGGCGCAAGCGCATCGACGCCGCGGAGGGCGCCGAACGCGAAGGCGTCATTGTGCAGGCGTTGCAGGAGGTTGTCGGATCGGTGCTGCGGGTCAAACCCGAGTCGCTGCGCCCCGAGCAGCCGCTGACCGATCTTGGTCTCGACTCGCTGATGGGCGTCGAGATCGAGAACATGATCGAAAACTCCATCGGGGTGACACTGCCCCCGACCAGCCTGCTGCGCGCGCGAACCATCGGACAGATCGCCGGGTTGATCGACGAACACCTCGGGGGAGGAGCCCAGTCCGCGCCCGCACCCGTTGCCGCTCCGGAGAAGGCGGTCGCGGTCGACGAGATCGATTTCGACGAACTCGACGCCGGGGCGCTGGACGACATCATTGGCGAGGAGACCGTGGCGGAAACGAACCGCGCCGCCGATACGGCGACGAGCAAGTAAGCCCCGCGCATGGAGCCGGACGCCCGGGCGAAACTCAAAGATTGGCTGGCCACGGGAAAAGCCCGGCTTGAGCCACTTTCTTTTCCCCAACGCGAGTTGTGGGAGGCCTCCGCTGTCGCCCCCGGCGATCCTTCCAACAATATCTGCTGCCTCCTCGACATCCGCGGTCCGCTCACGGAGGCCATGTGCCGCGAGTCTCTCGGCCATGTCCTCGCACACCAGGAGGTTATGCGGGCCTCGTTCCTGCCCGGCAAGGAGCGCCCCCTGCAGGTCGTCAAATCCGAGGCCGATCCCCGGCTTCGTTACCGCGTGCTGCCCTCGTCCGTCCGTACCGACGAGGCGGTGCTCTGCGAGGTGCAAGAGTGCTTCTCGCAGCCGCTCGATCTTCTGCGGGGGCCGCTCTACCGTATCGAGATGCTGAAGCGCGGTCCGGACCACCACGTTTTGGCTTTGGCCATCCATCACTCCATCGCCGACGGATGGACGGTGAGCAATTTCGTCAATGACTTCACCACCGGATGTCTCCTGGCCTGGCAGAAATCGGGTAACGATACTTCGCGCCTCAAGGCGCTGCGTCTGGATTTCGCGCCGCTCGAGATGACTTGCGCACAGTGGGCGGCAAACGAGCGCGCACGATGGAATCCCGAGGCCTTGGAAAAGCAGGCCGGTTACTGGCGCCGTCGTCTCGAGGGTGCCCGGCCCTTTCTTCGCGACCGCGGTCCATTGCAGCCGCTTCCACTGGCGTGCCGGCGCACGGAAATTCCCGCGGCCTTGGCCGAACCGGTCCGCGGGCTCGCCAAGAAGTCGGGAGCCACTTTGTTTTCCGTGCTTCTGGCCCTTTTCCGGGTCGCTCTCTTCCGCTGGAGCGGACAGGAGGATGTTGTGGTCGGCACACCCGTGGCCGGCCGCACCGGACAGGCGGTGCGCGAGGCCATGGGATATTTTTCCGGGACTGTCCCGTTGCGCGGCAGGCTTGACCCGGATCGCCCTTTCGACGCGATGGTGGCCGAAATCCATCGCCAGTCCGTGGATGATTTTGCCAACGCCATGCCTTTCGCCGAGTTGGCCGCCGCGGTGGGGCGGGGGGGCGGGACTCATCCTGTTTTCGACGTGCGCTTCGCCGTGCAGAACTATCCCGCTCCGGGCATCGACATCCCCGGCATCGGCAGCCGTCTCGAGTTGGTTTCCAGCGGGACTGCGCGCTTTGACATTGGCTGCGAGATGACAGAGGATGGCCGGAAATTGGAGTTGCGCTGGCTGCACCGTCCCGACGCCCTCGCCGGATCCGATCTTGCGGACCTCGACCGCATTTTCCGGGGCGTCATCGGGGAAGCCGGCCGCCATCCAACCGCTTGTCCAGCCGACTTGAAAATCTGACCCGCCGCCATGCACATGACCGTCAAAAACCCGGCCCTGGCTTCGCACGAGGAGCCGTGGCCGTGCCGCACGTCCTTCACCTGGGTGATGGTCGGCACTTACGGGACCACCGCGCTGCTCGCGTGGTGCATGTACCAGTATGTCTCGGGGAACGCCGCTTACCTCTGGCTCATCGTTCCGCTCATGCTTGTTTCGAGCCACTTCATGCACGCCATGCTCATCGCTTATCACGAGGCGGCCCACGGCAACCTGCGGAAAATGAAATGGCTCAACGAGTTCGACGGACAACTCGTCGGCATGATCAGCCTGACTCCCTTCACTCTTTACCGGGCCCTGCACCAAAAGCACCACGTCAACCTCGCCACGGTGAAGGATCTCGAGCTGTGGCCGTTCGTCGATCCGCGGCAGCCGCTCTGGTGGCGGCGCACCGCCGCTTTCCTCGAGTTGAATTTCGGCTTCTTCTACACGCCGTACCTTTTTTGGCGCGTTTTTCTCCAGCGGCCCTCCCCGGTGACCAACAAGGTTGTCCGCCGCCGCGTCTGGAACGAGACCGCGGGCATGATCCTGCTCTGGGCCACCGTGCTCGGCTTGGTGGCCTGGTTCAATGTGTGGAACTGGTTCCTCGTCATTTATTTCATTCCCGCGTTCATCGCCGGTAACATGCAGAGCTGGCGCAAATACATCGAGCATGTGGGCTTGAGCGGGAACAGCGCACGCAGTGCAACCCGCAGTATCATCGTGGAAAGCGCGCCGGGACGGCTCGTCGCGCTCAGCCTGCTGCACCAGCCGCTGCACGGCGTGCACCACGCGAAGAGTTCCATTCCCTGCGACGAACTATCCGACCATGTCGGATTGATCGAGCCCCGTGAGAAAGGTGACACCGCGCCTTTCCCGAATTACCGCTCCGCTTTCGCGGACCTCATGAAGCGCTTGCGCGATCCCCGCGTCGGCGCGCAATGGGCCGCGGCCGAATAGCGTGGTCGCGTCCGCATTGTCTTCCGGCGAAGTCGTCTACGAGGCGGTCCGGTTGACCAAGGAATTCGACGACGGCCGCGTGGCCGCCCTGCGCGGGGTCGACCTGACCATCAGGCACGGCGAGTTTGTCTCCATCGTCGGCCCCAGCGGCTGCGGCAAGACGACCTTGCTCAACATGCTCGGCCTGCTCGACCGGCCCTCGTCGGGCCGTCTGCATTTTCGCGGGCGCGATTTGTCCGCGATCGACGACGCCGCCGCCTACCGCGCCCGGGAGATCGGCTTCATTTTTCAGTCGTTCCATTTGCTGCCCAACTTCACCATCGAGGAGAACGTGCAGATGCCGATGTTCGGCCTGCCCGGCTCCCCGCGGGAGCGGCGGGCGCGCGCGGTCGAACTCCTCGAGGCGGTCGGGTTGGGCCACCGGCTCGGCCATCTGCCGGTCAAACTGTCCGGCGGCGAGCGCCAGCGCGCGGCCATCGCACGCAGTCTGGCCAACCGGCCGGCCATCCTCCTGGCCGACGAGCCGACTGGAAATCTCGACAGCAAAAACTCCGCGCATGTCATGGACATCCTCCTGCGCTTGCGCGAGGAACACCGCGTCACACTGGTCATGGTGACCCACGATCAGGAGCTGGCGCGTCACGGCACCCGCACCGTCCGTATCAAGGACGGCCAAGTCGTCCCCCAAGGCTGAACGATGAATTTTCTGCAGGTCATCTTCCGCGGACTCTGGCGCCGGCCCGTGCGCACCGGACTCACCGTGCTGGGCATCGCCATCGGTATTGCCGCGGTTGTCGCCCTGGTCGGCATGGCTTCGGGATACGAGAAGAGCGTGGTCGACCAGCTCGACACCGTGGGCATCGATGTCGTGGTGAGCAACATGGAGGGCGGCATCATGCCCAAGGCTTTCGACGAGTCCGTGCGCGGGGAAATTGCGGCCATTCCCGGGGTGGGCGAAGCCAACGCCACCCTCATGCAGATGCTCAGCGTGGAGGATGCGCCCATGATGGTGGTTTACGGGCGCGAATGGGGCTCGTTCACCTGGGATCAGTTGCAGGTCATCGACGGTCGCATGCCGCGCGATGCACGGGAAAACGCTGTCGTGCTCGGTAAGTTGGCCGCCGAGGTACTGGGGAAGAAGACCGGCGACAAACTCCAGGTCGAAGCCGGCGAATTCGACGTGGTCGGCATCGTCGACGGCAAGTCGGTGCTGGAAAACGGGGCCATCAACATGGCGCTGCCGAGATTCCAGGAAGCCTCCGGTTACGAGGGCCGCGCCAATTTCATCAACGTGCGTGTCGCCGAAGGAACCACGGAGGATGCGATCGGTGCGCTCTGCCGCGAGATCGAAGCCACGCATCCCGGTTTGCGTGCCGTGCGGGCCGGGGAAGTGGTCGGCACCAGCCAGGGCTTCCGCATGGCCCAAGCCATGAGTTGGAGCACCTCCCTGCTCGCGCTCATCGTGGGTGTTTTGGGGGTTATGAACACGATGCTTATGAGCGTGTTCGAGCGTAAACACGAGATCGGTGTCCTGCTCGCCCTCGGATGGTCCCGCGCACGGATCATGTCGCTCATCCTCTGCGAGTCGGCTGTCATGGGATTTCTCGGCGGGTTGGTCGGGGTGGTGCTCGGTGCGGTGACTTTGGCGCTGCTCGAGCGGACCCCCTTGGTGCGAGGTTTTCTCGAGCCGGATCTGGGGTGGTCCTTGGCCCTGCAGGCCGTGGTCATCGCGGTGGCCGTGGGTGTTGTCAGCGGTCTCTATCCCGCTTGGCGCAGTTCGCGCCTCTCGCCGAGCATCGCGTTGCAGGGTTGACGGTGGTCTCCTCCGCGGGATGATGGGGTGCCGATGAAAGTCGCTGCCGCCCTTCTTTGCCTGCTCTTGGCCGTGCCCGCCCGTGCCGGGCAGACCGCACTCGAGGCGGGTCAAGTGGCTGCCAAAATGGCAGCCCTTCTCGAGGACGGCGATTCCTCCGCCCGCGTGCGCATGAAAGACTCCGCCGGCCGGGTTCTGCAGGTGCAGATCAAATCGCGCCGCGCCGGGGGCAGTGCGCAGACCGCTTACGAAATTCTTTGGCCGCAGGATCGCAAAGGGGAAAAAGTCGTCCTGCGTCAGACCCCGGGTTCGTGGCCCCAGGGGGAAATCGTCGGCGCGGGCGGCCAACGCTCCCCTGTCGGACGCGACGAATGGCACGGCGGCATCTTCGGCACGGGGCTCGCCTTGGCCGATGCCGTCGAGGATTTTTTTCTCTGGCCCAAGCAGACGCTGGCCGGCCGGGAAACCATCGGTCGCATCGATTGTGTCATCCTCGAGTCGCGGCCCGGGGTCGATTCACCGCACGGCAAGGTGCGCAGTTGGATCGACACCGGCAAATGGATCGCCCTGCGGGTGGAGAAATACGACCGCGAGGGAAAATTGCGGCGTACCATCACGACGACCCGCGTGGCTCGAGACGACAAGGGGCGCCATGTTCCCGCCGGGATGACCGTGGCGGCCGACGACGGATCGCTGACCGAAATCGACGGATCGCAGATCCGCCATGACGTGTCGCACGACAAGGCGGACTTCGCTTTCTAGGCGCGCTTCTCGAAAATCTCCACGTCGAAGATGTGCCCCGAATGGTGCCTTCCGGCGGGTACGAAGCCGGCCCCGGCCAGCAGGCGTTGCATTTCCGGGCGGCCGCGGTAGCGGAACTTTTTGCCGAAGACCTCCATGATGCGCACCGCGCTGATGAGGCGGAAGGTGTTGGTCACCAGCCGCCCGCCCGGAGTGGTCATGGCCGCCACATTGCGGACGATTTCCTCCGCCCCCGGAATGTCCTGCGGCTCCGGATGCCCGAGGTGGCGCTCGGTAGTGGTGAAGGTGTGGCCGGGAAAATACTCGAGGATCCCCATGACGGTGATCACATCATTGGGCGAACTCTCCGAGGGCGACAGCAGATCTTCCGTCACGGTGCGGACGCGGCCCGATTCGAGCAGTTGCCGGGTCGCCTCGAGTTTGCCGAGCAGGCGCGACGATTTGGCCATGTTGGCGGCTTCGCGGTCCGAGATGACGGCCGTGATGAGGGCCGGGTCGCTTCCCTCGCGCAGCAATCGCTCGAGAACGAGAATCAGACTCAAGCCCGCGCCGGCCGCCACGGCCTTGAGGCGCACGCTCTCGCCGCGCTCGATCCTCGCCATGGCCAGATCGCGGGTGCATCGCGTCTCCCACACGAACCGGAGCTGCACGTCGCGGGCCTGCACCGAGTCGAGAATGATGTGATCCCAAGGTCCCGCCTGCTTCCGGATTTCCGGGCAGAGCATCATGTAAATGGCGTTCATGGGATCGCCGCCTTCGACGAAATCATGTGTGTCGGCCCGCGAGGGTTCGAGCAGGGTGACGGCATAGGGATGGCCCGAGCGCTCGAGGATGCGATTGCGGTAGCCGAGAACCTCGCGCCCGTCGGGTCCCGTGCGCTTTTCGGTCCGTGTTGTTCCCTGCATGAGGCGCCAGACCATGCGCGCCAAGGCCCGGCGCACGAGGTTGGACGGCCGGGGCGGCGGCGCCTCGAAAACACTCTGGCTCAAGCTGGCAACGACGGCGCGGGCGGTCTCGTCCCGGCCTGCGCCGAAAAGGGCGCCCACGGCTTCCATCGGACGGAGTTGCTCCCCGGTGAGCGATGACGAGTCCCGCGGCGACTTCATGGGAGGTGCTCCACGAGGATGCGTTTGATTTCGGACATGCCGAGCGGGTGCAAGTGGCTCCAGTGCCCGCTCGGGATGACGCGCTCGCTCACGGCCCCGTCCATGTGGCTGCTCCAATACGGCACGATGCCGTCGTTGCTTTGGGGTTTGGTGTGGTCGAGGAAACCTCCTTTGCCCCGGTCGCCGATGAGTGAGTGGTAGGGGACACCGCGAGCGGTCGGCAGGGCGTTGACTCTCTTGAGGAAAAGGCTTTCCGGATTGAGCAGGTCCACGCTGTTGGGCAGACGGTTGTTCGCGTGCGAGCGGACTTCGGGTCGGGCCTGCGCGATGGCCTCGGCGTACACGTTTTTGTCCGCGACCGGACTGCCGATCACGGCCGCCCCGAGGCGTCCCCAGAAATCGTCGGCCATATCGCTGCCGCGGTGCGAGGCCGAGACGAAGATGACGCGGCCGATGTGCGGCACCGCCTCGAACAGCAGCATGCCGGAGAGCAGCTGGCGGGCGTCCTCGGTGAAGGAAAGTTCGTCGATCGGTTTGTCGAAGTAGAGACTCCAGAGATCGTTTCCGCTGTCGGTGATGAGCAGGCGGCTGATCATGCCGCCCATGCTGTGCCCGATCACCACCATGTCGCGCATGCCGGGATAAAGTTTCCGGATTTCCGCCAGTTGTTGGCGCAGGTAGGCGGCGGCCAGAGGGTAGGGCAGGCCCGACGGGTAAGCGTAAAACCACACCTGGTAGTTCTCGCGGAAGACGGGATCGCCGCGCAGGAACTCCACCAAAGGCGCCCACGTGGCCGGCGAGTTGGTGAGTCCGTGGATGCAAACCAGAGGAATCTTGCGGGGATCGTACGGCTGCAGGCGTGCGAGGCGGGCGCGGTCGGCGAATTCATCCGGTTTGAAAAAGCCGGCCAGTTCTTTTTTCCGCCAGTGAAGCTCCTCGAGTGCCAGAGCCAGCGGTCCCTGGAAGTCGCCGGCCAGCGGATACCTCCGCCCGCCGAAGTCCACGCTCTCCCGCGCCAGCGGATCGTGGAGGACGATGCTGGCGTTGCGGCCCCGGAAATTCACCATGGCGGTCATGCCGTAGTAGACATTCCGTCCCTGGGCGAACCTGTCGAATTTTACGTAGTCGATCTCCCGCCCCGCCACGATGAGCGGTGCGCCCAGACCCTCTTTGAGCACGCGTTCACCCACCAGTTTGCCGCGGAAATCGTAGCGATCGGACGGACGGAACTCGAAAAGCGAAGGATCGAATTGTTTTTCTTTGTAGGGTGGCGTGAGGGTCAACCGCCAAGGATCTCCCGTGGCCGAGGGGGCGACCACCGCTTCGCTCCAGGGCCGGAGTTGGGCGTCGTAAATGATGTCCATGACCCGCGCCACGGCGAAGTTGTAGTCGCTTTGCCGGAGTGCGTTTTGCGGGTTCCGGGCGAGCTCGCGCCGCGCTTCGTCGGCGGCGTCAAGATACCCGCCGAGCCGGGCGAGGGGATCTTTGGTCCTCCTCTCCATGACGATGGCCAGTTGCTTCTGCTCGGCGGTGACGGCCAGCGCCTCGGTGTTCTTGTGGAATTTGACCTTGGAATAGGTGACACATCCGCCGAGGAGAAACACCGCGGGCAACGAGAGGCAGAGCAGCCGTTTCACCGTGCCATCTTTTGCGGGAGGCTCCGTTCTGTCAACGCGGCTCAGCCACCGCTGCCGACCAGCCCCTCTTTGATGGAATGCTGCAGCGGCTTGCCGATCCAGAGGCGCAGGAGCGTGTGGTAGAAGTCGGTGCCCGGGATGGTGTCGAGCGTGCGCCCGTCGAGCTTCACCACCGTTCCCTCCGGCGGCGCGTAGGCGATCGTGATCACATTGCCCGGTTTCAGGTCCGCGCCGTTGTTGAAGCACGCGAGGAACCGGGACAGCGGTGCGGCGAACTTCACCTTCTCCTCCTCGGTGAAATTGGTGTCGATGTTGTCCTGCACTGTGGAGGCGAACTGCTCCTCGTCGACCGGGCGGACCATCGTGATCTCGATCGTTTTGGGATGCTCTTTGGCGCCCATGATTTTTTCCGCCTCGCGCATGATCTCGTGCAGAAAGAGACGGACTTTATAGACTTGGAATCCCCACACGGTGCGTGTGGCTTCGCCGTTGAGGACCAGCCCGTCACGGGAGGACGCGGGTGCCGCGGCCGCCGGCGCCTCCTCCATTGCTCCGGCGTCCCCCGGTGTGGCGAGCAGGGCGAGCGCGGCCAGCAGCAGCAGCTTCATGGCCGGAAGATCGGTTATTCTTTTGCCACGCGCAACATCACTTCGTTGCGGCGCAGGAAGGGCAACGTCCAGGGCGGATCGTAGTAGGCGAACACGGGTTCTCCCTCGCTTTGGAGGTTTTTCTCTGCCATCCAGGCGCGCAACTTTTGCAGAGCGTCGCCCTCGTTGCGGTCGGTGCGGCGGCCGGAATAAGTGAACACGGCAAAGCGCGCCGGGGGCATCGTGTCCAACGAGACTTCCGCCGCCTCCGGAGCCGGTACCTTCGCCGCCGCCACCGCGCGCGGCACGACGAAGCTCATGCCGCTTTCCTCGCCCTGGTGCTGCACAAGCACCGGCGCGGTCATGGCTATTTTCTGCCCGCTCTCGTTTCCGCCCGAAATGTAGCGGAATAAACGCATGAAATCCCCGTCTCCCATCGCGGTCCGGGCCACCGTGAGGCCCGCGTAATCCCGCACCTCGTATTTGCCGTCTTCGACGGTCACTGTGTATTCGGGTGTTTCGATGGCCATGGCGGTGCAGAGGAGAGTGAGAAAAAGGGCTGTCGAACGGACGACCATGCCGTGACCATAACACAAAGAACCCCGGCCTGCCGGCTCGCGCGGCACACCTTTCGCCGGGGCCTTGCTCATGGGGGGGAGTTCACCGCGTCGATCGCCGCCTGCAACTGATCCAATCGCTGCTCCCGCGGTCCGGACAATTCGACCAACCGCGGCCCGTTTTTCTCCGGCAAAACCCCGAACCGTCCCTCGCGGTAGATCTGTTTGAAAATCGCATCGACCTCGTCGCGGTAAGCCTGGTCGACCGGCCGGATGCCGTCCTCCTCCATTGCCACCGGCCAAGCCTCGGATTTCGGCACAAAGGCCAGAATATCCAAATGATCCAGCGACTCCCTGACCGCGGGCACCATCGATTCCACAAAAGCGTCGTCGATATCCGTGGTGCCTTGATCGGCGGTGTATTGCGAGTAGGCGAGGTAATCGACAGGAGCGCGGTCGAAAATCACCTCGTCCGCGGGGCTGCCATACCGGTGGATCCTGCTGATGTTGTAAAACAACTGGATCCCGTTGTGCAGCTTGGTCGACGCCTCGCGGAAGAGAATTTCATAGGGACCGTAAAGCCCCAGCGCGCGGTAAGGCTCCTCCTCCCGGTGGAACCGGGGATTTCTGGCAGCCCAATCGGTGACCACCGTGGATTTTCCCAAGGAATGTGATCCGGAGACAGCGATACGCATGCCGGGGTCCTGGTTGCCAGAGCCTCTGACTTCGGACAAGGGTTTCTTTCCGCCCAAGCCGCCGCCGCGGCCATTTTTTTGCTTGGCGGCGGCGTCGGAACGCCGAACCTTTCCCCGCTATGACCCACCGCCTTCTTCTCTCCTTTCTCGCCCTCTTCCTTCTCGTTCCCTCGATCCCGGTGCACGCCCAGGACGGCCCCTCGCTCGAACAGCGCGTGGCTTATGCCGAGGCCGAACGCACCAACTCCGATCCGTCGGACACCGGCATCGCGCCGTCGGCCTCCCCCGGTCATACGGCGTGGATGATGGTTTCCGCGGCGCTGGTGCTTTTCATGACTCTCCCCGGGCTGGTGCTTTTTTACGGCGGGTTGGTGCGGCAGAAGAACGTGCTGTCGATGGCCGCGATGTGCCTCGGGGTGGCGGCGCTGGTGACGATCCTGTGGTGGGCGTTCGGCTACAGTCTGGTCTTCGGGAGCAGTTTCGCGGCGCAAGACGCGCCGGCCTGGGCCCGTGCCATCGCGCCTTTCCTCGGGGGCACCGAGCATTTCTTCCTGCGGGGCGTCGACTCCGCACCCAACACGACCTACGCCTACTGGATCCCCCAGAACGTGTTCTGCGTTTTCCAGCTGACTTTCGCCATCATCACACCGGTGCTGGTTTTCGGGGCCTCGGCCGAGCGGATGAAATTTTCCGCGGTGATGGCCTTCACGACCGTGTGGCTGTTCCTGGTTTACATTCCGCTCGCGCACATGGTCTGGGGGAGCACCGGCTTCCTCAACGGCGTCTGGAATGCCGACGCCGCGGTGCCGGCCATCGATTTCGCCGGCGGCATGGTCGTGGAAATGGCCTCGGGCTACAGCGCCTTGATGCTCTGTCTGGTGCTCGGGCCGCGCGCGGGCTTCGGCAAGGAACCGATGATGCCCCACAGCATGGTGCTGGTCGCCGCCGGTACCGGCATCCTCTGGTTCGGATGGTATGGTTTCAATGCGGGGAGCGCCCTCGCGGCCGATGGCATCGCGGCCAACGCGTTGCTGACCACGACGCTGGCCGCCGCGGTGGCCGCGTTTGTCTGGCCCGCGATCGAATTCATCCAGCGCGGCAAGCCCAGCGTGCTCGGCTTCTGCTCCGGAGCGGTGGCCGGACTGGTCGGTATCACCCCGGCTTGCGGTTTCGTGTCGGCCGGCGGCGCCGTGCTCGTGGGCGCGGCGGCGGGCACCTGTGCCTACCTCGCCTGTACCTCGGTGAAGAGACTTTTCGGCTACGATGACACGCTCGACGTGCTCGGCATTCACGGAGTCTCGGGGACGGTGGGCCTTCTTCTTGCGGGGCTCCTTGCCTCGACCGCGGCCAATCCGAACCTGCTCGGTGCGGCTGCCGAGGCCAACGGGCTCGCGGCCGCCGTGCAGGGTGGGTCGCTCTGGCTCGTGCAACTCAAGGCGATCGGCATCACCCTCCTGCTTGTCGTGCCGGGAACTTCGATCGCCGCTCTGGCCGTCCGTGCCACCATCGGACTGCGTCCGGGCGAGGAGATCGAGACGCAAGGCCTCGACGTCAACGATCACGGGGAAGAGGGCTACACGGTCAATGGTTGAAAGTTGGCGCCAACGCGCAGGCCGCCGGCGGCGCCCCGTGGGGGGCGTGGCGGCGGCAGGTGGGTGCCTCCTGCCTTGAGGCTTGGATTGCCCTCCCTCTGTTTGCCACAGACAAGCTCAGAGCTGCGGCCGCCAGTGATCACGTGATCAAAAATCGGCTTGCCGCCGAGGCAGAACGAAGCATTTTGAGGGTTATGCTCAAAGCAGCTCTTTTCACGGTCGTCCTGTTTGCTGGCGCGTCTTGGGCCAGCGCCCAGTCGTTCACCAACGGCCCTTGGACTTACACTCTCAACGAAGCCAACGAGGCGACCATCA
>JBMTVD010000004.1:0-47436 GCA_049451035.1 Chthoniobacterales bacterium | reverse complement strand
TGGCACGCCCCTTGCGGGCCGCGGGCTTGGTCTTGGGAGCGGCGGGTTTGCGCGAAGCGGCAGGTTTGCGCGAAGGGGCGGATTTCTTCGCGGCACGCGCTTTACCGGACGCTTTCTTCGCGGCGGGTTTGGCGGGAGTTTTTTTCTTGGATGCGGCCATGAGCAGAATGTTTGGAAGGGTCGGAGAAGCTATCGGCCCCGGGCCAAGGGCGCAAGGCTTTTCACCTCTCGGGAACCGGGACGGGGCGATCCCCTGCTTTGTCAGCCGCCTCGGCGGCCGCCTCTTCTTCGCCCGGGGTATAAGGGCGGCCTCCAACAACCCGGACCTCACCTCTCTCGTCCTTGACCAAACGCGGGCGTGAACCGGCCTCGAGGTAAGCTTGCTGCCCGAGAATTTCGCCCGAGAGGCCGAGGTGCGTATACAGGAATTGCTTGGGCGCGCTGTTTTGCAAAACGTGAATCTCGTTGCGCAGGTCCAGCAGGACGTCGGGGCGGCCGAATGTCAGGAAGGGGCCGAGTTGATGGGTGGCGTAGATTTTTCCACCCTGCTTGTCCTCGATGCGGGCATAAAGACGGGTGCTGCGCGTGAGCTTGTGGGTCAGGAGGGTGACGGTGCGCAACTCGGGCGGGCCAGAACCCCCGGGAACACCGACAACTTCCTGCCAAATCGGGCGCCCGTCGGTAATTTCGACCGTCAACGGCGCGGAGCTGAAAAACCGGTCGAAGCTTGAGGCATAGACGGAAGCCTTCACCCGATACGCCCCGAAGTCCTGCATCGGAAACAAGGGCGTGAGATTCACGGCGCGCGTGAGACGCTCTCCCGGTTCGATCGCCACCGGCGCCAGCTCGTAGTCGGGATTGTTGGGCGGAACGGGACGGCCTTCCGCGGTTTCGATGGTAAAACCGAACCAGCGATTTTTCTCCGAATTTTCCAGGAGCAAGGGACGTCCGCTGAGATTTTCAATGGAAACAACGGCCACCAACGGCTCATAGAGAACATAAAGCCTGCGCTTGAAGCTGAGTCCGACCTTGATCTGCGCCGAACAGTTCTCCGCCGCCAACACGCCGAGAAGCAGCGCAAAAAGGGCGATAGCCGGTGCGCGGGAAAGACGGGAAATCGCGGTCATCAGGGTTTGGTGTCCGACACCGTGCGGAAACCCAAAGCATCCTGTTGTTGCAACGGGTCGAGGATGGCCCGGCGGCGGGTGATGACGTGCTCGGGGTTGCCCCAGTTCCCGCCGCGCACCACGGGAACCTCCCCGCCCATGCCGTCTTCGGAGGGCGCCCAAGTCGCGGTCCACTCGGAGACATTGCCCGCCGTTCCCCGCACGCCGAAGGGGCTTTTGTCGCCCTCGGGTTGATCCACCCGCGCCCAGCGGCGGTGGCCATCGATCTCGCCGCCCTCCTTCGGGTTGGATTTGAAGTCGGCACCGGTATTGGCCTTCTTCGGGTCCTCTTCATTGCCCCACGGGAACTTGCGGCCGTCGGTCCCCCTCGCCGCCTTTTCCCACTCCTGCTCGGTGGGAAGACGGCGGCCTTTCCATTTGGCGTAAGCGTAGGCGTCGAACCAATCGACGTTGAACACGGGATGGTCGAGCGTGATGGGGAAGATTTTCTTCCACGAACCCCTCGTCGCTCCGCGGTAAAATCCCCAAGTGTTGATTTTCTCGTCGTCCGCCCAGTCGAGGGGAACATGCGACTTGCCCTCGGGCATGTCGGGGTGGGCGAACTTTTTCGCTTCACCCGGATTGGCCTCGAGGAAATCGAGAAACTCTTTGTAATCGGCAATGGAAACCTCGTGTCTGTCGATCCAGAACTCCGGCAAGTTCACCTTTTCTCCGTCCTGATAGACGAAATCCCCGGCGGGGATTTTGACCATTCCCGGCGGGATCACCCGCTCGCTGCCGCCGAAAACCCGGAGCAGGGCAAAGGCCGCCACGACCAGAAGGACGACCGTCATGGCCGCGCTGATCAAAACACGCTTCTTCTGCTGTTTCTTGGATTGCTCGATGATCTCCTTCGATTTTTCGGACCGTGCGGTGAGTTTGCGCGCGTCTTTGGGAACCACCACGGGCTTGGCCGCGACGGCCGCCGCGGAAACCGCGGCCCAGTCCGGAGCGCCGGCCAGCGCCTGCGCCGCCGAAGCCGCCGCACCGCCGGGTGCGGCCAGTTGCGCGACAGCCGCGGCAAAATGCGCCACTTCCGCCCGCTCGTCGGGCGCCGGCGCCGCCGCGACGGCCACGTTGACCAGACGCGGCCGCATCGAGGCGTCGAAAATCAGGTCCTCGGTCCGCAGGGCCCGTCGCGCGATGCCGTTCGTCGCAAAGTGGGCGCTGACATCCGCGACAGTCCGCAGCGCGGCGACCAAGGCGCGATCGTCGAGACGCTGCCCCGCCGCACGGTAGGCCTCGAGCGAATAGCCGGGCAGGTAGTCCGAAGCGTAAAAACAGCGACCACCGGACTCGCCGGCCTCGTGCACGGCGAGAAGGTAGGGGTGGGAAACGGCAGCCTTGGCCCGCGCGTCGGCCAAAAACCCCTCGACCTCAGCCGGGAGACGCGAGCTTTCCTCGTCGAGAATGTTCAAGACAACGTGCCGCGACATGCGGCCTTGCCAGGCGACAAAAGCATCCACTGCTCCCTGCCGCCCGAGGTGCTCCTGCACCAAGTAGCCGCCGAGGTCCCGTCCGACCATCGGAGGTTCGGCCCCGCTGATCGCGGCGGAGAGTTGCCCGGCATCGACCGGCTTGGGCAAAACGCGCGCGCCGGCCGTGCGGTCCGCATAGCCGGAAAGATCATAGCCGCTGACAAAAACCGCGCGCATTGCCGGAAATTCCGCGGCAAGCGTTTCACGCAGGGTCAGCCCGTCCATGGGGTCCATGACCACGTCGGTAACGAGAACGTCGGGGCCGCCGGGCCACGAGCGTGCCTCGCGCAGCGCCGCTTCACCGTCGTGGGCGATCCGGACGTCGAACCCGGCCGAGGAGCCGAGCAACTCGCGCCAGGCTTCAACCAAGCCCGGTTCGTCGTCGACCAGGAGGATCTTCATTGAGCGCCGCGGGGATTCTGTTCCACGGCAGCGGGAACTTCGTTGAGCGGGGGAGGAAAGAGATCCCGTAGATCAGCCGGTTCGGCGCGCGTCTCCTGCAGTTGGCCGTGGTGGTAGATGTTGACCATGTATCCGTAAAAATCCGGCGGCGGACCGCCGTCCTGCCCGATACGCGGAACCTCGTATTTCACCTCGAGGATCTCGACGCCCTCGCCCTTCCAGTCCACGGGCGTGGTGAACCACATCGACTGCACACGGCTCATGGTCGGGACGATCTCGCCGTTCAGGGCTTCGTAAAAGGTTACGTTGATACGGACATCACGCGCGTCGATGGTTTCGCCGGGACGAGCCTTGACCGCCAGACGGAGGTCCTTGACCGGCGCGGCCGCGCTGCCTCCATCGGTGACCTTGAGGTCGACCACACCGAGCGAAGATCCCGGCTGCAAACCCGTCTGGTCACGCAACTCGGATCCTTCATCGTTGGCGGCGGGATTTTGCAGGAGCTTGAGTCGGACCTCGGCGACATCGAAGAGATTCCCCGCGGCAGGTCCGAGGGCAACGAGCTTCTGCCAACCCGCCTGAGCCAATTCGGCTTGTCCGAGTCTCTCGTAAAGCGTCGCCACCCGGGCCAGCAACTCGGAGTTACCCGGTTGCAAGCTGAGAGCTTCCTCGAGAGGCACGAGGGCGTCCCCCGGGGAAATGCCCGCCTCGAGTTTGTCGGCTTCCGCCACCAACTCCGTCAATCGCACTTGCTGCGCGGCTTGCTCCGCCTCCGGCATCTCGTCCGCGGGTGGCACTGCGGCGGGCTCGAGGGCAGCAGGCTCCGGGGCGGCGGCTGACGCGTAGGCCTGTTTGAATCCCGGGCCGAAATAGACAAGAATGGCAACCAATTGCGCCACGGCGGCCACGCCAAGCAGACTTGCGGCCACGATGAAGGTTGTACCCAGGGGCTTTTTCATGCGGGTGTCAGAATGCGTTCCCAGAGGCCGACAGTCAACGACCGGAGGAAGTCAGGGACCGACGACCTCGAAAGCGCGCACGCGCCCCCGCGAGAGGAGGACGATGGCCCGCTCCCCGGGCGCGAGCGCCCCGGCCACGGCGGCAAACTGCTCAGGCTGGGTCACGGGAGTATCGTTGACCAACTCGATGACATCGCCGGGCAGCAGGACACCCGCGGCGGGGCTGCCATCGGCAACGGACTGCACCAGCACGCCCTCCACGCTGTCGGGCAAACCGATTTTGGCGGAGAGCTGGGGCGTGAGACCGCGCACCGTGACCCCGGACAGTGCTCCGGCTTGCACAGAACTCGGAGCGATCAGCGCCGGGGCGGGCGCGGCCACGGCCGCGTTGCTCTGCGCCTGCTCGACGATGGTCACCGGGACTTTGATCCGCTCGCCCTCGCGCAAAATTTCCATCTCCGTCTCCCGGCCAACCGCGGCTTCCGAAACGCGCTTGCGGAGATCGCGGTAGCCACCCACCTCACGACCGTCGAACTTCACGACAAAATCGCCGCGCCGCAACCCCGCCAAGGCGGCCGGGGAGTTGGCGAAGACCGCGTCGATCAGGGCACCACGATCATCCGGCAGCCCGAGCTGCCGCGCCGTGTCCGCATTCAAGGGCAGCATGACCACGCCCAAGTAGGGTCGCAACACACGACCATGGTCGACGATCTGCTGGAAAACACGCTTGGCCGTGTTGGAGGGTATGGAGAAGGCCACGCCTTGGAATCCGCCGCTTTCCGTCTTGATGCTGTTGTTGATGGCCACCACTTCCCCGTGGATGTTGACCAAAGGGCCGCCGGAATTGCCCGGATTGATCGGGGCATCGGTCTGGAAAAACTCGTTGGCCGATTCACTCGATATGAGCCGGTCGCGCGCGCTGATGATGCCCATGGTGACCGATTCCTGCAGTCCGTACGGAGCTCCGACGGCGAAGACCAACTGACCGACCCGCACTTTGTCGGAATCGGCCAACGCGAGGGGTTGCAGCCCGGAAGCGTCGATTTTCAAAATGGCCACATCAGAGAGCGGATCCGCGCCGAGCAGCTTGCCCGGCAAACTCCGCCCGTCGCTCAAAGTGACAAGAACCTCGGTGGCACCGTCGATGACATGGAGATTGGTGATGATATGGCCCTCCTCGGAGACAATGACCCCGGAACCGGTTTCGGCGACGGGTTGCCGCCGGCCGAAGCCGAAATACTGACGGATCAAGTCCTCGCGCGGATCGACCGCCGGGCTTTTGCGCGCGCTCACACTGACCACCGAGGGAATGACCGCCCCGGCCACGCGCCCGAGTTCGTCATCCAACGCGGCCAAACCGGGAACGCGCGATGCGCCGAGAGCGGGTTTGACCTTCGGCAGGAAATCGAGGGCGGTCGAAGGAGTTTCCTCGACCGTCTCGAATCGTCCGCTTTTCCAAGCGTACAAGCCGGCCAGCACCAAGGTGATGACGAGGACGAAAAGCAGGAATTGCAGGAAGCTCTTCATGCGCCGCCAAATTGCCTCAGGCCGCCGCGCGACGCAATGCGTCGGCGTGCAGCCAGGTCCAGAGGCTGTCCACCGCACCCGCGACGCGAACTCGGGCCGCGGCCACTTCGTCGGGCGTCATCTTGCGCCCCGGCGGTTGCTCCACCCCGAAAATGTAGTATTTGATCTTGGGCTCGGTGCCGCTCGGGCGCACCGCGCAGCGGCGCCCGTCGGACAAGGTGAAGATGATCATGGCCTCGGCCGGGATCCGGTCTCCCTCCACGTCATGAACCACGTCGGTGGCGAAGTTTTCCACCTTCACCACGCGCGAACCATCCATCTCCGCCGGAGGATGGTCGGCGTAGGATGCGGCCAGTTTGCCGATGGTCGCCGCACCCTCGGCACCCTCGAAGACCAGGGATTCCCCGCGCTCGAGATAGACGCCGAGCGTGGCAAAAATTTCGTCGAGATACTCGACGGGGGTGAGGCCGCGGGACCGCGCGTACGCCACCACTTCGGCAAAGGCGGCGACGGCCGCGTTCGCGTCCTTGTCCCGCGAGAAATCGGAAAGGGTGTACCCGTAGCTCTCTTCGCCGCCCATCACGAGAAAGGACGAGTTTTCCAGGCGCAAACGGCGCGTTTCCTCCTCGCCCAACCGCACATAGTCGCCGCGCAGCTCGGCGGGGATCGCCTCCTCGTACTTGCGCAGCTTCGCCGCGTTGTATTTGAAGCCGGTCAGCGTCTCGACGCAGCGGAGACCGAAATGCCCGGCCACCGCTTTCTGCAAGTCGGTGGTCACATAAGTTTTGATGATGACGCCGCGCGACTTGTTTTCTTCGTCGAGGATACCCAACTCGAACATGCGCGAGGCACGGTAAAACGCGAGCATGGCACCGATTTGGTTGCCGGTAAGAAGTTCCATTTTGCCGTCGCGGCCCCGAACGGCAACCCCCATGCGGTCGTCGTCCGGGTCGGTGGCCATGACCAAATCGGCCCCGCTCTCGTCGGCCAAAGCCATCGCCCGGGTCAACGCCTCCGCGTACTCGGGGTTGGGCGACTTGACGGTGGGAAAGCGGCTGTCGGGCACAAGCTGCTCCTCGACCGCCACCGCGTGGAAGCCGAGTCGCTGGAGCAGAGGCATGATGATCGACGCGCCCACTCCGTGCAGCGGTGAATAGACGATTTTGAGCCCCCGCTCCCGTGCGATCAACGCCGGGTCGAGCACCACGCGCTCGAGACGGTCGAGATAGGCCTCGTCCATGTCGCGGCCGAGCGCAACGCGCTTTCCCTGCAAGGAACCGGGCAGCGGCTGGTAACGGGGGTCTTTGACCGCGTCGACCTTCGCGATGATGGCCGAGGCGTGGGGGTCGATGACCTGACCGCCGTCGTCGAAGTAGACCTTGTAGCCGTTGTAAGCCGGCGGATTGTGGCTCGCCGTCAAATTGATGCCGGCTGTCGCGCCGGTCTGGCGCACGGCGAAGCTCAATTCCGGTGTGGGCCGCGGCTCGTCGAAGACCAGCGCGTCGCAACCGAGTTCGGTGATGACCTTGGCCGCCAAGTCGGCGAACTCGCGCGAAAAATATCGCGTGTCATAGCTGATACAGATGCGCGGCCGGTGCGGCAGTTTTTCCCGGGACGCCCATTCTTTGACATAGGCGACGAGGCCCTGGGTGGCGCGGCTCACGTTGCGGTAATTCATGGCATTGGTCCCCGTGCAGGGGAACTGCGGGCGATCCATGGCCTGCGGGGTGCCGCGCTCGGCGGAAGTCACCACGGCACCGATCGTTTTGCCGCGCAACCCGCCCGTGCCGAAGGCCAGCGTGCGGAAAAAGCGGTTGTTCAACTCCTCCCAGTTGCCGGCCGCGGCCAGTTCGCGCACGCTGGCCTCCTCCGGAGCCGACGGACCGGCGGCGAGAAATTCTTCGATATTGGCGCGCGAAACGGCGAGCAAGCCGCCCTTGGCCACGCCCGCCTGCAGGACTTCCGACAAATCATTCATGGGCCGAGGAATATAGGGATTCGCCCCCCGCCTGCAAAGCTCCCGGGAGAAGCGGGGGCGAAGCCCGCGTTGCCGTCAACCGGCGGGCCGCCTACCTTGGGGGGGGTATGAGCATGGCTTCATGGAGCGTGAAGAACCGCGTCGCGGTGAATATTTTCACGCTGGTTGTCATCTTTGCCGGCTACTACGCCGCTTTCACGCAGTTGCAACGCGACCTGTTTCCCGATGTCAGCACGAACTTTATCCAGGTGACCACCCTCGACCCCGAGACCGGGGCGCCGGAGGATATCGAAAGGACCATCACCGTTCCCATCGAGGAGGAACTCGGCAATGTCGATTACCTCGCGGAGATCCGTTCCATCTCGCAGGACAACTTCTCCAACATTTTCATCGAAGTCGATCCGGCCATCGAGGACGTGCAACCCGTACTCAACGAGGTGCGTCAGGCCGTGGACAAAGCCAAAGCCGACCTGCCGGCCTCGGCCGAGCCGCCCATCGTCGAGGAATTCGACATCCCCTTCCCTCTCATCACCTTCACCATCTCCTACCCTCCGGGTTTCGACTTGCGGAAGATCCGCCCCTCTCTCGACCGTCTCGAACGCAAACTCAAGCTCGTACCCGGTGTCTCCAAGGTGCTCGTCGACGGATTGGAGCGGCGCGAAGTCTGGGTGGAAATCGATCCCTACCGCCTGCGGTTGGCCGGACTTTCCTTTACCGACGTGATGGACGCCGTGGCCGCGAAAAACGTCAACGTCGTCGGGGGGCGCCTTGACGCACAGGGCGGCCAGCGGGTGATCCGGTTGCTCGGGGAAATCACCGAGGCCGCCCAACTCGAGGACTTGCCGGTTGTCAAAAGGGCCGACGGCCGAACCGTGAAAATCCGCGATATCGCCACGGTGAAAGAGACCACCGAAAAGGCCCAGACCCACGGGCGCACCAACCTGCGACCCGCGGTGACCTACACACTGGTGAAGAAAAAAGGCACCGACGTCATCCGCACCGTGCGGGAGGCCCGCCGGGTTTTCGCGAGCGAAACCGCCGCCCTCCCCCCCGAGATCGAGACGCAGGTAGTCACCGACACGACCAAATACATCAACACGCGTATCGAGACGGTGACGAAGAACGGTATCCAGTCTCTCATCCTGGTGACCGTCCTGCTTCTGCTTTTTCTGGACTGGCGGCTGGCCCTGCTGGTCGCGTTCGGCATCCCGTTCTCTTTCGCCGGCACGTTCCTGGTCCTCTACCTCGGCGGGTTCACCATCAACATGCTGTCGCTTTTCGGCATGATCATGGCCCTTGGTATGGTGGTGGACGATGCCGTGGTCATCGGGGAAAACATTTTCCGCCATTACTTGGCCGGCCAGAACGCCGCAAGCGCCGCGGTGCGCGGGGCGCAGGAAGTCATGTGGCCGGTCTTCGGCAGCGTGAGCACGACGGTGGCCGCTTTCATCCCGCTGATCTGGGGAGAGGGCATCATCGGCAAATTCCTGGCTATCGTTCCCGTGGTGGTCATTGCGACCCTCTGTTTTTCGCTGGCGCAGGCTTTTCTCGTTCTCCCCTCCCATTTGTCCGACTGCCTGCGCCCCATCCGTTCGGCGGCGAGCCGGCGCGCCGCGGCCGCGGCCCATCCGCCGCGCGGCTGGCGCCGCGTGGGCTACGAATTGGGTTTGAGCTACGAGGAACTGCGCGAGGCCGTCGACCGCATGGTCTCAAGGACAATCTCGGTCTATGTCCACCTTCTCAATCTCGCCCTGCGCGCCCGCTACGCCGTGGTGGCCGCTTTTCTGGCCGCCCTGCTTTTCGTCGCAGGACTCGTCGGCGCGGGTGTGGTGCCGTTCCGGCTGTTTGCCACGGATTTTGCCGATACCATCAATATCAAGCTCGAACTGCCCGCCGACTACACGCTCGACCAGACAGCCGACCTCGCGGCCCGGGTCGAACGCGACGTGGTCGACGCATTGCCGGAAGGCGATCTGGTTGCGGTCATCACACGCATCGGCGCGATGTTCGACCCGACCGACCAGTTCCTCGAGTACGGAAGCAACCTCGCCATGCTCATCGTCGACATCGACGAGCAGAATCCCGCCTGCCGCAAGCCCTCCGTCATCGAACGGGATTTGCGCCGGGTCGTGGACTCTTTCCCCGAGGTGGTCAACGGCACGGCGAAAAAGGAAGAAGGGGGGCCGCCGGTCGGCCGGGCCGTCAACGTCGAGTTGCGCGGCGGGGACTTCGACGAATTGAAAAAGGCGGCCGCAGCCGTGCAGGAGCGGTTGCGCGAACTGCCCGGATTGGTCAACGCAGCCAGCGACCTGCCCAAAGGCAAAACGGAATTCCGTATCCGTTTGGACGAGGACCGCACCGCGCGGGCCGGACTGGATGCCAAGCAGGTCGGGCGCAACCTGCTCGGCGCCTTCCGCGGGTTGGAAGCCGCGCGCCTGCGCTGGGGCAATGATGAAGTCGTTGTCCGCGTGAAAATGGATGAGCGCTACAGCCAGGATCCGGAGATGGTGCGCAATCTGGTCGTCAAGGGGCCGCGCGGCATGGTCGACCTCGACAGCCTGGCCCGGGTCGAGCGCGTGAGCGGGATTCCCCGGGTCAAACGCCTCGATCAGGAACGCGTCATCACCGTGTCGGCCGACGTCGACGGACGCGTGACCACCTCGAGCGAAGCCAATGCGCGCATCAAGCCCTGGCTGCCCGAATTGCTGCGCGCGCATCCGGGGATCGACATCAGTTTGACCGGGGAAAACGAAGACACCGAGCGCAGCCTGGCGGCGATGAAGTTCGCCGCGTTCGTCGCCCTCTTCCTCATCTACGCCCTCATTGCCACCATCACAAATTCCTTTCTCCAACCCTTTGTCATCATGATCGTCGTGCCCTTCGGCTTTGTCGGCGTCATTCTCGGCCTTTTGTTCATGGGCGAACCGATGGGCCTGATGTCGGTCATGGGCGCGATCGCGCTGGCGGGAATCGTGGTCAACAACTCGATCGTCTTCGTCGACTTCATCAACAATTACCGCCACGGTCGCGACCCGGAAAGCGCAAGGGCCCGCTGGCACTCCATCGTGGCCAGTGGCCGCACGCGGTTCCGGCCGATCTTGCTCACGACCGCCACCACGGTCGTCGGACTCTTCGGCCTCGCGTTTTTCAGCAAGGGCCAGGAGCAGTTCCTTGCTCCGATGGCCCAAGCGATCGTCTGGGGCCTCTCGTTCGCCACCCTGATCACGCTCGTGCTGATCCCTTGCCTCTACGCCATTTTGGACGACCTCATGCTGGCGTTACGGAGGCGGTCTGCGACGACCTCCGCGGGCTTTCCCTCGGCCACTTGAGCGGCTAGTATGCTCTCCATGAATTTTGCCCCCCTCTTCAGGATTTCCCTCCTCGCCGCCTTGTTCACCGCCTCGACTGCCGTGGCCCAGGATGCGGCCCAGCAGGCGTTGGAGGCCGCCAACAACCTCTACGACAATGGTGATTACCCGGCGGCGGCGACAGCCTACGAGGCGATCCTCACCGACTACCCCACCTCCACGATCGTAGCCAACGCGCAAATCCAGCTGGCCTATGCCAGCTTCTTCAGCGGGGACAACCAAAAGAGCCTCGACGCGCTGGCCAAAATTCTTTCCGGTCCTCCTCCGCCGGACGAGATCGCCGAACTGGCCGCTTTTCTCGAGCCGCAAGCCCTCTCGGGCCTGGCGTCCGGCCTGAAAACGGACGACCCCGAACGTAAAAACAAATTTTCCGAAGCGGTCAAAAAATTCGCCGAATTCACCGGGAAATTTCCCAAGTCCGGGGAAATCGAGCAGGCCAATTACGGCAGCGCGATCGCCTCTTTCCAGATCGGCGACTTTGCCGCGGCGAAAAACATGCTGGAGGGGAACATCAAACGTTTCCCCAACACCCCGAGCATCCAGGAAAGCCGGAATCTCCTCGCTCTCACGCTCGCCTCGGAAGGCAGCCAAATCCTCAACACCGAGGGCGGCGACCAACAGGCTGCCTTTGCGCTCTACGGACAGGCCGCCGATTTGCTCCGGGAGATCATCAAGAGCAGGGCCGACCTCACCTTGGTCAATGCCGCGCAGTTCCAGCTGGGTGAAATCCTGCTCAGCGAGGCCGCCTATGCGCCGGAGGACCGCAAGGAAGCTTTGCTTGCCGAAGCACGCGACGCCTTCCGCGGCGTGCTGGCCAAGGACGCCGTGGTGGCCCTGCAGCAAAAGAAAGTCGACGACCTCCCCGCGCTGATCCGCCAAGCCGCCCTGACGCGCAACAAAACCCAGATCCAACGCGCCAAACGACAGGCCGAACGCGAGCGCAGCAAGTTGGCCGAACTGCAGTCGCGCCCCGACCAGACCGTCACCGCCTTGCAGAAGATCGGCGAGAGTTATTTTCAGGGCGGACAATACGACGAGTCGCGCGTGGTGCTGGCCCACATCGCTCCGCTGCTGACCGGGGACGACGACAAAAAGCGCAACCTCTACTTCACCGCCATGACCTACGCGTTGCAGAACGCCGCCGGTCCGGCCGAGGAGAAATACAACGCATTCCAAAGCGCGCACAAGAGCGACCCCATCGCGGCCAACTTGCCCGTGGCCATGGGCAACATGTATCTCACCCATCCCGACGAAACGGTCCGTAATCCGGAGAAAGCCGCGCAATTCTTCAAGGAGGCCGCCGAACTGTACCCGAAGAGCCCCCTGCTCGGCCTCTCGGTGGTCAACGAAGCCACCGCCCGGGCCCAGCAGGGCGATGTCGAAGGCGCCCTCAAGACCTACCGCGAATTCCTCGCCACCAACCCGCCCGCCGAAGTGGCTGCCGTGGCACAACTCGGCATCGGCAATGTGCTCAAGCAGGAAGGCAAATGGGACGAGGCCATCGCGGCTTACCGGGAGGTCGCCGCGAAATACCCGGAGGCCGCCCAGGTCGAGGAAGCCGAATTCTGGGTGGCGGTCGGTACACAGCAAAAAGGGGACAACGAGGCATCATTGCCGCTCCTCGACGCATTCGGTCAGAAATACGCCTCGGGTCAGCTGGCCCCGAGCGCGCTTTATTCGAAAGCCACGGCCCTGCTGGCTCTCGGCCGGAACGAGGACGGCATCAAGGCGCTGGCCGAGGTCGCCGACAAGTTTCCCGAAAGCCAGCCGGCGCCCTTCACCTACTTCCAGCGCGCGCAGCTCGCTGGCGCGGCGCAGGACGGCGACGAGGTCGTGCGCCTGATGCGCGCGTTCGCCGAAAAATATCCGGAGGACGACAAAATCTTTTTCGCCTACGACAGCATCGGCCAGACGGAAAACAACCGCGGCAACACGGCCGCCGCCGTGGCGGCCTACGAGGAGTTCGTGCAAAAATTCCCCGACGCACCCAAGGCACCCGAGGCGCTGGTCAAAACAGCGGATCTGCAGCGCACCGCCGCGGAACGCCTCGGCCGATTCGGGGCGCTGAACCCCGAGGAACAAGCCAAGTGGAAGGAGTCCATGCAGGCCTCGCTGGCAACGGGCGAAAAACTGGCCGCCACTTACCCCGACAGCGCCGATCTGGCGCTCGGCCTGCGTGCCCTGCTCGCGGCGAAAAAGCAGGAACTGGAGGCGGAACTGACCGACGCCAACGGCGTGGAGAAGTACTTCGAGGACCTCGCTGCCGGGGCCCCGGATGGCGCCAAGAGCAAAATCCTTTTCGCCCGCGCCGCCTTCATCAACGGCAGCGACCCTGCGCGCGCCTTGCAAGAAATGGCCAAGGCCTACGACCCCTCGCTGGTCTATGCCCCGGCCGACCTCGACCTTTACGGCTTGGCGCTGATCGAAAACGCCAAAGTCGAGGAGGCCCGTGCCGTTTTCGAAAAAATCAACGCGGACTTCCCCGTTCCCGCGGGACAGGAGCCCGCCCAGGCGCCTCCCGCCGTGCAGGAGGCGCAAGCCATCGCCCTCTTCGGGCTCGGCCGCGTGGCCCAGGAGCAGGGCAATGTCGCGGAGGCCGGGAATTTCTTCGAGCAACTCAAGGCTCTTTACCCGTGGTCGTCCAAGGTGCTCGAAGCCAACTACGGCATTGCTGCTTCACTCCGCGAACAGGGCAAAGGTGACGAAGCCATCGCTTTGCTGACCCAGATCATCCGGGCACCGAACGCCTCCTCGCAATTGCGCGCCGACTCCATGCTGCTCGGCGGCTACATCCAGAAGGACAAAGGCGAGCGCGATGCCGCCATCGACTACTTCATCAAAATTTCCGCCTTCTACGACGGCGTTCCGGAAGCCGCCTCGACCGGTTTGTGGGAAGGCGGCCAACTGCTCGAGCAGCAAGTCAGCGAACTGCAGGGTTCAGATCCGGCCAAAGCGCAAAAGCAGAAAACCCAAATGTTGCGCGCCTACCAGGAGTTGACGGAGAAGTTCCCGGACTCGAAATACTCCGCCCAGGCCCGCGAGCGGCTTTCCGCCCTCTCGCCCCAGTAAATGACCCGCGCCCACCGGGCGTCCGAAGCCCTGCGTATCCTGCACCGGACCTATCCGGACGCGCACTGCGAGTTGGAGCACCGCAACCCGTTCGAACTGCTCATCGCGACCATTTTGTCGGCGCAGTGCACGGATGTGCGGGTCAATATGGTCACGCCCGCCCTCTTCGAAAAATATCCCGACGCCCGGGCCATGGCCGGCGCCGCGCCGGAAGATTTGGAGGCGGCCATCCGCTCGACCGGCTTCTACCGCAACAAAGCCAAAAACATCCGCGCCGCGTCGGCGGCCCTGGTGGCAAAACACGACGCGAAGGTTCCGCGCGATCTCGACTCCTTGACCGTTCTGCCCGGCGTCGGTCGCAAGACGGCCAATGTCGTTCTCGGCAACGCCTATGGGATCGAATCCGGCGTGGTGGTCGACACCCATGTCGGACGTCTCAGCCAGAGACTTGGCCTGAGCAGGCACCGCGATCCGGTGAAAATCGAAGGCGATCTGATGAGGGTCGTGCCGCGGGATCGATGGACCCTCTGGAGCCACCTGCTCATCTGGCACGGACGCCGCCGCTGCTTCGCCCGCAATCCGGATTGCGACCGTTGCGAGTTAGCCGCGATGTGTCCGACTGCCGGCCGGCACGGCCGGGCCAAAAAACGGATTTCCACCGGGCAGCAAGCAGCACCCTGAGGCGCACACACAATCCGCTACCGCTGACACGAGAAGCCGCCACGTCGGCGCATAAAGACTGGTGCGGAGCAGGCCTGCGCGCTCTTGGGTAATCTGCCCCCGATGGATGACAGGCCCGAGGACCCTCGACCGACTTCCCGTCAAGGACTGATTGGCCCTGGCGTGGGCGTGGGGGAGGGCTGAGGAGGGTTCGGCGGTGGTAAATCCGCCGGGGGCAAAATCACCGTGATTTCGCTGGGGATATCGGCGTCGTCGAGTAAGTCCGGAAAGTCTTCGATATCGCCGTACTCGATGCCATCCGGACGGAGAATGACGACCTGACCTGAATCGACCGGCAATTGCTCGCCCTCGATGGTTACAACCAGATCCATCCCGGTGGGAGAGGCCACGGTCACGGTCGATGTGGCGGGATCCGCACCCGTGGAAGAAATGATCGTCACGCCGCCGACCACCGGAGTGATCGTGCCGCGGGGTGTGATGATGACAAATGTGGCCGAGGACAGACCGCCTTCCAGGGCGTTGGCCATCGCCGAGGCAATTTCCGCAGCCATTGCGGGACTGCCTTCGGTAGCCGCGTTAGCAATCATCGCGGCCAGCTCCTCCAGCGAGGTTTCGCCGTCGCCATCGTCTTCGACAACCTGTTTGACGTCCGCGGCTCCCGAAGCCGGGAAGCGACCCGTCGCGCGGGTTTGCTGAATCGCCGCGCGGACGATTTCGGGGGCTTGCTCAGGGTTTCTTCTGGCCGCCTCAAGAACGGCTTGGCGGATGTCTTCCGGCGAAGCGGTTGACCACGTTTTGGCAAACGGAAGCCTGATCATGGAGAGGATTTCCGGCGGGACAGCTCCCAAACCGGGGGGGGTGTCGGCCACGATCGTGCCCACTGCCAAAGTGACGGCCGTTTCGGGAATGGCATCGCCGCTGCTATTGACCGCGCGGTCCATGACGGTTTCACCGATGGTGATCTGGGTGTTGGGCTGCACCCGGATCGTGTTGCCCGGGCTGATCTCGATCAGGGCCACACCGTCCTCGCCGGTGGTGATGATGGTACCGGGTGTGATGAGGGTATTCAGGCTGCCGGCCCCTTCGGATTGCACCCCGTCCTTGATGAAGGTGACGGTGCCGGCAGCCGTCAAGGCCACGGGACCGCCGGCCGCCGCGGAGGCGCCGGTGCCCTGGGTGTCGGTCTCCGCGATATCCACCGTGGGCGCCGCAGCACCCTCTGCCGAAGCTCCTGACGTTCCGCCAACCGGGGGAGCCGACTGGGACATAACCTGCCCGACTTGCTGTGCAGTGGTGAGCATTTGTTGCGCGTTGGCCGGAGGCGGAGTGAACTGACCTTGACCCGAAACGCCCACCGCCGCACCGCCACCGATGCCTTGCGACTGGCCGGAGTTGAGAGTGAAGAGCACATTGCCGTCCGCCACACCAAAGGAAACCGGCGTTTCGGTATTTTGCATGTCGACCTCGGCATACACGGTGGTGCCGCGGATGCCTGCCGTACCCAACGGCGTCGCGATGTCATAAGTTGATTGTCCCCGCAGTTTGCGGACGTTGGCGATGATGCTCCCGTCGTCGACCTGCAACTTGGTGCGTGAGGCCTCGCCGGGTTCCCGTCGCAGGGAGCGCCATTCGATTTTGGAGCTGTCGAAGGGCTCGCAGCTGAACTCTTTGATGGAAAAGCGGGTGCCGGGCCGGATGTTGACGGTGGACCCGTTTTCGAAGAGCAGAACAACATCGCCGTTGGCTTCCGTCACGATCGTTGCCCCGGCGCTGATTTTGGCACCTTCGACCAATCTGCTGCGTGCCCCGGCCTCGACGAAGGCATTGCCCTCCACTTTGACCGCCCAGATGTCCCCGGGGGACAAAGCGGCTTGGATTGGCTGGATCAAGGCGATCGACAAGCCGACGAGGCAAAGCAAATGCGGGGAGCGTCTGAAGCCCATACCCACCATAATGCCCCCTTACCCCACACCCGTCAAATAGAAGCCAACCGTCGCCACTATGGGCTGGTCCGGGGCTTCCGTCAGAGAAGCAATCAGGGACTCGGATCGGATTTCGCTGCCCCTGTCCCCGCTTGAGCCGCTGCCACCATGGCGGCAGGGCCGTCAGGGTAAGATGTCGCAATGCTCTCGAGGATGGCGCGACTCTCGCCGGACTTGCCCTCGGCATCGAGCAAACGGGCTTCGGCCAAAAGCGCCAGCGGAGCCGCATAGGACTGCTGATAACGGCTCGAGGCTACCCGGTAAGCTTCCAGGGCCGCGGGACTGTTTTTTTGCAATTGCCTGATTTCCCCGAGCGTCAGCCAAGCAGCCCCCGCCAGAGGATGCTCGGGCTGCAAGGCGGTGAACTGGTCGAGAACACCGGCGGCCTCATCCAGCTTGCCCTCGCCAAGGAGGGACGTTGCGATGTGCATCTGGGCGTTTCCCGCCACGAGCGAGCCGGGATAAGTCGCGACCACCTCCTGCCACTGTTCCAAGTTGGCGGCCGAGGCGTACAGCGCGGCCGAGGCGGACGACTGGCTGGCACGCACAAAGGACCAGCCGCCCACGGCGAGGATTCCGAGAACCACCGCCACCAGTGCGATGACGAATTTTTGCCAGTGCTCCTCCCAGAAAAAGTCGCCGCCGTACGTCTCGGGATCGGTCGAAACCGCGGGAAGAAGAATCGATCTGGGGCGATTTTTGTCCATGGAGATCAGGCGGTGGCGGCAGCGCGCGCTTCGTCGGCCAGCGCCGTGCTGAGATAGCGCTCGCCGGTCGAGCAAGCCACCGTGACGATGAGCTTACCTTTGTTTTCGGGACGCTTGGCCAGTTCGAGGGCGGCCTGCACGTTGGCTCCCGAGCTGATGCCTCCCAAGATGCCCTCCTCCTTGGCCAGGCGCCGCGCCATGGCAAAAGCATCGTCATTCGAAACCGTGAGAACCTCGTCGACTACGTCGAGATGGAGGTTGTCGGGCACGAAGCCGGCGCCGGTGCCTTGGATTTTGTGCGGACCCGGCTTGACCGGTTCGCCGGCGCGCGTCTGCGAGATGACCGGCGAATCTTTCGGTTCGACCGCGACGACTTTGACGCCGGCCTTGCGTTGCTTCAGCACTTCGCCCACGCCGGTGCACGTGCCGCCCGTCCCGACTGCCGAAACAAAGATGTCGATCTTGCCATCGGTGTCATCCCAGATTTCCTCCGCCGTGGTTTTGGCGTGGATGGCGGGGTTGGCCGGGTTCTTGAATTGCTGGGGCATCCAGCCGTTCGGCGTGTTTTTCAGAATTTCCTCGGCCTTGGCGATCGCGCCCTTCATGCCTTCGGCGCCGGGAGTGAGCACCAACTGCGCGCCGAGCATGGCCAGCAGGGTGCGCCGCTCGAGACTCATGGTCTCGGGCATGGTGAGGATCAATTTGTAACCCTTCGCCGCAGCGACAAAGGCCAGGGCGATACCCGTGTTGCCGCTGGTCGGTTCGACAATGACGGTGTCTTTCTTGAGGATCCCCTTTTGCTCGGCGTCCTCGATCATGGCCATGCCGATGCGATCCTTCACGCTGCCGAGCGGGTTGAAGAACTCGCACTTGAGGGCCACAGTGGCTCCGGCACCTGCCGAGACTTTGTTCAGTTTGACCAGCGGCGTCCGGCCAACGGTCTCAACGATGTCTTGATAAAGTTTTCCCATGGTGAACTGACCCACGGCGGGTCGTCCTGCTGGATAGAGGCAAAACCGGCCGAGATCAACGCTCGAATTGGCCAACCGAGGACCCGAGTGCACCTTGCGGACGACAGGTACGCGATTTTTCCGTGCCCGGCCGGTCTGAAAACGGCCCTTTGGCGACCGCTCTCCATTCCTGCCTGCTTCCTCCACGCCTGCATCCTTGGCGCCAATCACGCGCCCGCCAAGCCCGAGCCAGAGGTGTGTGCGTCCTCCTTTCATTGGCCCGGGGCGTCTCTTGACACTGCTTGGAAAAAGGCTATTGGTCAGGCTTTCATGAAGACCGTCATAGCGGCACTTTTTGCGCTCGCCGTATCCGCGAGCTTGTCTCGGGCCGAGTTGGTGCTCGACAACATTGCCAACACGACGAGCAACGGACTAGCCAGCCTCTGGAAAGCCCAAAGCTTCATTACTTCGGCAGGATCTTGGTGGTTAACGCAGGCGGACCTCTGGCTCATAAACAGCGCGACGAATGTCAGCGTTAGCATTTACGACAACTCGGTTGCCAATAAACCCGGCAGCTTGGTGGCTACCCTCGCTGGTCCGACCACGATCACCGGCAACGGCACGGGCGCTGCTTATTCCTTCACGTCTTCGGGTATCGCCCTGAGCGGCGGGACCCGCTACTGGCTCGTCCAGACTGCCGCTTCGGGGGGCAACTTGTCTTGGCGCGGCACCACCAATGCCAACTCGACCACCGGCTCTTGGTCGGTGCCGGCCATATCGGCGGCGAGTTCCTCGGATGGTACGAGTTGGAACTCACAGGCGCTTACGCTCAACTTCACCTTGTATGCTTCATCCACCGCACCCGCCGCCGTTCCCGAACCGGGGACCTGGGCGGCTGCCCTGCTGGTGGGCGGTGTGGCGCTTCTGTACCGGCGCAAGAGCCGCGCGATCGATTAGGATCTGAGTTCGCGAGTTCTGCGGGGGGCCCTGGTTTCCGCGGCCGGATCGCCGCTTCGCGCCGCGCATCACCGGACCAACACCGACTACGAACGGGCGCGCTCCGGGCGACACAGCTCCATTTTTTGTCCCCGGCGCTCGACCGATGCGCTTCATCAGGCGGCGGAGTGTCGGCGCCGACTAGCGGAGGACGGCGAAAAAAGTCGCGTCCATCTCCGGCAGCGGCGGCTCGGATTGCAGACGGACGCGCACACGCCCGGTCGCGCCGACTTCCGGCGTGACGAGCAGGGTCCGGTTTTTCCCCGAGGCGACAAGTTCGACCTGCACGAGGCCGCTGTCGGCGACTGCCCCGGTCAACTGCAGTGAGTCCCCGGGCTTCGTGCGCAGGACGATTCTCTTGGGCCGGCGGGCCTCGTCCTTCTCCCACAACAGCATGCGACTTCCTTCGACCGTCAGGCGCGGCTCGCTCAGCACAACCAGAGCCAAATCATGAAGGCGTCCGCCGGACTCGTCGGTCGTCAGGTGGATGCGGTAACGGCGCGGAACGGAGCCGGGCTTTGGTTTGTGCGAGACAGCCAGCACCCCGCTTTCGCCGGCAGCGTAAACGTCTTTCTCCGGTTTGACCACCGTACAGCCGCAGAAGCTCCTGACGCCGCGGATGCGCAGCGGCCGGTCCGAATCGTTGCGGAAGCGGAATTCCGCGGTTTGCGTCTCCAAGCTGCCGTGCGTCTCGATCGTCACGGTCTCGCTCTCCCAGACCAGCCCCGCTCTGACCGTCGCCGCACAAAGGACCGCCCAGCAAAAAAAGGCCGACAGGGCGGAGGGCATGGCTGACTTTCTAAGATGCATCCGACATTCGAACCAAGCGGCAAATGCCTTCAGCGGCGCACCGCGAAAACATGGGCCACGCGCACCGTCGGATCGAGCGCCACATAGTTGCGCGCCCCGTGCCAGGTCCAGCGCTCGCCGGTCAGCAGATCCTCGACCGTGTAGTCGGCATCCCACCCGAGGCCGTATTCCCAGAGCGGCCACTCGACAGCCGCGGCCTGGGTGCGGTGCGGGTCGAGATTGACCGCGACAAGGACGATATTGTCCGCCGTCGCCTTGGTGTAGAAAAGGATCTGGTCATTCTCCGCCGCGTGGAAACGCAGGTTGGTGAGGTGCTGCAGCGCGGGATTGTCCCGACGGGCCGCGTTGAGGCGGGAGATCAGGTGCTTGATGTTGCCCCGCGCATTCCAGTCGCGCTGCTTGAACTGGTATTTTTCGCTGTCGAGATATTCCTCTTTCCCCGGGACCGGGGCGTTCTCGCACAATTCGAACCCGCTGTAGATTCCGTAAAGCGGTGAAAGCGTGGCGGCCAGCACCGCGCGGATCATGAAAGGGGTGCGGCCTTCCTGTTGGAGGAAAAACGGCAAAATGTCCGGCGTGTTGGTGAAAAAGTTCGGGCGGAAATAGTCCGCCGACCAAGGGGCGCTCACCTCGGAGAGGTATTCGGTCAGCTCCTGCTTCGTGTTGCGCCAAGTGAAGTAAGTGTAGCTCTGCGAAAACCCCGCCTTGGCCAGCACGCGCATCATCTTCGGCTTGGTGAAGGCCTCGCTGAGGAAGACGAGGTCGGGAAACTCGGCCCGCGTTTCGGCGATGAGCCACTCCCAGAAAGCCACCGGCTTGGTGTGCGGGTTGTCGACGCGGAAAGTGCGGACGCCGCGCTCGGCCCACCAGAGGATCACCTCACGCAGCTCGTTCCAGAGGTCCGGCCACGTCTTGTTGTGGTAATCCAGCGGGTAGACATCCTCGTATTTTTTCGGCGGATTCTCCGCGTATTTGATCGTGCCGTCGGGACGGTGGAAAAACCACTCGGGGTGGTCGGCCACATAGGGATGGTCCGGCGAGCAGTTGAGCGCGAAATCGAGGGCAATCTCCAACCCGCGCTTCTTCGCCTCGCCGACCAACCACTCGAAATCCTCCAAGCTTCCGAGTTCCGGCGCCACATCGCGATGCCCGCCGCCGTGCGGGCAACTTTGGTGCCGGTTGCCGATCGCGTAAGGCACCCCGGGATCGCCCGGCTCGCACCGGAGGGCGTTGTTCTTTCCTTTCCGCTTGGTCGCGCCGATCGGGTGGACCGGCGGGAAATAAACCACATCGAAGCCCATGGCCTTGGCGTCATCGAGTCGCCCGAGGCAATCACGGAACGTCGAACCGCGGTCTGCACGGCCTTCGGCCGAACGCGGGAAAAACTCATACCACGCGGCAAAGAGCGCCGCTTTGCGTTCGACCATGATGCGCCCAAGGGGGCGGAACTCGCTGCCGACCGAACGGTCGGGATATTTCGCCATGATCGCGGCCAAGTCGCCCCGTCCGGCGACGGCGTCCGCGGCTCCGCCGTCGGCTTTGCGCAGCTCCGCGGCGGCGCGGCGGAGGACGACGGCGTCCGCTTTTTTCGCCCGTGCCGCCCCCTCTTCGAGGAGTGCCACACCCTCCAGCGCCTCCGAACCAAGGTCGTGCTGACCCCCCTGGTACTTCCGCCGGAACTCGTCCCGCCAAGTCCCGTAGGCATCGAGCCACGCCTCCACCGTGAATTCACAATCGCCGATTTCCTTCACGGTGAAGGAACCGGCCCACACGTCGTTGTCGCCCGGCACCATCGGGGCTTCCCGCCATTTTTTCGCACCGGCCATGCGCCATTTGACGGCGGCGGCGATGACATCGTGCCCGTCCTTGAAAATATCGGCGGTCACCCGCACCGGATCCCCGACCAGGCGCTTGATCGCATACCGCCCGCCATCGAGGAGAGGGTTGACGTTTTCGATGACGACAGCGGTTTTTTTCATGCAGAGGCAGCCGCGCGGACCGCACCAGCCAGAGGTTGCCATGCCGAGTCGCCTTCGCAAAGCGCGGCGAGTCGCTCGGCGGCTGCGGGAATATGCCGCAGAAAGGCGGTCTTGCCTTTGACGCGCCCGAGAAACCCGTAGGCCCCGAGGGCCTGCATCAATCTTTGGCGTGCGCAGGCCGGCAACTCGTTTTCCCAGTCCGCGGCGTCATGCCGACCCGCGGCCTCGCGGTAGAACCGCGCCAACTCCGCGCGCTCCGCGTCGGGGATGTCCACGTAAGGATCGTAGAGCAACGAGGCCACATCGTACCCGGCCAACCCGGCACGCATGCCCTGGAAATCGATGAACTTCACCGCGCCGTCGCGGATCAGAATATTCTGCGATTGAAAATCGCGGTGCAGCAGCACGCGCGGACGCTCGGCCAGCGCGGCAGCCTGTTCTTCGAAGGGCGCGAGGTCGCGGCGTTCCGCACCGAGAAAGTGCTCGAAAAAGTAATCCTGTTCCCAGCGATAAAGAACGGCATCGAAGGGCGCCTGCAGGACGCCGGCGCGGGCGGCGGCGGCCAAATCCGCGCGGTGCAGGAGAGCCACCTGCCGCAACGCCTCGCGATAGAGCGCTCCACGCGTCTCCCGAGGCGCCGCACGCTGCGACCACAAATCTTCGGAGCCGACGTCCTCGAGAAGCAGGAAACGCCGCGCGGCGTCGTGGGCCATGACGCGCGGGACGCTCACGCCTTGGTCGCGCAGGAAGAGCGCGCAGTCCGCGTAGCGGGCGTTCTCCGCTTTTTCCGGACCGTAGGCAACCGCCACCAAACCCGCCGCCGCCCCGCTGCCGCGCCAGAATCGGCGATCCGAACCCCCGCGCTCCACCGGCTTCCATCGGCCGCCCCGCGAAGCCGGTTGCACCGACTCGATCCATGGAAAAATCTCGCTCATACCACCGCGTTGCGCGTTTCACCGGCGGCCAGCATGCCCTCGCGCACCACGCTGGTGACGAGATGCGCCCCGGGTTCGACTTTCGAGCCCGCCCACAAAATGGAATTCTCCACGGAAGCGCCGGCGCGGATTTCGCATCCGGGACCGAGCCAGTTCCAGCCGCCGAGTTTGGCCGTGCCGTCGACGCGAGCGCCGGGCAGGCGCCACCGGGGCCAAGGGCCGTCCGAGGGCGGCGCGGCAAGCTTGACCGCGCCCGAGGCCAGATCGGCGTGGATGCGCAGGTACTCCGCGACATTGCCGATATCCCGCCAGACACCCTCGTCGAGCACCACGCCGGCGATTTTTTCCCCGGCGCGCAGCGCCTCGAGCCAGACGGGAACAAACGACAAGGGCTCTCCGGACGGAATACGAGGCAGCAGCGCGGGTTCGACGACGCAAACACCGGTGTAGAGAAAGCGCGGCGCGGACGAACCGAGTTCGCCGCGGATGTCGGTGACCAGGCCGGTGGCGGCATCGAAACCGACCTGCAACGGCCCACCGGCAGACCGCAGGGCGAGCGTGCAAAGTGCCCCGCTGCGGGCATGCGCGGCAAAGAGCGCGGACAGGTCGAGTTCGGCGAGAATATCGCCGTTGTGCACCAGCACGGGGCCGGGCAGCAAAAGGTCCTCGATGTTTTTCAAGCCGCCCGCCGTCTCGAGCAGGACGGGCTCGTGGCGGAAAAAGACCGGCACTCCGTCGAAATGCGCAGGCTGCGGGTATTCGGGAAAGAGCCGGATGAATTCATCGGCGAGGCGGTGCGTGTTGATGACAATGCGCTCCACGCCCGCCGCGGCGATGCGGGCCAAGGCGAAGCGGCAAAGCGGCACGCCGCAGATGGGGACCAGCGGCTTGGGAATCTGGTCGGTCAGCGGTTGCAGCCGCTTGCCCCAGCCCGCGCAGAGGACGAAAGCCGTGCGGACCTTCACACTCACGCGGACGCGCCCGGCGCGACCAGCAGACGCATGATCATCATTTCGGAAGCGACAAAACCGTGGCGCTGGTAGAACGCGATGACGCGCGCGTCGTTGCGATGGGTCAGGAGGGTGATGCGCAGGAACGCTTTCTCGCGGGCGAACTCGACGGCGTGCTTGAGCAGCCGGCCCCCGTGTCCCTGCCCGCGGTGATCGGCATGGACCACCAGATCCTCGAGCAGCAGCACGAAACCGCCCTCCGCCGTGCTGATCGTGATGAGCAAGTTGATCATGCCGATGATGCGCGTGCTGTTGCGCAGGACGAACACGCGTCCGCGGTTGGGTTGCTCGAGAATGAGCCTCAACCCGCGCATTTGCTTGGCCTGGTCCGCGGTGAACTCCGGCTCCGCCGCAAATAGATCGGCCAGCAACTCGGCCAAGAGCGGCAGGTCTTCCAGGGTGGCGGGCTCGATGCGCAGGTCGGGCATGGCTTTTATTTGTAGCGCGTCCCCGGGGCCCGCGGCAAGGCGGCTCGGGCTCAGGACCGGCCGAACTTGCGGTCCAGCTCCCGCCAGGAGAACTGGAGCATGACCGGCCGCCCATCGGGGTCGCAGTAAGGCAGATCGCAGGCCAGCAGTTGCCCGACCAATGCATGCTGGGCCCGTTCGTCAGCGGGCTCGGGCGCACCCCTCGCCAGTCGCGCCACGGCGCGGCGCACGCTCGCCTCGGGCGACACGCGATTTTTCGAATTTCCTTCGGACAGAAAGTCCTGCGCGAAATCTTCCACCACCCGCTGCGGATCGCGCCCGGCGAGGAAGTCGGGCAGCGCCTCAACTTTCACCGCGTGGCCCCCGAACAACTCGATCGCGAAACCGGAGGCAGCCAGGGTGCTCAAGTTTTCCGAGATGACCTGGTGCAGGCGCGCGGGGAGTTCGAAAACCGCGGGCATGAGCAGACGCTGCGCGGCCACCGCCCCGCCCTCGACTCCGCGCTGCAGGCGTTCGAAAAGGATGCGCTGCCGGGCCGCGGCGCGATCGAGCAACACCAGTCCCTCCTGGCCCTCGAGCAGAAGGTAACGAGGTCCGAGCGGACCGATGAGCCGGAACCCCGCGCCGCCCGCCCCCGGCTCCGCGGAAGAAGCGGAGTCTGCCGGCCTTGTCGAGGAGGCCGGCTCCACCATGCGCGCCGGGCGTACCTCGGGAGGCGGGGCCGGCGTGCGCGGTAGTTCGGGTTGATGACGCCCCGCGAGCGGTTGGGCTTGCGGGGCCTGCGCCACACGGGCCGCGATGTGCGCTTGCACGGGCCGCAACCATTCCGCGCGGGCCTCGCGCAGCGCCGCGGCAACGGCCTCGTGCACCGCATCACGCACCGCCGACCCGCGGCGGAAACGCACCTCGCGCTTGGCGGGATGCACGTTGCAGTCCACCTCGCGCGGATCGATTTCCAAATGCAGGACCACCGAAGGATGCCTCCCGGGTTCGAGCATCTGCCGGTAGGCCTCGCGCAAGCCGGCGGCCAGGAAGGAGCTGTCGACCGCGCGGCCGTTGACAAAAAAGAACTGCCGCCCGCGGTCGGCCCGTGTCACACCCGGGCGCGAGACCAGGCCGTTGACCGTGATGCCCTCCCGCTCGAAAGGGGCGATTTCCAGAAACTGCGCGCGGTCCTCCGCGCCGAAGAGGTCGCCCACGCGCCCCCCCAGAGGAGCGGCCGGCAAGCGGTGGACCTCCCGGCCGTCGCGCACATAGGCCAGGGCCACGGCGGGGCGAGCCAGCGCGACGTTCTCGATGGCGCGGTCGAGATGCGCGGATTCCGTGGCCGGGCTGCGCAGGAATTTTTTGCGGGCGGGAACGTTGAAGAAAAGGGATTTGACCTCGATCGTCGTCCCGTCCGGACAACCCGCGTCGCGAGACGCGACAAGTTTTCCGCCGCGGACCACGGCCTCGGTTCCGGCCTCCGCCCCCGCCGCCCGCGTGCGGAGGGTGAATTCGGAAACGCTGGCGATGCTCGGCAGGGCTTCGCCGCGGAAGCCCATCGTCCGCACCGACGCAAGGTCGGCGGCCGTGCTGATTTTGCTCGTGGCATGCCGCTCCAGCGCCATGAGCGCGTCTTCGCGATCCATACCCGAGCCATCGTCGGTCACCCGCAACAGCGCCGTGCCGGCTCCCCTCACCTCGACCTCGATGCTCGACGCGCCCGCATCGAGGCTGTTCTCGAGCAATTCCTTGAGGACCGAAGCCGGGCGCTCGACCACCTCCCCGGCCGCCACTTGGCTGGCCACCACCTCCGGAAGAATGCGGATGTTACCCATCGGAGGATTGCTCCCTCGTTTGACTTTGCGGCACCGGGTGGTTTAGAGACACAAAGAAGTTCTACATGCGCCGACCCGACGACTCAATTCCACCGGGGCACCCGTATGCTTAAAGGGTTGCCCTCCACCAGACGGCGACCCGGCGACGACGGACTTTTCGGTTGGACCGTCTTCATCGTCTTGCTCGTCCTGTTCGCCGTACTCTGCTGGGTCGGCAGCTTTTACGTCTTCGGGCACCCGGAGAAGAGCCTGAGCTACTCCCTGCTGAAAAAGTTCGGTAAAATCGAGGCACCCGAGCGCTTCAAACTGACGGCGGCGCCCCGCGGCAAATTTCTCAAGGCCGACGAACTCCACGCCTATTTCGATCCCATGGCCGCCGGGGCTCTGCAGGCGGAAAGCAATAACCTGCTGCGCAATTACCTGAGGAACTACCGCCAGACCCGCGACCGGGTCCCCTACGCCATCGGCGGGTACAAGGTGATGGGCGTCTTCCGCCTCGGACCGGAGAATTTTTTCCCGTCCGGCGTGGTGGCCTTGGCCGAATCGGATGAGAATCCCGCGGTTCTGCTCGAACTGGTGTTTCCCTGCGCCCCGGAAGACACCCGGGCCCTCGAAGCAATGCTGCAAACCGGACTCGATCTCAAGTTGGCCAAAACCCTCGACCTCACCGCGGTGATCGCCGCGCGCAAACTGCCCGACGGACGGCTCAGTCTGACCGCCGTGCCCCTGCTTTACGGCGCCTACACTTCCAGCGATGTCAGCGGAACTTTCAGCCTGGAACCGCCGGAAGACCTGAATGTCGGCGCCGGACTGCCCATCCTCAACCAGGCGGCTGTCGACGCGGCCGACCGGAACTTCAGCAACTACGCCAAGCGCGCGGGATTGGTTCGCCAGGCGGTTCCGTCGGTGCTCATGAGGATCGAGAAAACCGAAGCGGTCGTGGCCTCACCCGGCGCAACCTCCGAAGAGGACGCCTCGGTGCCCCGGGCTGTGCCCGTGAGCAAAGAAGAGGCTCCTGTTCCCCGGGCCGAACCGGTGGAAAAGGACGACGTCCCCGTGGCCAGAGCACTTCCGGTCACCGCGGAAGATCGCGCGGCACCCGCGGACGCTCCCCCGACCGAATTGCCAACCACCGAGGCGGCGGCACCCGCGGCGCCAACCGCCAATCAATGGGCACTCCACCAACCCGGCCAGATGCCGCGCGGCCGGCTCGTCGACATCGACTCCGCCGGCGACACCACCGCATCAAGTCCCGGGGAACGTCGCTATCTGCGCGGTACTTTCAGGGTCACCGCGGCCGGACAAGGCCGCGCCGTGCTGCGAGGCACCTCGGGCGGGCGCAACGCACGTGTCATCGTCGACTTTCCCGACGGGGCGGCGGTTCCCGCCGAGGGTGAATCTTTCACCCGTGACAGCCAGCGGCCGTTCGAGGTGACCGGCGTCGAGGAAGACGCCAACGGACAGGTGAACATCTATGCCCGGGAAGTCACCCGGCCTTGAGTCTCAGCTGCGCGCGCGCATCGCGGAGAGCGGTTCCATCGGGTTCGACGAATTCATGGCGGCGGCACTCTACGAGCCTCGTCACGGCTTCTATGCCGCGGAGCGTTCCCGGACGGGCCGACGCGGCGATTTCTTCACCAGCGTCAGCGTCGGACCGGTCTTCGGTCGGTTGCTCGCGGCGCAGTTTCTCGAAATGCGGACGCAGCTCGGCAATCCGGACGACTTCACCCTCGTCGAGCAAGGCGCCAACGACGGCCAGCTTATGGCCGACATTCTCGATGCATGGCCGGGACATCGGCCCCGCGTGGTCATCGTCGAACCCTTGGCCAACCTGCGAGAAATTCAGCGGCAGAAACTGGCGCATCGCGCGCCGAAGTTTTCGCAGGTCTCGCACGAAAACGAACTGTCCGCTTTCACCGGGGTCTTTTTTGCCAACGAACTCCTTGACGCTTTTCCCGTGAAACTCATCGTGCGCCGCGGAGGCGAGTGGTTCGAACGCCGCGTGGAGCAAAACGGCGAGGGTTTCGTTTTTGTCGAAACGGTTTTCCCCGGGGACACCCCGCCCGTCGCCCTCGATACGGCGGAGTTCCACACCGAAGTCTGTCCATCGCTCGGCCCCTGGATCAACACCGTCGCCTCGAGACTGCAGCGCGGATGGATGCTCCTTGTCGACTACGGGCATCCCGCGCGGGCGCGCTACCAACCCCCGCGGGCCGGCGGCTCGCTGGCCGCTTACCGCGACCACCGGCACGTCGAAAACCCCCTGGAGAATCCCGGCGGGCAGGACTTGACGGCGCATGTCGATTTTTCCGCGGTGGCGCGCGCGGCGGAAGAAGCCGGGTTGCTGGTCGCCGGATTCACCGACCAGCACCACGCGCTGACCGCACTGGCCGCGCGGGTCTTCCCCGGCATGCCCGGGGACCGGCTGTCGGACGCGGCCGCCCGCGAGATGCGCGCCCTGCGCCAGTTGATGCATCCTGAGAGCATGGGCACGTCCTTCAAATTCCTCGCCTTGGCGAAAGGCGCCGACATGCCTCTTGCCGCCTTTGCCTTTGCCCGCGATCCGCGCGAGGAACTTTTCGCATGAGACTGCACGGCATCCACCACGTGACCGCCGTCACCGCCGACATCGCGGCCAACCACGACTTCTACACGCGGGCGCTGGGCCTGCGCCTGGTCAAAAAAACGGTCAACCAGGACGATGTCTCGGCTTACCACCTGTTTTATGCCGACGGGGCCGGCACGCCGGGTACGGACCTCACTTTTTTCGATTGGCCCGCGGCCCGCGAGCGGCGCGGCACGAACAGCATCGTCGGCACCGGATTGCGCGTCGGCAGCACCTCCTCGCTCGAGTGGTGGCGGGACAGGCTCGCCGTGAAAGCAGAACCCGCGGTGCGGGCCGGTCGTCCGACCCTTGATTTCGAGGACCCCGAAGGACAGCGCCTGAGTTTGCTCGTGGACCGCGAACCCGCGGCCGCCGTGTGGGCAAGCAGCCCGGTTCCGGCGGAGCATCAGATCCGCGGGCTCGGCCCGGTGACCCTCAGCGTGCGCAAACTCGACCCAACCGACCGTGTCTTGCGCGAACTGCTCGGTTTCGAGGTGGCGGGGACTCACGAGTGGTCCGGCCGGCAGGTACACGTTTACTTGAGCGCCGAACCACACGGCGCGGCGCGCGAGATTCATGTGGTGGAGGAACCCGCGCTCCCGCCGGCCCGACCGGGCGCGGGGGGAGTTCACCATCTTGCCCTGCGAACCACCATGGCGGACTATGACGCCTGGTCGCGCCGCTTGAGCGAGTCCGGTGTGCCCCACAGCGGGCCGGTCGACCGTTTCTGGTTCCGCAGCCTGTATTTCCGCGATCCCAACGGCATCCTCTTCGAAATCGCCACCGACGAACCCGGATTTGCCACCGACGAACCATTGGAAAAGCTTGGCGAAAGCCTTTCCCTGCCGCCCTTCCTGGAACCGAGGCGCGGAGAAATCGAGCGCCGGTTGAAACCTCTGGCGTGACGCGCGCCGCACGCGAGGCTAGGGTCACTCGCTCATGTCCAAGGAAGCTCAACAACGGATGGAAAAAATCGTCAGCCTCTGCAAAAGGCGCGGCTTCATTTTCCAGTCATCCGAAATCTACGGGGGACTGAACGGGTTCTGGGACTACGGCCCGATGGGCGTCGAGTTGAAACGCAACCTCAAGGACTTCTGGTGGCGCCGCGTCGTGCACGAGCGGGAAGACATGGTCGGCATGGACGGCTCCATCATCATGAACCGCGCGGTCTGGAAAGCCAGCGGCCACGAAGAGACCTTCAGCGATCCGATGGTCGACTGCAAAACTTGCAAGGCCCGCCACCGCGCCGACCAGCTTCCGCAAAAAGAAGGTGTGCCCTACTGCCCGGGTTGCGGGGGGCGCGACCTGACCGAACCGCGCGCCTTCAACCTGATGCTCAAGAGCTACGCCGGCCCGCTGGAGAACGACGAAAACCTCGTCTACCTCCGCCCCGAAACCGCACAGGCCATGTTCGTGCAGTTCAAAAACGTCCTCGAGACCTCGCGCAAGAAGCTTCCCTTCGGCATCGCCCAGATCGGCAAAGCCTTCCGCAACGAAATCAACCCGCGCAACTACACTTTCCGCTCGCGCGAATTCGAGCAGATGGAAATCGAGTATTTCTGCCGCGCCGAGGACGGGCTCCGCCTGACCGACTACTGGCTCGAGGAACGGCTCAAATTTTACGAGGACATCGGCATCCCGCGCTCGAAGATCAAAATCCACGACATTCCCGACGGGGAACGCGCCTTCTATTCCAAAAAAACCTACGACCTCGAATACGAATTTCCCTTCGGCGTCAGCGAACTCGAAGGCGTCGCCTACCGCACGGACTACGACCTCTCCGCCCACATCAAACACAGCGGCAAACCGCTGGAATACTTCGACGACGAGAAGAAGGAAAAATTCGTCCCGCACGTCGTCGAGCCCAGCGCCGGCGTCGACCGCACCACCCTGGCGCTCATCTGCGAGGCTTTCGCCGAGGAAGAGGTGACCGACGACAAAGGCCACAAAGAGATCCGCACCGTGCTGCGCTTCCATCCGCGCATGGCGCCGGTCAAGTGCGGCGTCTTCCCGCTGCTCAAGAACAAGCCCGCGCTCGTGGAGAAGGCCAGAACCATCGCCGCCTCCCTGCGCCCGCACATGATGGTCTTTTACGACGAGGCCGGCGCCATCGGCCGCCGCTACCGCCGGCAGGACGAAATCGGCACCCCCTTTTGCGTCACGGTCGACTTCGACACCATCGGCGAGAACGGCCCCGAGAAGACCGACACCGTCACGCTCCGTCACCGCGATTCGATGGAGCAGGAGCGCATCCCGGTCTCCGCCCTCCGCGGGCGGCTCGAAGCCGCCGTTTGCTGAGCGTCGCGGCTTGCGCCCGCGGCATCAGGGAGTCTAATTTTCCGCATGCCGCCAGAAAGCCCGCGCCACATCCTCGGCCGATTTGATGCCGACCTCGAATCACTCCGAGACAACGTGCTGATGATGGCCAGCCTGACCGAACGCGTCCTCAACCGCGCTGCCGACGGGTTGTTCCAGCGGGACCTCGACGCCTGCAACAGCGTGATCGCGGACGATGCGGAAATCGATGCGCTGGAAAAAACCATCGACGGCGACGGCGTGCAGATCATGGTCCGCTTCCAACCCATGGCCAAAGACCTGCGCGAGGTGGTCTCGGCCATGAAAGTCAGCGGGAACCTTGAGCGCGTGGCCGACCAGGCGGTCAACATCGCCAGGCGGGCACGCCGTCTCAACCAGTCGCCACTGCTGCCCGAGACAGCCACCCTCGAACCGATGTTTCGCGCGGCCATCGACCTTTTCCGCGCCAGCATCCGCAGTTTCGCCGACCGCGACGAGGAGCTGGCCCGCGGACTCAAACCCCGGGACCGGGAGATCGACGCCGAGCACCACCGGGTGATCAATTCCTTGACGGCGCGCATGGCCGGGGACACGGCGCGCATCCACGACTACCTCGATCTTGTTTTCGTCGCCCGCTACATCGAGCGCATCGGAGACCATGCGACGAATATCGCGGAGGACGCGGTGTTCGCCACCTCGGCCGAGGACATCCGCCACACCGCGCCTCCCCCGGCGGGAGCTTGAGCGGGTTCCATGGCGGACGAAATTCACCTGCGCGCGCGCGGATTGCACAAAGCGTTCCGTCTGGGTTCATCGAACCTGGAAATCCTGCGGGGCGTCGACCTGGACGTGAAGCGAGGCGAACGCGTCTTTCTCTGCGGCGCCTCGGGGGCGGGCAAAAGCACGCTGCTTTACACGCTGGCCGGGCTGGAACGCCCGACCTCGGGTGAGGTTCGTTTCGAAGGCCAGGACCTTTACCGCGTCAGCGCCGCGCGCCAGGCCGCCTTGCGCAACACGCGGATGGGCTTCGTCTTCCAGAGCTACATGCTGCTGCCTGAACTGACGGCTTTGGAAAACGTCGCGCTGCCGGGTTTGATCGGGGGGAGGCCGGACCGCGACCGGGCCGGCCAATTGCTCGAAGGGGTGGGACTCGGCGACCGCGCGGGCCACCTGCCCTCGGAACTTTCCGGCGGCGAGCAGCAGCGCGTGGCCATGGCTCGCGCTTTGGCCAACCGCCCCACGATGCTCTTCGCCGACGAACCCACCGGCAACCTCGACTCGAAAACGGGCGGGGAAATTGTGGATCTCCTCCTTGGACTGACCCGCGCCAACGGCACCACGCTCCTTGCGGTGACTCACGATGCGGAGTTGGCCGCGCGCGGCGACCGCGTCCTTCACATCAGGGACGGTCAACTGGAGGAATCCTGATTTCCTCCCGGGGCCGCCGCCTCCTGCCCTTGCCCCCCGCAACCAAGTCCGGCTAACCTTCTTTTTCACCCAAACAACCTCAACCGAAACTCAACAACACCATGGCCTACGAATTGCCTCCTCTCGCTTACCCGAACAACGCCCTCGAACCGAACATCGACGCGCGCACGATGGAAATCCACCACGACAAACACCATCAGGCGTATATCACCAACGCGAACAACGCGCTCAAGGATCACCCCGACCTCCTGGCCAAACCGGTGAACGAGCTCATCGCCGATCTTACGGTTGTGCCCGAGGCCATCCGTACTGCTGTCCGCAACAACGCCGGCGGCCACGCCAACCACACCTTCTTTTGGACCATCATGGGCCCGAACGGCGGCGGCGAACCGCAAGGCAAGCTGGCCGAGGCGATCAAAGCCAAATTCGGCAGCTTCGACGCCTTCAAAGAAGCTTTCGAGAAAGCCGGCGCCACCCGCTTCGGCAGCGGCTGGGCCTGGCTCGTCGTGAGCAAAGACGGCGCGCTCGAAGTCGTCTCCACCGCCAACCAAGACAGCCCGCTCATGGGCAAAGCGGTCGCCGGCGTCGAGGGCACCCCCGTCCTCGGCTGCGACGTCTGGGAGCATGCTTACTACCTCAACTACCAGAACCGCCGGCCCGACTACCTCAAAGCCTGGTGGAACACGGTCAACTGGGACCAAGCCGAGAAGAACTACCTTGCCGCCACCGGCGCGTAGGATTTCCCTTCCCGCTTTCACAGGGAAAAGTCCGGGGTCCGCGCCCCGGACTTTTTCTTTGGCCGCCGGCCCGCGACCCTAAACTGCCTCGATGATTCCTCCGCAAAAACAAATGACCGGCATGCTCGGCCATCCGGTCGCGGAGAATCCGATCGACCGCATGTTCGACGCGGTCTACGCCCACTACGGGCTGCCTTGGCAATTTTGGAAAAGCGACATCGCCAACGAATCCGATCTAGGCCGTGTCGTCGCCGCCCTCGCGCCGCTCGGCTACCGCGGCTTCGCCATCACCGTGCCCTACAAGGTTGCGGTCATTCCGTTGCTCGATGAAGTCGATGAGGACGTGCGGGCCATCGGTGCCGCGAACTACGTGACCATCGGGCAAGGACGCCTCAGCGGCCACAACAACGACGGCAAAGGCGTGGTCAAAGCGATTGAAAAAGTCGCGCCCTTGCGCGGGCAAAATGTCGTCATGCTCGGAGCCGGCGGCGCCGGACGCGCCATGGCCGTGGAAATCGCGCGGGCCGGAGCCGCACAGCTCACCCTGGTCACCCGCCGCGAGACGCAGGGCCGCGAAGTGGCGGCGCTCGTCGAAAAAGCGAGCGGCGTCGCGTGCCGCTGGCAGCCTTGGACCGCCGCAGAGGTCCGCCTGCCGGAGGGCACCACGCTTTTGATGAACGCCACCCATCTCGGTTGCGCGCCCGGATTGGAACCCGTGCCGGTCTGCTGGGACACCGTCGCCCCGACGTGCACCGTCGTCGACGTCATCACCAACCCCCGCATCACGCCCTTCCTCCAAGCCGCGCGCGAGCGAGGATGTCCCGTGGTGGACGGGGTGGAGATGCTCGTCCAATTGGCCATGCAAATCTTCGAGCGCTGGACCGGCGTGACTCCCGAGGAAGCCGTCTTCCAACGCGCCGTGGCCGATGCCCTCGGCGAATAGGCGCCACGCCGCGACCGGGCGACCGTCCACTGCGCTTTGACTTCGCCATTTTGCGTTCTAAACTCTGCGTTTTTCTTCCATGGCCTACCTCAACGAGAACTACTCCAAACTCAAAGCCGGCTACCTCTTTCCCGAGATCGCGCGGCGCGTCAAAGTCTTCAGCGAAGCGCATCCCGACGCCGCGGCCAAAATCATCCGCTGCGGCATCGGCGACGTGACAGAACCCCTTCCCGCGGCCTGCCGCGAGGCATTGCACAAAGCTGTAGACGAACTGGGGCACCGCGACACCTTCCGCGGCTACGGACCCGAACAGGGCTACGACTTCCTCCGCCACGCCATCGCCCAGCATGACTTCCGCGACCGCGGACTCGACATCGCGGATGACGAAATTTTTGTCTCCGACGGCTCCAAGTGCGACTGCGGCAACATCCTCGACATCTTCGGACCCGGCAACCGCGTGGCCATCACCGACCCGGTCTATCCCGTCTACGTCGACACCAATGTCATGGTCGGCAACACCGGCGACGCCGATGAAAACGGCGCTTATGACGGGATCGTTTACCTGCCCTGCACCGCGGAAAACGGCTTCGTCCCCGCCATCCCGCGCGAGCCGGTCGATCTGATCTACCTCTGCTACCCGAATAATCCGACCGGCGCCGTGGCCACGCGCCAACAACTTGCCGCGTGGGTTGACTACGCCCGCCAGCACAAGGCCGTTATCTTCTTCGATGCCGCCTACGAAGCCTTCGTCCGCACCCCCGGCATCCCCCATTCCATCTACGAAATCGAGGGTGCCCGCGAGTGCGCCATCGAGTTCCGCAGCTTCTCCAAGAACGGCGGATTCACCGGGCTGCGCTGCGCCTTCACCGTGGTGCCCAAGTCGCTCCACGCCCAGACCCGCGGCGGCGAGAGCAAACCGCTCTACCCGCTCTGGCTGCGCAACCACACGACCAAGTTCAACGGCGTCTCCTACCCCGTGCAGCGCGCCGCCGAGGCCGTGTACTCCCCGCAGGGACGCCGCGAGGTGGACGGCCTGGTCGATTTCTATATGGAAAACGCCCGCATTCTGCGGGAGGCCGTGGGCGGCGCGGGGCTCAAAGTCTACGGCGGCGTCGATGCCCCCTACATCTGGGTGCGCGGACCGGAAGCAGTGGCCAGCTGGACCATGTTCGACTTCCTCCTGCGCGAGGCCAATATCGTCACCACCCCGGGCAGCGGCTTCGGAGCCGCGGGCGAAGGCTATTTCCGCATCTCGGCCTTCAACAGCCGCGAGCGCGTTGAGGAAGCCGCCCGCCGCCTCGCCTCGCTGGACTTCACAAAAGCGGCCTGAACGGTCTACGTTGAGCCCATGAAGAAACTCCTCTTCGCCGCCTTGGCTGCAAGTTGCGGCGGCTGCGCCAGCGATCCCTACGAAGACCCCACTTACCGGCTGCAGCGCGACCTTTACCAACGCAACCAGCGTTGGGACGCCTACCAAAACCGCCAAGCCATGCGCCGTGAGGCCCAGGACGAACGCTATCAGGCGTGGTTCAACAGCGTGATGGAGTGAGCAAGGAGGGTCCCGTGCACCTCCGTTGGCCCGAAACTCCCGTCGGTCGGTGGCGGTTGGCACTGCTCTTTGCCGCCACGCTGTTGAGTTTGGCCATCGTCTTCCAACCCCCGCCGTGGACAGTTTTCGCGGAAGCCGGCGAAAAGATGCGGGTTGCCGACTACGTGGTTGCCTACTCGTGGATCGCCGCCGCAATCAACATCATGGTGCTCGCGGCTCTCGTCCTTTTATGTCCATGGTGGGCAAACGCCCCGCGAACCGAAGCGTTGGCTGGTGTGGCGGAACGGGGTTTGGCCCCGAAGTGGTTTTGGCCTTCGGTCTTGGCGGCCGTAGTGGCATGCACTTTGCTGACTGCACCCCGCCTGACCCAAAGTCTCTGGGACGACGAAGAAACCAGCCTGCGCTTCAGTGTCCTCGGGAAATACAAGCGCGACGCGGAAACCGGTGAGGTGTTTCTCAAAGAGGCCAAATGGCGCGAGACCCTGTTCTTCTACGAGACGCCGAACAATCACGTCCTGCACAACGTGCTGGCGCGACTGAGCAATGCCGCTTGGCGGTCAGCAACCAGGCCGGATGGTTTGCAATTCACGGAATGGGCACTCCGTATACCCGCTTTTCTAGCGGGATTGGCAACCCTCATCGTAGTGGCCATCCTGCTCAAGGAAATGGGACTGCCGCTCGCCGGGGTTCTGGGCGTCTGGGCGCTCGCCCTGCATCCCTGGTTCACCAAATATTGCGCCGAGGCGCGCGGCTACACACTTGCCATGCTACTGCTCTATGCGGCGCTCTTGTTTTGGCGCAGGGCACTGGAGCGGGGTGCATGGAAGTGGTGGGCTCTCTTCGCACTTTGCCAGGCACTGTGTCTCTGGACGTGGCCGGGCGCCTTGTTTTTCTTCGTCTTGCTCAACCTCGGCACACTTGGCCTCGCGGCGGTGGGCCGGCAAACCGCACAGCCGCGGCGCACGATCCTCTCGCGCTGGTTCTGTGCCAACGCTCTGGCCGGGGTGGCGCTCATCCAGTTGATGCTGCCTCTTTTTCCGCAAATGGGAGGCTACCTCGAACAGTTGCCAACTCTGGACATCGGCAAGAAGTGGTTTGCCGACGTAGCCTGCTATCTGGCAACGGGCTCTCCCTGGACGAAAAACGAAACCGGCGAGATCCTTTATCCGGAAATTCGCGCCGCTTCGGCGGCGGCGCCGGCAGTCTTCTCTGCAGCGATGGTGCTGGGCTCGGGATTACTCGCCACGGGGATCTGGCGCTGGTTCAAGACGGGCGCTCTGGCCACGACAATCCTTGTTGCTGCCTTCGGCGCTTCCGCGCTGCAGGTTGCCCAGGCGATTCACGAGCGCATGTTCCTCTTCGAATGGTACTTCGTCTACCTGCTGCCGTTGCTGTGCGTCATCTTCGGCGCGGGACTGGCGACCTGCGTGTTGTTCCTGCGAACGGTGCCGGGGGGAAAAGTGACTGCAACGCTGGCCGTCGCTTCGGTTTTCTGTCTCTTCGCCTTCGTGACGCAACCCGCCCGTGCGCGAGGTCTGACCAGCTCGACTGTTCCCTTCAGGGAATCCGTCTTGCTGACGAGACCAAACCTCGACCCCCATGCGGAGGACAATCGGCAAATCATGACAGCAGGCATGACCAACCCCGCTTTTGTCTACGACGCCAACCTCTTTTTGGCGCGTTCCCTACGCGACCTGCTGCTGCTGTGCGCCCAAGCGGATGCCACCCGACGACCTTTGTGGGTGAACCTTGGTCACACCTGGATTATTAGAGAACGTCAACCCGACACGCAGAAGCTCATCGATGACCATCGCATTTTCACGGACCACCGAACACTTTTGGGAGAGTATCCGCACTGCGATCGGTTGGTCTGCCGCTATGTGCCGGGCAGCCTTGAAAGCGTGGATCTTTCACAACTTCTTTCACCGGAGGATATCGCCTACGTGAAGACGCATGCCGGCGTGACGCCGGAGAAACATTTCGCGCAGTGACGGCGACGCCTGCGCACTGGCACTCACTTCCGGTGGCGAGACGCGCCCGCCTTATCCTTGGTGCGATCATCCTCGGCATCGCTTTTTACCTCGTCTTCGCTCCCAAACCGTGGTCCGTGGCGTTGCCGGAGGCGGAGTTTCCACCCTACGACTACTATGTCAAAATCTACAGCTGGTATGGCGCAACCGTCGCCTTATGCGGAGCGGGATTGCTCGCGCTGACGGCATCTTGGTGGACACGGCCTTGGCTACAAAGCTCTCCTCCGCACCAGTCGGCGCCACGTTGGTTCTGGCCGATGGTCGGCGCGGCGATGCTGCTTGCCGCGGCCATGGGCTCCATGCGTCTCGGGCACGACTTGTGGGACGATGAACGCACCACGCTCCAGCGCTTCGTCCAGGGCAACTACAAAACAAACGAGGACGGGTCGGTTCGTTTTCGCGAATTCGGCTTCGGCCGGACGCTGCACGAATATCGAATGCCGAACAACCACATCCTGCACAGCATTCTCGCGCGGATGTCGGTGGGCGTGTGGCGGATGTTCCGCAATCCTGCGGGCCAGCCCTTCTCCGAGGCCGCCCTGCGGCTGCCCGCCTTCCTCTTCGGCATCGCCTCCATCGCCGCCATTGCCCTGATGCTCAAGGAGCTCGGCATGGCGCGCGCCGGCGTCATCGCAGCTTTCCTCCTCAGCATCCATCCGTGGCACATCCGCTACGCCAGCGAGGCTCGCGGGTACGCTCTGGTCCTTTGCTTTCTTCCCTTGCTCGTCGTCTGTCTTTTGCGCGCCCTGCGCTCCGGAGCCTGGAGATGGTGGAGCGCCGTCGGGGCGCTGCAGTTCGGCCTGCTCTATGCGTATCCAGCCAGTCTTTACCCGGTGGGGGCGACCAACGCCGTCACGCTTCTGCTTATCATCGCGGGCGTACCCGGGAGGGTGCCTCGTGCCCTGCTGTTCGCCCGCTGGCTAGTCCCGGTCTTCGTCGCAGCGCTCACTTTCACCTGGCTGTTTTTTCCCTGTGTGCCCCAGTTGCTTGCATATCTGGCCAGCGAGGGAGCGCAGGGGACGATGGGCGCATGGTGGATAAGGGATTTTCTGAGCCATCTTTTTGTCGGCGCCTCTTGGTTCAAAACCCACAACCTCGACGCGGCGCAACCCGAGTTGTTTGCCATGCTTTCGTTCAGCGGCACAAGGGGTCCGGTCGTGCTTTGGACCTCGGTGATCCTCTTCGGGCTCGGCTTGGGCACATTCATCTGGCGTGGCCTACTGTCTTCCGCCGTGGCGGTTCTCCTGCTGATCCCGGCCATCGGGGCCTACCTGGCGGCGCGCGCCTCGGGCAGTTTCCTTTACGAGTGGTATCTCATCTACCTGTTGCCCGGGGCAGTCGCCATGGTGGCCGCAGGAATAGATTCGACCGGACTGCCCTGGCGCGGCAGCAGATGGTTCGCAGTGACCCCCGCCATCGTGCTCGTTTTGCTCAGTGCCGGTTATCTGCAGCTCACCACCGCGGCGCGGGACTGGCTCCTGACCCGTCCGCTTCAGCCGATGCGAGAGTCAGTGCTCCTGACCCGTCCGACAACCTTGCCCAATTACACTGGATATGCCGGTGTGGTGACGGCCAGCTTCAACACCCCGCCCTACCTCTACGATCCGCATGTCACGGTGATACGAACGCCCGACGAGTTGCGTGCACTGATGAAACGCTGCGAGGAGTCCTCGATCCCTCTTTACCTCAACGTCGGCAACCCCCTCGCGGCCGCGTTTCACCACCCGGAGATGTTCGCCATGATGAACGACCCCGCGCAATTCGAAATCCTCGCGCAATTGCCCGGCTACGACCCGACACTCGACCGCATCGTGGCACGACACCGACAGGCCACCGGAGAACCCGGAGGAACCTGAGGCACCTTTCACTCAGGCCACTTGCGGCACTTTGCCCCCGGCCTGTTTGGCACGGTGCTGGTCGACGAAGTACTTCATCGTGTGGTGGATAACCGAACGGATGTCGTGCCGCGAGTTCCAGCCGAGCTTGGTCCGGGCCTTGGTCACGTCGGGGATGCGGCGGTCGCAATCCTCGTAGCCCTTCCCGTAAAACTCCTCGGCGCTCACGCTGATGATCTCCGGATCCGGGTCGCCTTCCTGACGGAAGTCCCCGTCGAAAACTTCCTTCATGAGTTCAGCCAGTTGCTTGATCGTCACCTCGTTCTCCGGCGTACCGATATTGAAAATCTCCCGGTCGCACACGCCGCCGGGATTGTCGATGATACGCACGATGCAATCGACCGCGTCATCGATGTAGGTGTAGGCACGATAATTGATACCGCCGTCGACCAGTTGCATCGGCGTGCCGTAGAGCAACGCGTTCATGAAATGGGAAAAGACGCGGGGATTGCCGGCTTTTTCGCTGGGCAAGAAGTCGATGCGCGGCCCGATGAAGTTGAAGGGTCGGATAATCGAGTAGTTGAGTCCTTTCTCCAGGCCGTAGGCGTGAAGAACGCGCTCCAACAATTGCTTGGCGCAAGCGTAAATCCAACGATGGTTCTTGATCGGCCCCATGATCATGGGTGTGGTGTCTTCCTGGAAAGGAAAGGGCATTTCAGCCGGGTCTTGCCCCAGCACACTGGCCACCGTCTTCCCGTAAACCTCGCAAGTGGAAAACTGGATGATGCGTTTGTTGTATTTGAGGCAGGATTCGACGATGCGCAGGTTCTCGGTAAAGTTGAGATCGAACACATCCACCGGATTGCTGACGTAAAGACTCGGGTTGGCCATGGCTACGAGGTCGACCACCAAGTCGTGGTCCTTGACCATGTTGTCGAGCGAGTCGCAGCGACTGCGGATATCGTGCTGCTTGAAGGTCAGTTTGGCGTGATTGAGCCGGTCTTCGATTTTTTCACTGTCGATATCGATGGCGGTGACATCGTATTTTCCGTCGGCAAGGAGACGCTCGGTCAGGTTGGCTCCGATGAATCCTCCGGCTCCAAGGAGAAGGATTTTGCGGTGGTTACTCATATGGCGGTGGTTGGGTTGGCGTTGATTTGTTCCGGGGTGAGACGGGAAGTTTTGAGCAAAGCGCGGTAATAGCCCGCCAGGTGGCGGCCGATCATTTTCAACACATTGAAGCCGTAGGGTACGGGATCCAGGCTGGACGTCTCGTCACCGTAATGCGTAGGGATGGGCATTTCCTTGCAGGGAAAGCCGGCGAGGTGCGCCAGGAGGATAATTTCCGCGTCGAAGTTGAAGTTGCTCTGCAGTTCACCGAACGGCAGCGCCTGGAGCAGACGGCGCGAATAAAGCATGTAACCGCTGTGGAATTCCGCCATGCGTGTACCGAAGGCCAGATTTTCCAAAATAGTCAGGCCGCGGTTGGCGAGGTAGCGCGTCATGGGCATACCGCCACTCAACGCTTTGCCGCCGAGCATGCGCGACCCCTGCACCACATCAGCTTCGCCCGAGAGGATCGGATCGAGCAGATCGAGGACCAGTTCCGGGGCATATTGTCCGTCAGCATGGACAATCGCAAAGCCGCGACAACCGAGGCGCAAACCTTCACTGAGACCGGACTTCTGCGCACCGCCGTAGCCCTCGTTGGATTGGTGGTGAATGACGCGGATGCCGGGGTTTTCCACAGCCAAGCGGTCGGCAATGACACCGGTCTCGTCGGGACTGGCATCGTTGACGATGATAAGAACGCCGCCGCGACGAAAAAATTCACCAGGTATGCGGTCGACCGTGGCCCGCAGCACTCTCCCGGCTTTGTACGCCGGCATGACGATGCAAAACTCTGCGCGCATTGGAAAAGTCCTCATCCCAGCGCCATTGACCTTCCCGGTCAAGGCTATGAAACGCGTTTACTTTTGGCATTTTTTGTGCAGTATATCGAACATATGGAAGCCGACCCCAAGCAAACAGGCGAAGCGCTGCGGGAGTTGCGCCGATCCCGCGGAATGTCCCTGCGTGCCCTGGCCCGCAAGTCGGGTTGTTCGCCCAGCTTTCTCTCGCAGGTTGAGCAGGGAAAAACCTCCCCCTCCCTTGTTTCGGCCAAGCGAATCTGCCGGGCCTTTGACATGCTGGTGTCAGAGTTTCTTGCCCTCAACACCGAACGGCGCACCGCGCGCCACGTGCCGAAGTGCAACCCTTCGCAGCCGGTGACCAAATGGCCCGGCGCTTCTCTGCATCACCTGCTGCCCGCCACGGAGCAGACCAGTTTCAGCATGCTTGTTCTGGAACTGCCTCCCGGCGGCCAAACACCTTGGCGCGCCGCCAAGCGGACCATGCAGGAACTGGGGGTCATCCTGACCGGCACCGTCGTGTTCCAGGCGGGCAACGAATCGAAGCGCATGGGGCGGAATGACGCGGTGCACTTTGATCTGCTCAACCGCCATCGCTGGATAAACGCGGGTCAGAACCACGCCAGAGTACTGCTCCTCAACCCGAACTTCACCGATGTTCTGGATGCCGGCTAAACCGAGGCCTGTCGCCGGATAGTCCGCTCGAAAAGACCGGGCGAAGGGAACAACTCGGCGATCTGCTCCATGGCCATGTCGGCCAGCGGGCCCGGTTGGCGCCCCAGCGCGCACTGCAGATAAACCGCCTCCTTGAGAAGCTCGGTGAAATCGGCGTGCAACGCCTTGTGCCAGTCGGAATCCGACAAATCTGATTTTCTCTTGGCCAACTCGAAATCGATGAGCACCGCCTCGGCGGGCGCGGGCGCCACGGCGATATTGTGCAGCTCCATATCCCCGTGGACCATGCCGGCCCGGTGCAGTTTGTCCAGCAGGGCGAAGGTCTGGTTGCACAGCCACCAGAGCCCGACAGCCTTGGCCAAGTCGATCTCCCGGGCCACCGAAACGTTGCTTTCCACGGGCTCGGTTCCGAAGGGCGTAAGACGCGAGTAGGGTTTGCCCGGCACAAAACACGACCGGAAACTTGTCCTCGTCCAACCGATGGGCGGGGGCGCGTCGAGGATTTCCGAGGCGCGGCTTTGGTTGTCGAACTCGGACGACGGATCACCGTGCAGCCGCCCGGGAAAATACGTCTTGCGGAAGTGCATGGGGTACTCTTCCGCCAAGGGGAATTGCGCGCGGGTGTCCTTGCCGGCGATGACCATCTCCGCGGACATGAGCGGCAGACCGTTGGCTTCGCGGCGCGTGATGGTGCGCATCACATAATCGTGCTCGGGAGCCGACCTGATCAGTTGCGCGTACTCGGGAGCGAGCAACACGGAATGCCGCGGCGAAACGGGAATCATGATGGCTTCCGGCGACGACATTGCGGGATTTTTGCCTCTCGCCGGTGCGTTGCCAAACGAAACCGGAAAAAATCGGCTTTTTCCAAGACAAGTCGAAGCAGTCGATGACGGATCACCGCTGCACGGGCCCCGAGGGTTCGAGGGACACCTCGATGCATTTGGACATCGGGGTGAAGCTTTTCACGGCGTGCTCGTCAAGGCCGACCAGCACGTTGGTTTCGGGGTAGTAGGCGGCGGCGCAGCCCCGGGGAATGTCATAAACCACCGGCCGGAAGCCCGCCGCACGGCGGTCCCGTCCATCGGGCGCGTGGCTGCGGATGGTCACGGTGGATTGTTCGGACAACCCGAGCTCATGCATATCCGCCGGGTGCAGGAAAATGACCCGCCGTTCCCCGGTGATCCCGCGATAGCGGTCACCGCTGTCATAGACGGTCGTGTTGTATTGGTTGTGCGAGCGGATGGTCGTGAGTCGCAGACGGCCGGGACGCGGCGAGTCGTCGGGCAATTTGTTGGACACGAAATTGGCGCGGCCGGTCTCCGTGTTCCATTCGCGATGAGCGGCCGGATTGCGGAGCCGGAACCCGCCGGGTTGGCGGATCTTGCGGTTGTAGCCGGAAAAGCCGGGGACGACGGCCTCGATACGTTCTCGGATCCGGTCGTAGTCGGACACCATCGAATCCCAGTCCACCGCGCCGCCGGGAAAGAGCTGCAGGCCGATGCCGGCGACGATGGCGGGTTCGGACTTGAGGTGCTCCGAGGCCGGGCGGTTGCGCCCGGTCGAGGCGTGCACCATGCTCATGGAATCTTCCACGGTGACCGACTGGCGACCGGAGGCTTGGATGTCGGCTTCCGAGCGTCCGAGGCAGGGCAGGATGAGGGCACCTTGGCCGTGCACGACATGGCTACGGTTGAGGTGTGTCGAGACCTGAACCGTGAGAGCGCAGCGACGCAAAGCTTCCCACGTGTATCCGGAATCGGGCGTGGCGGAGGCAAAGTTGCCGCCCATACCGAGAAAAAACTTCACCCGCCCTTCGGCCATGGCCTTGATGGCGTGGACGGTGGCATAGCCGCGGCGGCGCGGCGCCGTGAAGTTGAATTCTTTTTCGAGCCGCAGAAGGAAATCCTCCGCGGGTTCTTCGGTGATGCCCATCGTGCGATCTCCCTGGACATTGCTGTGGCCGCGCACGGGGCACGGACCCGCACCCGGGCGACCGATATTGCCGCGCAGCAACAGGAGATTGACGATCTCCTGGACATTGGCCACGCCATGGCGGTGCTGGGTGAGCCCCATGGCCCAACAACAGATGACGCTGGACGCGCCGAGATAAACACCGGCCGCCTCGTCGATCTGCCGCCGCGTCAGGCCGCATTGGTCGAGCAGGCAATTCCAGGATGTGGCCCGCACCATGTCGCGATAGGCCTCGAAGCCGTGGGTGTGTTGCCCGAGGAAACCCCGGTCAAGCAGGGTCGGATCGTCCTGCGCTTTCTCCAGAATGGATTTGGCCATGGCGCGCACGGCCGCCATGTCACCCCCGATGCGCAGCTGGTAGTAGTGCGAACTGATCGGTGTGCTGCGACCGAAAATCATGTCCGCGGGGTGCTGCGGATGGGTGAAGTTGAGCAGACCGGCCTCGCGCAGCGGATTGAAAGCAACGATGCGAGCGCCCCGCTTGGAGGCTTTTTCCAACTCGCTCAGCATCCGCGGGTGATTCGTGCCGGGATTCTGACCGAAGATGAAGATCGCATCGGCTTTCTCGAAGTCTTCGAGCGAGACGGTCCCCTTGCCCGTGGCGAGCGCTTCCCGCATGCCCACGCCGCTGGACTCGTGGCACATGTTCGAGCAATCGGGAAAGTTGTTCGTGCCGTAGAGCCGTCCAAGCAACTGGTAAAGGAACGCCGCTTCGTTGCTTGTGCGGCCCGAGGTGTAGAAGACGGCTTCATCGGGCGAGTCCAGCGAGCGGAGATGCGCCGCGATGCGGGAGAAGACTTCGTCCCAGCCGACAGGCTCGTAGTGGTCGGTCTGCGGATTGTAGGCCATGGGATGCGTGAGACGCCCGGTATTCTCGAGCGTGAAATCATCCCATGCCCGCATCTCGGTCACGGTGTGCCTTGCGAAAAGTTCCGGCGTGGCGCGCTTCGCGGTGGTTTCGTAGGTCAAGGCCTTGACCCCGTTTTCGCAGAACTCGGTGACCGACGCGTTGCGGGGCTCCGGCCACGCGCAACCGGGACAGTCGAACCCGCCGGGCTGGTTCATGCGAAGGAGGGTCTTGTTCCCTTTGAAGAAACCCTCGCGCCGGAGGAAGCGCAGCGAGGATGCGAGCGCCCCCCATCCACCGGCTTTTTTCCGGGGTTCAGCCACGATGGTCGCTGCCCCCGCGGCTTTCGACGCGGCCGAGACCGCTGTAAAATGTGGCGCGCTCCTCGCGGCAAAATCCGGCCAGGGTAATGCCCCACCGCTCGGCCGACTCGACCGCCAGAGAAGACGGCGCGGAAATGGCCGAGAGCACGGGAATGCCGGCGCGGGCGCATTTCTGGACGATCTCGAAGGAAACGCGACCGCTCACCGCGAGCACATCGGCCCGGGAGAGGCGGTCGTTTTCCAACAGGAACCCGACGACCTTGTCGACCGCGTTGTGGCGCCCGACGTCTTCGAACACGCAGAGAATCTCGCCCTCCGACGTTGCCGCAGCGGCCGCATGGCTGCCGCCTGTGCCGGCAAAGGTCGACTGCCTCTGACGCATGGATTCGTGGATGCGCAGCAATCCCGCCGCATGGACGCGAGTGCCTTTCTGCACCGGTTCGATGGCGCGAAACACCCCCTCCAGGGACTCTTTTCCACAGAGACCGCAGGAGGAGTTGGCGGCCAGACGGCGCGCCCCGCCGGGGATATCGGGGCAATCGATCTCCACCTCGACGATGGTGCGGTCCGTGAGCTCCGACTTGGAAAAGACAAGGAATCCTCCCTCGCCGGCTCCCTCGGCATGGAGGAGGCCGCGGACGAGAAAACGCTCCGCGCCCGGCGTCTGCATCGTCATGGAATAGGGTTGGCCGTTGACCACGATTTGCAGCCCGCGTTCCTCCGTGAGCCGGTCCGCAACCGGGCTGGAACCTCCGGCCTTTTGGCACAGGGCGGCAAAAGTCTTCGCTGGCGGCGTCACGATTTCCAAGCTCGCTGGGCCCGGACGGAGAACCCCGTCGGCCAGAATGCGGCAGCGCAAACCGCCGCGGCCCGCCAGCAAGGCATTCGCCCCGGGAGCGACCGCCTGATCCATCCAATAACACGGCTTGCACTCTTCCACGCCCTCGAAAACCGCGTGGCCGATGGAAAATACTTTTCCAATGAGCGAATTCAATTCGACACCGGAGACCAGCACGTTGCGGCGCAGGGCGGAATAATCGGGCTCCGCGACCCCGAGCGTGCGGCACAAAACGTCGACCACCTCGCGCGAGAGAAAAGTAACCTGCGTCTTCGAGCCGGGATTTTCCCCGTGGTAACGGTCGCCGGCGATGCCTCGACCGGCTTGGCAGGCGGCCTCTTGGACGGGAGTCATCCCGTGATTCAGGCGCCCCCGGCCATGCCGCCCCTTGAAATCGTGCCCGGGGGAAATCCAAATGTCGTGAATCCTGATCTTCATGGCGCCTGCGGTCGAACCCGCCCGGCGCCGGCCCGACTCGGATCCGCCATGTCCTGCGGCGTGTTGATATTGGCCAAGGTCACCCCCGCGGGCAAATCGAGAAGAAGGGTGTTTTCTTCCATCATGATGCGGCGCGGACTGAAAATCCCGCAAGCCGCGTGCTTTTGCAACACAGGCAGGGCGGCCGGTGTGTAGATGGCACAAAGCGGCTCGGGTTGCCCGTCGAGCGGGTTGGCATAAGCGACAAAAGCCCGCTGCGGGTCCTCCCGGTGCCCTCGAACCAGGCGCGCGAGCGTCGACCCCGTCACGAAGGGCAGATCGCAGGCCAGAACAAGCCAAGCAGCGGCCGGCTCGGCACGGAACGCGGTGAGGATACCGCGCAGCGGCCCCTCGGCTTCGTGGTCATCCCGCAGGACGCGGAACCCCTCCCCGCCCTCGGGGACAGGCTGTCCCTCGCGCAGCGAAAGATAGGTGTGTTCGCACAGAGGCCGGATCAACTCGAGGGCCCGACGCGCTTGGGTCAACCCCGCTCCGCCGACAACGATCGAAGCCTTGTCTCGCCCCATGCGCGAACTCCTGCCGCCGGCCAGCAGCAGACCATGGAGAGAAACATTCATGGATCCATGATGCCTACTGCGCCCCGGGCGCGAGAGCGAGGCACAATCGTCGCGAACGCGGCGCTGGCGAGGCAAACCCGCGAAAGAAAACCCGGAGCCTACGGGGCTCGAAGCCGTAGGTTTTTCAGAGAGGATTTGAGTTTTTGT
>JBMTVD010000003.1:0-50908 GCA_049451035.1 Chthoniobacterales bacterium | reverse complement strand
TCTATTTCGCCACGAACCGCCGCTACGAGGACGTCGCCCATCACACCATCCTCTTCGGTCCGCGCTACCGCGGGCTGCTCCATGACATTTTCAATCGCGGCGTCCTCGCCGACGACTTCAGCCTCTACCTCCACCGCCCCACCGCCACTGATCCTTCCATGGCACCCGACGGCCACGACACTTTCTACGTTCTCTCGCCCGTGCCCAATCTCCAGCACGCGATCGACTGGGATACCGAGGGACCCCGCTACGCGCAGCGCATCCTCGATCACTTGGAGAAAACCATTCTCCCTGACCTCGACCAACACCTCGTCTCCCAGTTCCACATCGCCCCGCCCTACTTCCGCGACGAATTGCTCACCACCCACGGCACCGGCTTCTCCATTGCCCCGATCCTCACGCAATCCGCCTGGTTCCGCTTCCACAACCAAAGCGAAGACGTCCCGGGCCTCTACTTTGTCGGTGCCGGCACCCATCCCGGTGCCGGTATGCCCGGTGTTCTCAGCTCCGCCAAAGTCGTGGAAAACCTCCTCCGCCGCGCGGCATGAGCACTCCTGCAGAACTCCTCGCCCGCGCCGGCAAAAGCTTCCACCTCGCCGGCAAGTTCCTCCCGGCCGAACGCCGCGCCGCCGCCACGCAGCTCTACGCTTTCTGCCGGGGACTCGATGACCTCGCCGACGAAACCGGCGACGCCGCGCAGATCGAAGCCGTCGCTGCCGCCCTCGAAAACAACGACACCTCCCACCCGCTCGCCGCGCTTTATCTCACGCTGGAAAATCCCGACCCCGCGCCCGCCATCGCCCTGGCCCGCGCGCTCCGCGACGACACCGGCCCGACCGTCCTCGCCGACGAACGCGCCCTCCTCCGCTACTGCCACGGCGTGGCCGGCACGGTCGGACTCATGATGGCCCGCGTCCTCGGTGCCACCGATCCCGCCGCCGCCTACCACGCCATCGACCTCGGCATCGCCCTCCAACTCACCAACATCGCCCGCGACACCCGCGAGGACGCCGACCATGACCGACGCTATATCCCGGCGACATGGCTCGATCTTCCACCCGCTTCCATCCGCCGTGCTCCGGAACGCGTCCACGAAGCCGCGCTCCGCTGTCTCGCCCTGGCCGAGCCCTACTACGCCAGCGGTCTCGCCGGCCTCGTCTATCTCCCACCAGAATCCCGCCGCGGCATCCTCATCGCCGCCAAAGTCTACCGCGAAATCGGCGAGGAACTCCGGCGTCAAGGACCGCACCGCACCGCGGATCGCATCGTAGTCCCGACTTGGCGCAAAGCCGCACTCGTCGCCCGCGCCTTCACCGCTCCCGCCCCGTGGAAAGACCAGCATCCAGAACACGACGTCGCTCTGCACCGGGAACTTGACCAACTCGTGGGAGTCCACTCATGAACACACTCTGCAGCGGCATCGTCCCCGGCGCAGAGCTGCCCACAGGTAGGGACGCGCGGCCTCGCGCGTCCGCACGACACCAGACGGACGAGCGAACCGCTCGTTCCTGCCCTTATGACATCATCTTCGCCGGCGCCGGCCTATCCGCCCTCAGCCTGGCAGTTCGCCTCGCCGCGCTACCCGATCCGCCACGCATGCTTTTGGTCGACCCGCGTCATGAGTCTGTGCGCGACCGCACCTGGTGCCATTGGCAACTCCACCAGACCCCTTTCGACGCGGCCATCACCCACCGCTGGCACAACTGGCTGGTCCGCACCTCGACGGTCGGGACTCCTCGCCAAGGGGTCGGCACTCCCTACGTCCGCATCCCCTCAGACCGATTCTACGACGTGGCCATGGTCCAACTTTCCACTTCTCCGCACGTTACCTTCCTCCGCGGAGTTTCCGTCGAATCCATCGAAGAGCTTCCGGACTTCACCGCAGTTCACTTCTGCGACGGCCGCCGCATCGAATCATCGTGGGTCGTCGACAGTCGTCCGCCCCAAAACGACAAAGCCCCCTGGCGCCAAATCTTCCGCGGACTCGAACTCCACTCCCCCGAAGCCAAGCTCGACACCGCGACCGTCACCCTCATGGACTTCCAGTCCGCCGGCCCCGAAGGCATCCGCTTCTTCTACGTCCTCCCCCTCGACAAACACACCGCCCTCGTCGAAGACACCTGGCTCGTCCCCCGCGGAAAATCTCCCACTTTTACCGACGAACAAATCCTCCACTACGCGCGAAACAATCTCGGATCCGCCGGTTGGCAAATCCGCCACCGCGAGGAGGGCAACCTCCCCATGGACCTCGCTCCCGCGGTTCAGGATAAAAACCGCATCATCCCTTGGGGAACCGCCGCCGGCGCCGTCCGCGCGTCCTCCGGTTACGCCTTCTCCCGCATCCAGCGCGCCAGCGAACGCATGGCGCACCACTGGTCACAACACGGGCGCCCCGATCCGAACATCACCCACGAATCCCCGCTTCTCGCCTGGATGGACCGCGTCTTTCTCCGCGTCATGGACCGCCATCCCGAACGCGTTCCCGAATTTTTCACCCGCATGTTCGACCGCGTCCCGCCGGAAGCGCTCGTCCGCTTCCTTGAGTCCGAACCGCGACCCGCCGATATTCTCCGCGTCATGTGCGCCCTGCCTCCCGCACCTTTTCTCGCCGCCGCCCTGCGATGAGCACGTGGTTTCCGGCTTTCCAGCGTCGCCACACACTCTTTGTGGTCGCCCTGCTTGCTGCGGCGCTGGCCCTTTCGCCCTTTGTTCCCGCCGTTCCCCTCGGGTTGCAACTCACGGTCCTCGCTTTGGCGGTCGTCGTCTTCGGCCTGCCCCACGGCGCCTTGGATCTCGCGCTGGTGCGCGGAGCCGCGCAGGATTCATGGCTCGCGCTGGTCGGCGCCATCGGCGTCTATCTCGTGGTCTCCGCCGCCGTCCTCGCGGTCTGGATCGCTTTCCCCGTCGCGGCCCTGCTCGGCTTCCTTGCCATTGCCGTGATTCATTTCGGACTGGGCGATACCGAAGTCCGGCACGGACCGCAACGTGCCGTGGAAGTGATCGCCCGCGGCGGCTTTGCCGGCATCGCCCCGCTGGTCTTTCATCCCCAAACCACCCGCGACCTCTTCGCCCTCCTCGTCGGACCCACCGCCACGGCGAACCTCGATGCCGCCCTCGCCTTTGTGACCACGCCTGCCACCTGGCTCTGGATCACGTGCCTCATGGTTGCCGTCCTTTGGCGCTCCCTGCAACGCGCTCCAGGCTGGCTTCCCGCCGTGGCCGAACTTCTCCTGACCGCAGCTATCTTCGCCGTCTTCCATCCGCTGAGCGCCTTTCTGCTCTATTTTTGCTTCGTCCACTCCGTCCGACATATCTCCGACCTCGGCGCGGCCCGTTTTCCCGAGTCAGCCATCCGCGCCCGCCGCTGGCTCCTGCTCGAAAGTCTGCCCTTCACTCTGGCCACCGTCGTCCTTGGCGCCATCGCTTGGTTCGCTTTCGCCCGCACCCTCGACTTTGATGAAGCCATGATGCGCGTCATTTTCTGGGGCCTCAGCGCCCTGACCATGCCGCACATGATCCTCACCGCGTGGTGGCACGGCCGCGGCGAACCGCAGCCCGGAGACCTCTTTGCCCGCCATGTCTGAAGCCGTCCACGCCTTCTTCTCGCAGTGGGAAATCTACCGCCTCTGCATCGAGCACAACACGCTCCACCATCGCGAGGTCGGCGAAATTCTCCGTCGCGAACTGCTCGCCCGCACGGAGCCGTTCACCTTCCTCGATCTGGCCTGCGGTGACGCCGACCTGACCGCCGCCGCCCTGCAAGAAACCAAGGTCAGCGCCTACGTCGGCGTCGACTTCTCCGCTCCAGCTCTAGCCCTCGCCGCCGACAAAATCGCGGAACTCGGATGCCCGCGCACCCTGCACGAAGCCGACTTCACCGATTTCCTGCGCGACAACAAAGAAAGCTTCGACGTCATCTACCTCGGTCTTTCACTGCATCATCTCGAACGTGAAACCAAACGCGAAATGATGACGCATCTCCACCGCGCCACCGCACCCGGCGGCACGTTCTATCTCTTCGAGCCCATCCTCCACGCCGGCGAAAACCGCGAAGGCTACGTCGCGCGCTGGGCCGCCGCGATGGACGGCCCCTACGATCCCTTTCCGGCCGCCGCCCGCGATGCCTTGCGCGAGCATGTCCGCGAATCGGAGCGCCCCGAATCCGCCGACGAATACCTCGCGGCGGCCAAGGCCGCCGGATTCCGCGACAGCGAAATCCTCTTCACCGACGCCGGAAACTTCTATTCCCTCTTCCGCTTCCACGCATGAACGAACCCACCCTCCGCGAACTCAAGTCGCGCTCGCAAAAACTCAAACCGGTCATCCACGTCGGCCACGATGGCATCACCGACGCCCTCCTCGCCGCCCTCGACCAAACCCTCACCGACCACGGCTTGGTCAAAGTCCGCTTCACCGACCACAAATCGGAACGCAAACAACTCGCCGCCGAACTGGCCGCGCGCACGAATTCCCGCCAAATCCTCCTCGTCGGACACACCGTCACCCTCTACCGGACTCCGGTGCAACAAGCGGTCGGAATCTAAAGCCCCCTCAAGGAATTTCCGGAGGCCGGTAAACCACCCGGAAAAAGCATCGGTCGGAATCGCAGGGAATGTCGAACGTCGCCGCGGGCGCGTTTCCCGCCACGGACAACACCCGCTTCTGCCACGCCTGCCCCAAAACCGGCGCGGACTCCAAGGTGAAGCTTCCCTCCGTCACCGCGGGCCTGAGCCGGATGGTCACGACATCGGAACCCACATCCGCGAGTTCGACCGAGAGCTTGGAACGCGGGTCGCCGGGGTCGGTGCCAAGATGATATTCGACCCGGTTCGGGACCCCGTCCGCATCGGCATCCGCCGTGGATGAGGCAGACTCGCTATGTTCCCAGTCGTCCCCGAAGTGCTGCCGTCGCCATGCGTCAAAAGCGGACAGCCGGATACTCAGCGTGGCGCTCGAGACTCCGAGATAGTTGCCATCGGTCACCGCGGCCTCGACCGCGTAGTCGCCGGCGGCCGAGGGAGCATTGGTCGAACCGGCATAGGTCACCACCACGGGCAGACCGGCAGGATCGGTCGTCACGCTGACGGACTGGGGCGTGCCGTCATAGGTTCGCACGAGATCCTCCAGCGTGACCGTGGCGGGGGCGGGAAGTTCCTGGAAATCGGTGCTGGCCACCAGCGTGTCCGTCAGCGTGTTCAAGAACCACGCCGTGGTGCCGGCCGGGATCGGCGCGCTGGCCGTGTATGTTCCGTCGCCGTTGGCCGCGAGTTCCGCCGGACTCTCCACCCATGTCCGGCCGCCGGTCGCACCCGTGCCCGTCGTGGAGAACAGCACGGCGGAAGCGGGGGCGGTCGACGCACGGAACACGGCTCGCGCCGTGCCGGCGGCAGAGGACACACTCTCCTGCCGGCACCAACCCGCACCGCCCGCGATCACACTGTCGGCAAACGCATAACTCTCGGGGCGGTTCCATCCCGGCGGATGGCCGTGACCCATGCCCGGCACAAGCGAAACCATGTGCGCACCGGGCGCGGCACGATAGCTGTCGGCCTGACAGTCCAGCGGGAAGTTTGTTTCCGCGGGCCACGAGAGCCAGAGCATGGGCATCGTGGCGTCACCCAAATACAACATCGGATCCCAAAGTGTCTTGTAGAGTTCGTTCGTGCTCAGCGTGTTTCCCCACCAATTCGGCGCCTCGTCCATGTTGCCGCAGCCGTAGACCGGGATGGCAAAGCGGAAACGGTGGTCGATGCCGGCAGCCGTCGCCGTGATGACCCCGCCCCAAGAAATACCGGTCAGGCCGACCTTGGCGGCGTCGACGGCCGGCAACGAACGCATGAGCGAGTTGGCCAGAATGGTCGCGGCCGTGGCATGATACATCCATTGGTCGCTGACCGGGGTCACCGCCGAGTCGCCGTAAATCCCCGCGCGGGCCGGACCGGGCATCGCGTGCTTGAGCCAGTTGCCCACCGCCAAGCCGGCATCCTTCTCGGCCTGCGTGGCCACCGTATCGGTCTGCCCCTCGACGGCGATGCTCATCGCCGCATAGCCCCGGTCCATCCATTTCTGCACCCACTGGATGTAAGCGGTTCCGCCACCCCCGTGCACAAGAACGACACCCGGCACCGGGCTGGCGGCGGACGCTCCGGACGGCAGGCCGATGTAGGCGTAAACGCGCGTGGGCGCGCCGCGGTAGTCGACACTGGCAAAATAACCCGCGGTGATCTGCCCCGCGACCGGGGAGGCGGGGGTGGTAGATTGACCGTCGACGTAAAACGGCGGCGGCTCCGTCAGTTCCCCCAGACCCGCCAGCGAGGCAGGCAACCCGGCCGCGGAAACAGGCACCAGCAGGATCACGAACGCGACGAAGGGTCCGATGAAGTGAACGATGCGACCGTGGAAGGGCATGGTTGGGGGTCTTTTTTCGCCGCGGCGAAACCAGACCACGTCCTGCCGCGGCTGGCGAGACCTGAAGTTACTCGTCATCAGCGTCAGCGCAATTCCATGCCCCAGAGCGAGAAAAGCCCGCACCAGACACGCCCGCCGACACCGCGGATGCAAGGCAGAAAAAGCCCGCCAACGGAGCTGGTGATAGCGCCATCATGGCACATATTGAGATCTTGAACAAATAGGTATGAGTGCCTTTTTGGCGCTATTTGATGACTTAAGACCATTTCGATATATGTCTTTATTATCTATTGTCCAACATTTTATCAATCTTTTCTATGATTGGCACGGCGTAAGCTTGAGAAAAGTGTGAAAGGAAACAACCACAATGACACTTATCCGATTCAAACCCGAAACGACGGAGACCGCTCCGACATTACCCACGGGCGACTTGCTGCGTGACTTCATGAGCCTGCACTTTCCCTTCTTGCCGAAGGAAAAGGCCGGCTTGAACGACTGGTCGCCGGCCCTCGACGTGCATGACGGCAAGGAAGCGCTGACCGTGACCTTGGAAGCCCCGGGCCTCAAGAAAGAGGATTTCGAGATTTCCTACCACGACGGCGTCCTCAGCGTGGCCGGCGAGCGCAAACAGGAAAAGGAAACCAACGAGAAGAATTACTTCCGGCGCGAGCGATTGTTCGGCCGCTTCACGCGTTCGGTTTCGTTGCCGACCAAAGTGAAGGCCGAAGGGATTGTGGCAACCTACCACGACGGCGTCCTGAAGGTCACACTGCCCAAGGAGGAGGTCGCCAAACCCAAACAAATCGAAGTCAACATCAACTGAAGGAGACCCCTATCATGACCACAACCACAGCAGCACAGATTCCAATCACCGCCGAAACCCCCGCACGCATCCGCTACGCCACCCCCGCGGTGGCCATCCACGAGGATGCGGACGGCTACACCATCGAGGCGGAAATGCCCGGGGTGACGAAGGACGGCGTGCACGTCACGGTGGAAAACGGCGAATTGGCCTTCACCGGCACGAAGAGCGCCCGGCCCGCGGGCACGCGAATCTACGGCGAAATCGCCCGCGAAGATTACCGCCGCGTCTTCGACCTCGATCCCGACATCGACACGGCCAAGATCGAGGCCAAAATGAACCAGGGGTTGCTCACCTTGCGCTTGCCCAAGGCCCAGGAGAAAAAACCGCGCACCATCAGCGTGACGGACTGAACCGGGCCGTCGGAATCATCGAGCCGGGGAGCCCGCGGGGCTCTCCGGCTTTTTTGCCGCACGGGCCACACCCGCGAGTGTCTCGCCGGTCAGCAGATTGCCGCTGGAGAACTGGACCTTCTCGCCATCCTCGAACGGCCCGCGACGCAACCACACGAGCGTCTCCTGCTCCGGTGCTTGCCCGGGCAGCTGCGCCACGAGGTAAACCAACGCATCGCCGGGAACTTCGACGCGGAAAATTCCGTCGCCATCCGCCGATGTCTCCGACCCTGCCGGGGGCAGCCCGGCGACGAAACGCACCGGATCGGTGGCTTCGTCCAAGCCGGTGTTCATTTCCTCGACGCGGCGCAGGGCGTCTTCCGCGTCGGCCACGGCCTCGCGGTGGCGGGCGCGGCAGATTTCGAGATCGGCCGAGTTGGAACGCTGCGCCGCAAGGAGGATGCGCGCCGCTTCGTCCCGGTGCCCGGCCAGACGCTCCCAGAGTCTGCGGGCAGCCTGAACCTCGAGGCGGTTTTGGGCACGGCTCTCGTCGTAGTCGCGCAGCCACGATTCCAAGCCACTTTCCACGACCGCCGCGGGATAATGGCCCACTTTGGCGCCCGCGCCCGGCGTCTCCCGGCCATCGAGACCGCGGAGCACCACGCGCCCTTCCACGAGCGATGAGCGCGGCGCGAGCAGGAAATAGCCGCCGGCGAGGAGAGCCGCGACGGCGAGGAGAACCGCAAAATGTCGCATGGCGCGTTATATAAACGCGCCCAACGCCGCCCGACAAGCGAGCGGGAGCCGCGGCATTGCCATCCCTCGCATGCTTCCACTACAAATAAGGATCATGCCAGCCCGCACCGGACCCAAAAGACCGCAGCCCACCATCAGTATGGCCGGCAAAAAGCTCCTCGCCGCCAACCGCAGCGAGATCGCCATCCGCGCCTTTCGCGCCGCCACCGAACTCGGCATGCGCACCATTGCGATCTACGCGGAGGAGGACCGCTTCTCCATCCACCGCTTCAAGGCGGACGAGGCCTACGTCGTCGGCCGGGGCAAGGGCCCGGTCGGCGCCTACCTCGACATCGAAGGCATCGTCGGCCTGGCGAAGGAATGCGGAGCGGACATGATCCACCCCGGCTACGGCTTCCTCTCCGAAAACGCGCGTTTTGCGCGCGCCTGCGAGGAGGCCGGGCTGACCTTCGTCGGTCCGCGCTCCGAGTTGCTGGAAATGATGGGCGACAAGACGGCCGCACGCGCGCTGGCCATCAAGCTGCATGTCCCCGTGCTGCCCGGCACCGAGGAGCCGGTCGAGAGCCGCGCCGAGGCGATCAAGGTCGCCAAAAAAATCGGTTTCCCGTTGATCATCAAGGCCGCTTTCGGCGGCGGCGGGCGCGGCATGCGCGTGGTCCGCAAAGAGGGCGATCTCGTCGCGCTCCTCGACGAGGCACGCAACGAAGCCGGCCGCGCTTTCGGCAACCCGGCGGTCTTTCTCGAGAAATACATCCCGCGCGCCAAGCACATCGAAGTCCAGATCCTCGGCGACTCCCACGGCGGCGTGCTCCACCTGCACGAGCGCGACTGCTCGGTGCAACGCCGCCACCAGAAAGTGGTGGAGGTCGCGCCGTCCATCAACCTGCCGGATGACATCCGCACCGATCTTTGCGAAGCCGCGGTCAAAATCGCCCGGGGCATCGGTTACAACAACGCCGGCACGGTCGAATTTCTCTACGACTACGATCGCCACCAGTGGTTCTTCATCGAGATGAACCCGCGCATCCAGGTCGAGCATACCGTCACCGAGCAAATCACCGGCATCGACCTCGTACGATCGCAGATCCTCGTGGCTGCGGGGGCGCACCTGCACGGACCCGAGCTCGCCCTGCCCGCGCAGGAGGCCGTGGCGCGCAACGGGTTCGCCGTGCAATGCCGCGTCACCACCGAGGATCCGGCCAACAATTTCACGCCCAACTACGGGAAAATCATCACCTACCGCAGCGCGGCCGGCTTCGGCGTGCGCCTCGACTCCGGCATGGGCACGACCGGAAGCACCATCACTCCGTTTTACGATTCCCTGCTCGTCAAGATCACCACCTCCGGCCGGACCTTTGCCACGGCCCTCGACCGCATGCACCGCGCCCTGCGCGAATTCCGCATCCGCGGCGTCAAGACCAACATGCCGTTCCTCGAAAACGTGGTGACCCACCCGGTCTTCCGCTCCGGCGATGCGACGACAACCTTCATCGACAAAACCCCGGGCCTCTTCGAGTTCAAGCCCCGCCGCGACCGCGCCACGAAGCTCATGCATTTCCTGGCGGACGTCACGGTCAACGGCAATGCCGAAGCCAAGGGCTTCAAACCCGCAACCCGCCTCGCTCCCGCCCCCCTGCCCAAGGTCGACCTGGGCAAAACTCCGCCCGCCGGCACGCGACAGCAGCTGCTCAAACTGGGGCCGGAAAAATTCGCCGAGTGGACCCGCAAGCAGAAGCGCGCGCTTTTCACCGACACCACCTTCCGCGACGCCCACCAATCGCTGCTCGCCACCCGGGTGCGCACGCACGACATGCTCCTCGTGGCCGACGCCGTCGCCCGTCGCACACCGCAACTCTTCAGTCTCGAGATGTGGGGCGGCGCGACCTTCGACGCGTCGATGCGCTTCCTGCGCGAGGACCCGTGGGAGCGCCTCCGCGCCCTGCGCGAGAAAGTGCCCAACATTTGTTTCCAGATGCTCTTCCGCGGCTCGAACGCCGTGGGTTATTCGAATTACCCGGCCGCGGTCGTGAGCGGCTTCGTGCGCCATGCGGCCGAAAGCGGGATGGACATTTTCCGCGTCTTCGACTCGCTCAACGACCTCTCCAACATGCGCGCGGCCATGGAGGCGGTCCGCGAAACCAAGGCGGTCTGCGAGGGCACCATCTGCTACACGGGAGACATCCTTGACCCGCGGCGCACCAAATACTCGCTGAGGTACTACACCAAGCTGGCCCGGGAGCTGGAAAAAATGGGGGCGCACTTCATCGCCATCAAGGACATGGCCGGGTTGTGCCGTCCCTTCGCGGCGCGCGCCCTGCTCAAAGCCCTGCGCGCGGAGACCGATTTGCCGCTGCACTTCCACACCCACGACACGAGCGGCGTGAACGCGGCGTCTGTCCTGGCCGCCATCGAATCGGGCGCCGACGTTGTCGACTCGGCCATCAGTGCGATGTCCGGTTCCACCTCGCAACCCAACCTCAACAGCCTTGTCGCCGCACTGCAAAACACGCGGCATGACAGCGGACTGGACCTCGAGGCGCTCAACGAATTCGCCGACTACTGGGAACAGGCGCGCACTTTCTACGCACCATTCGACACTTCACCGCGGACCGGCAGCGCGGAGGTCTATCTGCACGAAATGCCGGGCGGACAATTCACCAACCTCAAGGAGCAGGCCGCTTCCATGGGACTGGCCCACCGCTGGCCGGAAATCGCCCGCTGCTACGCCGAGGTCAACCGACTCTTCGGCGATATCGTCAAAGTCACGCCCTCCAGCAAAGTGGTGGGCGACATGGCCCTGTTCCTCTTCACGCGCGGCATCAAGCCCGCCGACGTCCCCAACCTCCCCCCGGGCACACCTTTCCCCGAATCGGTCAAAGACATGCTGGCCGGAGGTCTCGGCGAACCCATGGGCGGATGGCCGAGGGACGTTGTCAAAGCCGTCCTCGGCAAAGCAAAATCGAAGCCGGCCCGGGCGCCCAAAGTCAGCCTGCCGGTGGTGCGCAAGGAACTCGCGGCCAAGCTCAAGCACACGCCCGACGAGGACGAGCTCTACAGCCACCTCATGTACCCGGACGTTTTCGCGGCCTTCACCAAGTTCGGGCGCGAATACGGGGATGTCAGTGTCCTGCCCACCCCGGCTTTCTTTTACGGACTGAAGCCGGGCCAGGAGGTCGCTGTCGAAATCGAAAAAGGCAAAACTCTCTTCATCAAACTCATCAACATCGGCACGCCCGACAAGGACGGGCGCCGGGTGGTCTTTTTCGAACTCAACGGCATGCCCCGCGAAGTGACGGTTGCCGATAAATCGCTCCAGACCACGCAAAAAGTCCGCCGCAAGGCGGATCCTTCCAAGCCGCTCGAAATCGGCGCGCCGATCCCCGGCATGGTGACCAACCTCAACCACGGCAACGGGGCCAAGGTGTCCAAGGGCGACAAACTGCTCACCATGGAAGCGATGAAGATGCAGACCACGATCTATGCCCCGTGCAGCGGCACGATCGAGGAATTGCTGGTCGCCGCCGGCGATGCCGTCGATGCCGGCGACCTGCTGCTCCGGATGCGGGAATAACTACTTTTTGGCGAAACAGAGGCGGTCTTTCTCCACCTCGGCGACGATTTTGTCCCCTTCGCCGAACTCGCCGTCGAGAATGGCCACGCTGAGCGGGTTGAGGATTTGCTGCTGGATGACCCGTTTGAGCGGACGCGCACCGTAAGCGGGGTCGTAACCCTCCTTGGCAAGGAACTTCTTCGCTTTGTCGGTCAGTTCGAGGCGGATGTTCTGCTGGTCGAGACGCTTGAGCAGGCGCTTGAGCTGGATGTCGACGATGCTGGTGATTTCCTTGTCGGTCAGGCGGTCGAAGATGATCGTTTCGTCGATGCGGTTGAGGAATTCGGGACGGAAGTGCGCGCGCAATGCTTCCATGACGCGCCGGTTGCGCTCCTCGACCGGAAGATCCTCCATGATGAACTGGCTGCCGATGTTCGAGGTCATGATGATGACGGTGTTCTTGAAATCGACCGTGCGACCCTGGCCGTCGGTGATACGTCCGTCGTCGAGAACCTGCAGGAGGACATTGAAAACATCCCCGTGGGCTTTTTCCACCTCGTCGAAGAGCACGACGGAATACGGGTGGCGCCGCACCGCCTCGGTGAGTTGCCCCCCCTCGTCGTAGCCGACGTAGCCCGGAGGCGCGCCGATGAGACGCGCCACGGTGTGCTTCTCCATGTATTCGCTCATGTCGAGGCGGACGATGGCCTGTTCGTTGTCGAACAGGAATTCGGCCAGGGCCTTGCAAAGCTCGGTTTTGCCCACGCCGGTCGGGCCGAGGAACATGAATGACCCGATCGGGCGGTTCTCGTCCTGCAGTCCGGCCCGGGCGCGGCGCACGGCGTTGGACACGGATTTGATGGCTTGGGCTTGGCCGACCACGCGCTCCATGAGCCGCTCCTCCATTTTGACCAGCTTTTGCCGCTCGCCTTCCTGCAGACGCGTGACCGGGATGCCGGTCCAGGTGGAAACAACTTTGGCCACATCGTCCTCGGTCACTTCCTCGCGGAGGAGTTGTCCGCCCCCCTCCCGGGCCAGCTTTTTGTTGTGCTCCTCGAGCTGGGCGCTGATCTCGGGGATCTTGCCGTATTGGATTTCGCTGGCTTTGGCAAAATCCCCCTGGCGTTGGGCCACCTCGAGCTGGTTTTTCAATTCCTCGACCTGCTCCGCCAGCTTGCGCGATTCGGCGACCTGCTTTTTTTCGTTCTGCCACTGGGCTTTGAGCTTGGAGCCCTGTTCCTTCAAGTCGGCCAATTCTTTGTCCAGTTTGGCCAGACGCTCTTTGCTCGCCGCGTCTTTCTCCTTTTTCAGCGCGGTGCGCTCCATCTCGCCCTGCATGATTTCACGCTCCAGCTTGTCCAACTCGGTCGGCATGGAATCCAACTCGATCTTGAGGCGGGAGGCGGCCTCGTCGATCAGATCAACCGCTTTGTCGGGAAGAAAGCGGTCGCTGATGTAGCGGTCGCTGAGGACGGCGGCGCCGACGAGGGCGCTGTCCTGGATACGCACACCGTGATGGACCTCGTAGCGCTCTTTCAGCCCGCGCAGGATGGCGATGGTGTCTTCAACGCTGGGCTCGTTTACCATGACGGGCTGGAAGCGGCGCTCAAGGGCGGCGTCCTTCTCGATGTATTTGCGGTATTCGTCGAGGGTGGTGGCGCCGATGGTGCGCAACTCGCCGCGTGCCAGCTGCGGCTTGAGCATGTTGGAGGCGTCGGCGGATCCCTCGGCCGCCCCCGCGCCGACGATCGTGTGCAATTCGTCGATGAAAAGGATGATCTGGCCCTCGCTGGAAGTGACCTCCTTGAGGAAAGCTTTGAGCCGCTCCTCGAATTCTCCGCGGAATTTCGCGCCGGCGATCATGGCGCCGATATCCATGGCAACGAGCTTCTTGTTTTTGAGCGACTCGGGCACGTCTCCGCTGACGATCCGGCGGGCCAAGCCCTCGACGATGGCCGTTTTGCCCACGCCGGGCTCGCCGATGAGCACCGGGTTGTTTTTCGTCCGGCGCGACAGAACCTGCATGGTGCGTCGGATTTCCTCGTCGCGTCCGATGACGGGATCGATTTTGCCGCGTTTGGCCAACTCGGTGAGATCACGTCCGTACTTCTCGAGGGCCTGGTATTTCTCCTCGGGATTCTGGTCGGTGACGCGCTGCGAGCCGCGCACTTCGACCAGCGCACCCATCAGTTTTTCTTGGGTCGCGCCGTCCTCGCGGAGGAGCTGGCCGGCCTTGTCGGAGGACTGGGAAAGTGCCAGCAGGTAGTGTTCGGCACTGAGGTATTCGTCCTTGAGCTTGCCCATGGCGCTTTCGGCGGCCTCGAGGGTTTTGCGCAGGTCGTTCCCGATGTGCGGCTGGGAGCCGCCGGTGACCTGGGGACGCCGCGAGAGTTCGGCGTCGAGCTGCTCGCGGAGGCGGGCGACCGACACGCCGACTTTCTGCAGGAGCGGAACGGCGACGCCTTCGGCCTGGTCGAGCAGGGCGAGGAGAAACTGTTCGTTGCCGATCTCCTGCTGGTTGAGTTTGCTGGTGATGTCGGCGGCGGCATTGAGCGCCTCCTGCATCTTCTGGGTGAAACGATCCGGTCTCATGCGACCGTCAGAATAACACTATTGGAGGCGGATTCGCATCCGAATAAACGTCGGCACATCGAGGTCCTGCCCGTCGACCATCGTGGGGTCGAGGTCTTTGAAGCGACCGCGCATGGCCTGATCGAGGGGGAGTTCCTCCTGCTTCTGGCGGCCGGCATCCGCCTTGCGCGAGGCTTTGGTTTTGGACCTGGATCTGGACGGCTTGGGCGCGTTCTCGTTGTCCTGCTCCGCGGAGCCGTCCTCCGCTTTTTCCTCATCGTCGCCAATGTCGATGGCGGCATCGTGTCCCCCACCCGAGTTGGCGCAGGCCATGATGACGACGCCGAAGGTGTCCGTCTCTTCCGGGTCCAGCGCCACGCCGAGCATGACCTGGGCGCTGTCCTCCACGCGGCCGGAAATCTGTCGGAGGGCGGAGTGAACTTCCGTGAGCTTGACGGAGCTGTCGCCCGTGATGTGCACGAGCACATTCTCCACTTCACCGAGCAGCTTGCCGCTCTCGAGAAGCGGACTGCGCAGGGCTTCCTCGACCGCGGCACGAACGCGGTCGGGGCCGGTGGCAAACCCGCACCCGAATTCGCAGCGAGCACCGGAACCGTTGAAAACGCTGACCAACTCGTCGATACCGAGGCGCAGGACGGACGGCAGGCTGACCATGCGCACCACGGCGGCTACAGCGGAAGCGAGCAAGGCGGAGGCCGCATTGAAGGCATCGGAGATGGTGGCGCCTTCGGGGCCCAATTCGTTGAGACGATCGTTCTCGAAGCAGAGGACGGCGGTGCAAGAGCGGGCCAGACGGTTGAGCGCATGCTGGGCCTGGTCGCGGCGCTTGCCGCCCTCCCCGCCCAGCGGCATGGTCACCACACCAATGACAAGCGCCCCTTTGCGGTGGGCCTCATGGGCAATGGCCGGAGCGGCTCCCGAGCCGGTGCCCCCACCCAGACCCGCGCAAACAACAACGACTTGGGCCCCGGCGCATTCGGCGCGGATTTCCGCGGCACTTTCCTTGGCTGCGCTTTCCCCGACCACCGGATCGCCGCCCGCGCCCAGACCCTTGGTACCCTCGCGTCCGAGTTGGATTTTGCACGAAGCCGCGGAATGCAGCAGGGCTTGGGCATCGGTGCTCGCGGCCACCAACTCGGCGCGCCCGAGACCGGCCCCGGCCAGACGCTCGAGAATCGAGAGACCGGCGCCGCCCACGCCGAATATTTTCACCGAGGCGACAGGCACGGCGGGCGCGGCCGCTTGGGCATTGGGACCGAGGTTGATCATAAGCCGGGAATGAAGCGGCCGATTTTATTGCGCAGGCGGTCGAGGATGGAAATATCCTCGAGGGCTTCCTGCGCCGCTTGGGCGTAGAGAACGAGCCCGACCGCCGTGCTGAAACGCGGGCTCTCGAAAAGGATACTCGGCCCCATGACGGGCCGCGGCACGGCGACGCGGGCGGGCACTCCGAAGACCTCGGAGGCGAGCAGGGCGATCCCCTTGAGATCGGCTGTTCCGCCGGTGACAAGGATTCCCCCGCCCAGAAATTGTGCGTGCCGCTCGAAGCTGAGGCGGCTCCGGAGCAGGTTGAAAAGTTCGCGCACACGCGCTTCGGCCACGATGTTGAGCATACGCCTCTCGATGACCCCGCCGGCGTACGTCGGGTCCTCGATCTCGACCGTACCGCGGGCATTGACCGCGCCGGGACTGACATCGGCGTGCTCGACCTTCAACTTCTCCGCCCACTTGGTCGGGACACGCAAACCGATCGAAATATCGTTGGTAATGTGGTCACCGCCGACCGCGAGAACGCCGGTCTGGCGGACCATGCCGTCGCGGAAAAGGATGTAATCGGTAGTTCCCCCGCCTATGTCGATGACCAGAGCCCCGAGGTCGCGCTCCGTTTGCTCGATGACGGCCTGCGCGGAGGCCACCGCACTCATGACGACATTGCCGACCTTGAGATTGGCTTCCCTGATACACCGCAGGTTGTTTTGGATGCGTGTCTTGGTGCCGTGGACAATATGGAACTCCGCTTCCAGCTTGCGGCCGATCATGCCGAGCGGACTGGCCACTCCCTCCTGCCCGTCGACGTAGTAATGCTGCACGATGTTGTGCAGGAAGACATTCCCGGTGGGAATCGTCACATCGAGGGCGCTTTGCTGCACCTCCTGGACATCCTCCTCGTCGATTTCATCATGGTCCTCGGGGATCTGGATTCCCCCCCGGTTGTTGAGTCCTTCGAGGTGCGAACCGGTCACCGCGGCGACCACCTCGGTGATCTCGCAGTCCGCCTTTTCCTCGGCCTCGGAAACAGCGTCGTTGAGACAAAGGGTGATTTTGCCGATGTCGACGATTTCGCCCTTGCGCACACCGCGGGACGCCGACTCGCCGACGCCGATGATGCGCAGCAGTCCGTCGCTGCGTGTCTCGCCGATGACCGCGGCGACTTTCGTCGTGCCGATCTCCAAACCGACATGCAGGATCGAGCGGGCCATGGTCAGGGTTTCTTGTTGGCCGCGGATCTTTGGGGCGGCACGATTTCGGCCGGCGGCGGGTCGCCCTGGAAAGTCACGGGCGTGTTGCGTTCGGGGATGAGGTTGGCGGTGGCAATCTTCCGCGTGCCCGTGGCAAGGTGCGCGAGAATCATCTGCAAACGGTCGAGTTGCGCCGGAATGTCGCTCGGACCGAAGGTGTAACGCGTTCCGGGTTCGGCCCAGGCGACGATGCACCATTCCTTGGAAACGTCGGCGGCGCGCAGGACCACATCGGGATTGGTGCGCTCGGCCGCCCGGGCAAAAAGCTCGAGCGACTGGCGCAGGGCAGGCATTTCGATCGGGTCACCCAAACGCCATTGCTCGGTGGGTACCCCGTAGACGACCGGCAACCGGGCGTAGGTTGAGCGCAGGGACGAAGGTTTCATCATGACGCAGTCCATGTCGACCAGGCACGAGGTCTCCATGGCGGAGGGGTCCTCTCCCGTGTCGCGGGGCACCACCCAAGCGACGGGCCTCCGCGCTTCGATGTCGATGGAAACACTGTCCGGCAGGATGCGCTCGACCTTGGCGCTTTTGATCTCCGGCAAGATATCGAGGGCACGCTGCGCCGACTCGAGATTGAGGGAGAAGATATTCAACCCCTCCCGGATGCCGGTTTTTTCCAGTGCCTCCTCACGAGTCATGACGCCGTCGGTGTCGACCTCGATGACACGCACGGCGTATTGCGGGTTGGTGAAGATCTGGCTGTCGAGGAGAGCCCGGATACCGAGGTAGGCGAAAGCGATGATGCCAAGCACCACGACCGCCTCGCCGGCATAAAGGAACAGCTTCTGGTTGCGGCGACGGCGTTCGGTCTCGGCCGTTGCGGTCACTTCGAGGAGATGGTCACGGCGGCGCTTGCGCGCCGGGCGGCGTTTGCGGGTTGTTTTGCGGCGGAGGAATTTCATGGTTGTCGGAATCGGCGCAGGGAGAGCGAGGCGATTTCCTCGCAAAGTTCCAGGAAGCTGAGGCCGACGGCCTCGGCCGCCTTGGGCAGAAGACTCGTTTCGGTCATACCCGGGATGGTATTGGCCTCGAGCACGGAAATCGATCCATCGGCGCGCAGCAGGACGTCCACCCGGGAGTAAACCTCCAACCCGAGGGAGCGATGGGCCCGGAGGGCGGTGTCTTGGACCAGGGCCGTGGTCCGGTCATCGAGCGGGGCCGGGCAAAAGTAGTCCGACGCGCCCTTGGTGTATTTGTGGGCATAGTCGTAGAATCCCTCGTGGGGCCTGATTTCGACGATGGACAGGGCTTTTTCGCCGACGACCCCGACGGTAAGTTCCCGTCCTTCGACGAATTCCTCGACGAGGATCTGGCGGTCGAGCGAGGCGCATTGGCGAAGGGCGTTCTCGAGGGCGGACGCCTCGCGGACGATGTAGACACCGACACTGGATCCTTCGCGTGGCGCTTTGACCACGACAGGAAGCGGAAGAGAGGGATGTTGGCCCGCAGAGATTTGCTCCCAGCCCGGGGTCGGGACATTTGCTTCGCGGAAGCGCTGTTTGCTGGCCAACTTGTCGAAAGCAAGACGGCTGCCGGCCACACCCTCGCCGGTGTAAGCCACCCCCCGCTCCTCCAACAGCGCTTGCAAGCGCCCATCCTCGCCGAACGTGCCGTGGATCATGTTGACGCAAAGGTCCGTGTCAACCGGCAGAGGCACCTCGGTTCCGTGCACCTCGAGCGGCGTGACACGGTATCCCCCTTCGGACAAGGCCCGGGCCACGGCCGCACCCGACCGTAAAGAGACTTCGCGCTCCGAGCCCGGTCCGCCCATGAGGACAACGAGATGCAGATCTTTCAGTTCCGACCTCATGCCGCGGGCCGATCCTCCCCGATGATCTGCACTTCGTTTTCCAGGCGCACCCCGTGGCGGGCGAGGACGGCGGCGCGCACCTCCTCCACCAAGGCGAGAACATCGCTGGCGCTGGCGCCGCCTTCGTTGACGATGAAATTGGCGTGGCGATCGGAAACGCGGGCCGCGCCGACATGGTGGTTTTTCAGCCCGGCGCTGTCCACCAGTTGGCCGGCCTTGCCGCCCTCCGGGTTGCGGAAGATGCACCCCGCACTGGCGCCCGCGGGCTGCGACGCTTTGCGTTTCGCCGCGTATTCTCTGGTACGGCGGTCGATCTCGGCCGCGTCCTCCCGCCGACCGCGGAACACCGCGGAGAGTGCGTAGTTGGCCTGCAGCAAGGGAATGTTGCGGTATTGCACCTCCAATTCCCGCGGCGATTTCTCGAGAATGTTTCCTTCGTGGTCCGCGTAACGCAGGAGTTCGACCTGGTCGAAAGCCTCGACACCCATGGCCCCGGCATTCATGCGCAGGCAACCTCCCACGTCTCCCGGAATACCCTCCATCCACTCGAAACCCGCGAGGCCCGCAGTGATGGCGGCGCCGCTCAGCGCCTTGAGGCGCACCCCCACCCCGGCCCGGATACCTTCGTCCAAAACGGTGAATTCCCCGAAGACTCCGCGGCGCAAACGCACCACGGCGCCACGAAGGCCTCCATCGCGCACGATAAGATTGGATCCGCGCCCCACGACCATGAGCGGAAGACCTTCGGCCTTGGAGACCTGGATCAGCTCGCAAAAGCCGTGCTCCGTCTCGGGCTCGAGCCAGAATTGGGCCGGCCCGCCCACCCGCATGGTCGTGTGTTTGGCCATCGGTTCGTAGAGCCGCGCGACGCCCGGGCCCATGGCCTCGCGCAGGCGCTCGAGAACGCGCAGGTCGGAGGCGAGCATCGTTCCCTGCTCGTGGATGTTGCCCGCACCAAGGGTGACAAGAAGATCGCCGGGGCGCAAAAGTTGACCCGCGCAACGCGCGGCCTCATCCCGCGAGGCCCGGTAAAAGACATCACCCGCACCATTGCGTTGGGCGGCATCGACAAGCAATTGCCCGCTCACGCCGGGGATCGGTTCCTCGCTGGCCGGATAAACATCGGTCACCACGGCGGCATCGGCGAGGGCCAAGGCGCGGCCGAACTCCTCCTGCAACGCCTGCGTGCGCGTGTAGCGGTGCGGTTGGAAAAGCAGGATCACACGCGCCCGGCCGGTATCGCGGGCGGCGCGGAGCACGGCGGCGATTTCGGTCGGGTGATGACCGTAGTCATCGACCAGCAGATAATCACCGGAGGCGAAGAGGGTCTCGAAACGGCGGCGCGCGCCGCGAAAAGACGCGAGCGCTTTGACACAGGCGGGCATATCAAGACCGAGTTCGGCGGCGAGCGCGAGCACGGCGCAGGCATTGAGCGCATTATGCTCGCCGGGCACGTTCAAAGTCACGCGCGCCAACTCGTCGTCCCGGCGGCAGAGCGAAAAAACGGAGCCGAAGTCGGCGGCCCGGAAATCGCGCAATTCGTATTCGCCGGTCTTCCCGTAGGACACCGCGGAGGGAAAAGCCGCACAAACACGGCGCGCGCCTTCATCGTCTGCGCAATAGACGATTTTGCCGGACGTCTGGCGGAGCAACTGGCCGAAGGCCGCATCAATCGCGGCAAGGTCCGGGTAATGGTCGAGATGCTCCGGTTCGATATTGAGTACGATGCTGTGCTCGGGATGGTATTGCACGATGGTGCCGTCACTCTCGTCGCCTTCGGCCACGAAGAATTCCCCGCCCGCGTCCCAACGTGCATTGCTTCCGAGGATCGGAATTTCGGCGCCGATATAATGAGAAGGATGCACGCCGGCGGCGCGGAGAACATGAGCCGCCATGGCGGAGACCGTGGTCTTCCCGTGCATGCCGCAGACCAAGATCCCCTTCTTGCCGGCCATGAGCGCGGCGAGCGCTTCGGCACGACGAACGAGCGGCTTGCCGGCCGACTTCGCGGCATCGAACGCGGGGTTGCCGGGCCGGATGGCCGAGGAGTAGATGACCAACTCGGCGTCGTCGGCGTCGGACGCGCGTTGCGGAGTGCAAAAATCAAGCCCCAGCGATTGCAGACGCCGGACCTCCGCGGTGTCGACTCGGTCCGAACCACTGACCCGGTGGCCCAAGGTGAGCAGGAGCGCGGCGATGCCGCTCATGCCGGAACCGGCCACGCCGATAAGGTGGATGCTGCGCGGCGCACCGTGGAAAAACTCGGACAATTCGCGGGCTTTCATCGTTTTGCGTGCGTCAATACGTCGGCCACCTTTTTCGCCGCGTCGTGCGGGGCCAGCGACTTGGAAGCCGCCGCCATCGTTTCCAAAGATGCTCCCGATGCGAAAAGTGACGTTATCAGGGAGGCCAGCGAAGCTCCAGTCACCTCGCTCTCGGGGAGCAGACGGGCCGCTCCGGCTTTCTCGAAAATGCGGGCGTTCAAGGTCTGGTGGTCCTCGGCGGCGTGGGGGTAAGGAATGAGAACCGAGGGCAATCCGAACCAGGACAACTCGGTCAAGCTGGCGGCCCCGGAACGGGAAACGGCCAGATCGGCCGCGGCGTAGACATCCTGCATCCGGTCGCAAAACGGCAGAACGACCGCTGACGCACCCACCGCGCGGTAGGCCTCGCCGAGCTTGGCCGCGTCGCGCTCCCCGCTGAGGTGGATGATCTGGAGACCGCCGTCGCGCAACTGCGCCGCCGCACCGGCCATGGCGGCATTGATCCCCGCGGCCCCCTGGCTTCCGCCCATGACAAGCACGGTGCGCGTGTCCGGCTCCAGTCCCAGGCAACGCAGCGCCCGAGCCCGGGCGGGTACGTCGACAATCAACTCGCTGCGAAGGGGTGTCCCGGTGACGCGCACGGCCCGGCCGGGAAAGTGACGGGCGCAATCACCGAAACCGAGCAGCACTTCGCGGCAAAAGCGGGCCCCGAGACGATTGGCCTTGCCTGGGATCGCGTTGGAATCGTGCAGATAAGCCGGAATCCCGCGGCGCCAGGCGGCGGCGAGAGGCGCGATGCTGGTGAAGCCACCCATGCCGAGCACCGCGTCGGGACGGAAAAGGTCGCAGGTCTTGCCGCACCGTCGGTAGCTGGCCAGCAGACGCCCGGCGAAATTGAGCGCGGCCGGTGAAAGCGAGGAGGGCAGTCCGATCGAGGGCAAAGCCTCCCGCGGCATGTCGGGAAACGCCCGCAGCGCGCGCTCGTCGATCGTCTTTTGCGACACGAGGAGAAGCACCTCGTGCCGGTCGCGGCGGAGTTCCTCGGCAACGGCCAATCCCGGGAACAGATGGCCGCCGGTTCCCCCGCACGCGATGATGAACTTCATCAGAGTCGGACCGCGAGGCTGGTGGCCGGGATGGCGCGGACGCGCGGTGCGCGCTGGCGACGCCCCTGGCGGTGGATGTTGAGGAGAACACCGATGAGCAGCATGTTCACCGCGAGATTGCTTCCGCCGTAGCTGATGAAGGGCAGCGGCATTCCCTTGTTGGGCAGCAGCGAGGTGGTCACGCCGATGTTGATGGCGGCCTGCAGGGCGATGACGATGGTAATCCCGAAACCGAGCAGCATGCCGAAGCGGTCCTTGGCGTTCATCGCGATGAGGGCGCCGGAGAAAAGAATGAGCAGGAAGCAGAAGACAACTAGCAGGGTGAAGCGCAACCCGAGCTCCTCGCCGATCATCGGAAAAATAAAATCGGTGTGCGCGTAAGGCAGGTAGAGCATCTTGATCCGCCCGTTGCCCAATCCCGCGCCCGATACGCCCCCGGCTCCGAAGGCCACCATGGCCTGCCATTGCTGCAAGCCCTCGTCCTGCCGCGTCGCCCAGGGGTTGAGAAAAGCAAGAATGCGGGCAAAACGTTCGGGGTTGTGCAACACGGCATAGACCAAACCCGCCAGACCGACCACAACCATGGGTGTCAACCAGAGCAAACTCGCGCCGCCGACAAACATGACGCAGAAGGCCGTCAAACCGATGAGAGCGGAGGCGCCGAGATCGACCTCCAGCGCGATCAAGCCGATCAGCAAAGCGACGGCACCGCAGGGCATGACCAAACCGCGCCAGAGTCGTTTTGTTTCGTTTTCATGACGGTGATACCACCAAGCGAGGAACACGAGGGCAGCCACCTTGGCCAACTCGCTCGGCTGGAACGAGGCGAACCCGAGGTTGATCCAGCGCCACGAACCGTTGATCTTCATGCCGATCGGGGGCACGAAGCAGAGGACCAGCAGCACGGCCGCGAGCCCGTAAAGATACGGCCAGAATTTTCCCCACCAACGGTAATCGGTCAGCGACGCGCCCACCATGAGAACGAGACCGACGCACAACCAGAAGCTTTGCCGTCTGATGAAATGATGCATGTCGCCATGGCTGTCACGGGCGAATGCGCCCGTGCTCTGCAGCATGACGATCCCGATGGCCAGCAAGCTGACCACGGAGAGGATGAGAATATAGGCCGTCCGACCACGCATGGACGGACAACCTAGTTCTTCTTGGCCGGAACTTTGAGGACCGTGCCGATCTGCAGTTTGGTCGGATCCTCGATGCTGTTGACCTCGAGCAACGCCTGGTAGCTCACACCGAGTTTCTTGGCGATTTTGTACGGATTGTCGCCTTTCTCCACGGTGTAGGTGCCGCCGGAGGCAGTCGCGCCTGTCTTCTGCACGGCCGAAGCCGGCTTGGAAGACGCAGCACCCGTCTCGACCACCGGATCGCCGGCCGACTTGGCCGCCGTCATGATCGGCGCCGGGGCAAGCTCGGCGGCGCGAAAAGCGGGCGCCGACGAACCGGGCAACGGCTCGAGAGAAGGCAAAGGGTCATCCGCGTCGCCAGGCTGGCGCTGGACGACGGGCGGCGCCTCGGCCTTCTTGGGCTGCGCCGACAATGCGAGTTTGTCGGAGAGATCGGCCACGATCGATGCGCTCTGGCGTCCCGCGTTGAGGTGATTGAAAGCCCAGATGCCGCCCACAGCCACGATGTGGAGCACCAGCACGACCATGAAGGCATGGGACAACTTCATGTTCGGCTCGGCTTCATAATAGTCCTCGCCCCCTCGCATGGCCCGCGCGGAGGCGCGAACCACTTTGCGACCGCGGGGCTTGGCGGTCATTTTGCTGAATAGCTGCAGTTTCATGTGTTTTTTTCCTCGGGTTTTAGTTGGTGGGTTAGGTTTTTGAACAAATCCCCGCGCTCCTCGTAGCTGCGAAACATATCGAAGGACGAGGTGCCCGGGGAAAAGAGGACGGTGTCACCGCGACGCGCAAGTCCGCGAGCGGTCTCGACGGCCGCCGCCAGCGAGTCGACCGGGTGGCAAGGAACGGGCCATTGAGCCGCGATGGTTTCGCGCATTTCGCCGATGAGGACGGCCGCCCGCGCGCGTGCCCCGACCAGCGACGCCACGGGAGCGAAATCGAATCCCTTGTTTTTTCCGCCGGCAATGAGGATCACCCCGCCGCTTTGCCCTTGCAGCGCCTGGGCGAGCGCATCGAGATTGGTCGACTTGGAGTCGTTGATCCAAGCGACACCGTCCAGTTCGCGGACAAACTCGCAGCGGTGCGGCGGAGGGGTATAGGCGCGCGCGGCCGCGACCATCGTGGCGGGGTCGGCGCCGAGGCACAGGGCGGCGCCGAAAGCGGCCATGAGGTTCTCCGCATTGTGCGGTCCGCGCAGCCGCGTTTCGGACATATCCATCAGCTGTTCGCCGCGGTGAAGGATAATGGATCCTTGGAGCGTGAAATCCGCCTCCGCGGAGCGCGCGGCGGAGAAAGTGATCCGCCGCGCGCGCAGGGCCGGCAGTTCCAACCGCGCGTTGACCACCGCGAAATCGTCCGCCGTCTGGCGGTCGAAAATGCGGAGTTTGGCCGCGCGGTAGGCGGCCACGTCCGGGTAACGGTCCAGATGGTTTGCGCTGAAGTTGGTCCAGACCGCGACCTTGGGACGGAAAGTGTCGATGGTTTCGAGTTGGAAGGAACTGATCTCCACGACGGCGGCATCAAGTTGCGTGCTGCGGGCGGCCACCTCGCTGAAGGGCAAGCCGATGTTGCCGCATGCCTCGGCCCGCAGACCCGCGGCACCGAGCAGGGCGGCGGCCAGGCCGGTCGTGGTGGTCTTGCCGTTGGTCCCGGTGATGGCAATGACCGGGCAGCGGCAATTGCGGTAAGCAAGTTCGATCTCGCCGAGGAGGGGCACGCCGGCCTCGACCGGCCTTCGCGCGAGCGGCACCACGGGATCGATCCCGGGGCTGAGCACCGCGAAGTCAAAATCCTGCGCGCAGCGCAACGCGTCGTCCCCCAAAACGACGCGCGCGCCACGCGAGGAAAGTTTTACCGCAGCGTCCCGCCGCGGAGCGGGATCGCCGGAGTCGAGCACGGTCACCTCGGCACCGTGGTCGAGAAGAAGGGCGGCCGCAGCCTCCCCGCTGCGCCCGAGGCCGAGCACCGCGACATGTCTTCCTTTGTAGTCCATGAGGATCACCGCAGTTTGAGAGTGGCCAACCCGAGGAAGGCGAAAATGATGGAGAGGATCCAGAAGCGCACGATGACGGTGCTTTCCTTCCAGCCGCTCAGTTCGAAGTGGTGGTGCAAGGGCGACATCTTGAAGATGCGCTTGCCGGTGCTTTTGAAACTCGCGACCTGCAGAATAACCGAACCGGCTTCCAGCACAAAGACGCCGCCCATCAGCGCGAGGAGCAACTCCTGTTTGCACGAGATGGCGATGACGCCAAGGAGACCTCCGATGGCCAGCGAACCGGTATCGCCCATGAACACGCGCGCCGGATGGCAGTTCCACCAGAGGAAACCGAGCGAGGCGCCGACCAGCGCCATGCACACAACCGCCAACTCCCCGGAATAGCCCACAAAGGGAATCTGCAGGTAGGAGGCGATGTTGATGTTGCCGGCCGCATAGGCGAGCACGGCAAAACCGAAGGCAACGGTCGCCGTGCAGCCCGCCGCCAAGCCGTCGAGCCCGTCGGTCAGGTTGACCGCGTTGGACGCACCGACAATGACCAGGAGGTAGAGAATGAAGGTGAAGACCCCCAAGTGCTGGATGATGGGCTCCTTGGCGAAGGGCACATAGAGCTGTGACGAATGTTCAGAGAGCACCGGATCCCACGCGAAAAAAGCGGTGACGATGGCGGCCAAGACGCACTGCAGGGCGAATTTCAGACGGCTGCTGATGCCATCCGAAGTTTTCTTCGTCACTTTCAGGTAATCGTCGACGAACCCGAGCGCACCGAGATAGATCACGGTGAAAAGACAAAGCCAGACCAGGGGATTGGTCGGGCGCGCCCAAACAAGGACCGACAGAACGACCGCGCCGAGGAGAAGCACACCGCCCATGGTCGGTGTTCCGGCTTTGGCGCCGTGCAGTTCGTGCAACCGGTTGACTTCCTCCTCGGTACGGATCGGTTGGCCGAGTTTGAGCGAGATGAGGCGGCGGATGACCGTTTTGCCGAACAGCAAGCAAAGGATGAAAGCCGTCACACCCGCCGCCATGGAGCGGAAGGTTATGTATTGGAAAACGTTGAAGCCCTTGAGGAACGCCGATTCGACGCCCGCCTGCCCGCTCAAAAGGTGAAGGTAGTAAAGCATCAGGCGAACTCCTCCAAAACGCGTTCCATGCGCGCTCCGCGGCTGCCCTTCACGACCACGGCATCACCGGGGCGCGCCAATTCCCGCAGCAGGCGCGCCGCACCGGAGGTGTCGGCGACGCGGTGCACTTCGATCCCCCCGGCCTGTGCTTGCTCGGCCAGAGGCGAGGTCTCCTCGCCCACGGTGATGAGCACATCCATCGTCGAGGCAGCGGTCCGCCCCACCCGGCAATATCCTTCGCGGGCGTAGGCGCCGAGTTCACCCATCCGACCGAGCACGGCGAAGCGCCGACCGCCGCCGGGCAATCCGCGCAGCGCGTGCAAGGCTGCCTCCATGGAATCGGGATTGGCGTTGTAGCTGTCGTCGAGAACGGTGACGCCCCGCACATCGAGACAGGCAAGGCGGCGGGCGGAGAGTTTGGTCACGGCCAGACCGGAGGCGCATTCGCGCAGGGACAGTCCGAGCTCCAAGCCCGCGGCAACGGCCAGCAGGGCATTGCGCACCATGTGCTCGCCCGGAACCGGCAAGTGTGCCGCGGTGCGCTCCGGGCCCAGAACCAAATCGAAATCATGCCCGCGCGCGGAGACCCGCCGGTTGTCGGCGTGCAGGGCGTCGTCGGCACCGACGAAGACAACTCTCGCCTTGGTGCGGGACGCAAGCGATGGCGCGAAATCGTCGCCAACGGGAAGAAGAAGGACCTGGTCGGGCCCGAGCACTTCGCCGAGGACGCCTTTTTCCCGGGCAATGGCCTCGCGCGAGCCGAGGAACTCGATGTGGGCCACGCCGATGTTGGTGATGATGGCGATATCCGGCTGGGCCAGCCGCGCCAGCGGCTCGATCTCGCCGGGATGGTTCATGCCGATTTCCCACACACCAACTTCGTCGGACTTCCGCGCCGACAGAACCGTCAGGGGGAGGCCGATGTGATTGTTGAGGTTGCCTTCGGTTTTGTTGACCCGGAAACGTGTCGCGGCGACGGACGCGGCAAAGTCCTTCGTGCTGGTCTTGCCGTTGCTGCCGGTCAGGCAGATGACTTTGAGCGTCAGCTGCCGGCGCCACCAGGCAGCGAGTTGCTGCAGGGCGCGCAGAGCGTCGGGAACCACGATGAGCGGAAAGCCCGCGGGAGCGTCGGTATCACCGCTTTCCACGACGGCGGCGGCGGCGCCTCGATCCGCGGCCTGGCGGACAAAATCATGACCGTCGTGGTTGTCGCCGCGCAGCGCCCAATACAAATCGCCCCTCTGGAGCGTGCGCGTGTCTTTGTTCACGTTCGAGACGGTTGTGGCGCCGTCGCCGCGCAACAATCTTCCCCCGCAAGCCGCGGCCAACTCGTTGAGCGTTGTCGGATCCATGGTCACGCGACTTTCCCCCGGAGAGCACTGGCCGACTCGGCCACGTCGTCGAATGGCACCTTGCGGTCCGCGAATTCCTGGTAGTCCTCGTGCCCCTTGCCCGCCACCAGCACGATGTCCCCGGGGCCGGCCATGGACACGGCACGCCGGATGGCCGCGCGGCGGTCGACGATAATTTCGTGGTTCTGGCCGCGCAGCGCCGCGCTGACCTGGCCGCAGATCGCTTCCGGATCCTCGCTCCTGGGGTTGTCGGAAGTGACGATGCACCAGTCGGAAAGTTCCTCGGCCGCCAAGCCCATCGGCCCGCGCTTTGCTTTGTCGCGATCGCCACCGCAACCGAAGACGGTGAGGATGCGGGCCGGTTCGAGCGAGCGGAGGGTGCGCAGCACGTTCTGCAGGGCATCGGGCGTGTGGGCGTAGTCGACGAACACGCGGAATGATTTCGGGCCGGGCACCATCTCGAGCCGGCCCGGGACTTGAGGCGCGTCCTTCAACGCGACGACGGATTTGCGGATGTCGTGGCCGAGGGCGTGCATCGCGGCCAGCGCGGCGAGTGAGTTATAGACATTGAACGGGCCGAAGTGGGGAAGCCTCACGAGGTAACTCTTCCCCGCCGCATGGAGGGAATATTGGGTGCCGTGGAAATCGGTGCGCAAATCGACCGCGCGGAACATCGCATTGGACGACTGGCCATAAGTCACCGTGGCCACTTGGTGCGTGTGGTCGTCGAGGAGGCGGCGACCGTAGCGGTCATCAATATTGATCACGGCCGTTCCCTTCTTGCGCGATTGATCGGCCATTTGCCGGAAAAGAATGGCCTTGGCTGCGAAGTAGGCCTCCATCGTCTGGTGGTAATCGAGGTGGTCCTGCGTGAGATTGGTGAAGATGGCCGCATCGAATTCGACATCGCGCAAACGCCCCTGGTGCAAGGCATGGCTGGAAGCCTCCATGACGGCCGCGCGGCAGTTCACGTCGCGCATCTCGCGCAGCAGGCGCTGCACGTCGTCCGATTCCGGCGTGGTGCGCGCCGCGGGCAACTCGCGGGGACCGACGACATAGCGGACCGTGCCGATGAGACCGCAGGGGCGGTCGGCCACGTCGAGGAGGTGCTTGAGCAGGAAGGTCGTTGTGGTTTTGCCGTTTGTTCCGGTGACCGCCGCGGTTTGCAACTGCAGCGAGGGATGCCCGTAGAAGACCGCCGCCGCCGCGGAGAACGCCCGGCGCGGATCCTCGACGCGGATGACCGTGGCGCGCGGCACGTCGACATCACTCGAGGTGATGACCGCCACGGCACCTTTGTCGACCGCCTCGAGGATATGGTGCGCGTCGTGCGCGCCGGCGCGGCCCGGTGTCGCACTGGGCAGATCCGCGAAGAGGCAACCGGGCGAGGCCAGACGCGAATCGTGCACCAGCGTTTCGATCTCGCGGTCGGGCGCCCCGGCCACCGTGAAATGTTCGGAACCCAAGCCGGCGAGAATCTTGCCCAGATGCATGTTCAGTTGAGGTCCTTGTTGTTGTCTTCGACCCGCGGCACGAGAGCGATGGTGGTGCCGTCGGACTCCGCCGTTTCCGGGACAAGGCCGAGGTGCTGGGCCATTTCTTTGCCAATGTTCGCGAAAATGGGCCCTGCGATGGTCCCCCCGTATTGCGAGGCACCGGGAGTGCGGGCGTTGTCGACGAGCACGATGCCCGCCACTTCCGGATCGCCCGCCGGGAAGTAACCGGAGAAAGAAACCACGTATTGCCCCGGCGTGTAGCCGCCTTTGGGGTCGACGCGCTGCGCGGTGCCGGTTTTGCCGCAGACTTCATAGCCGCGGATGGCGGCGAGCGGGGCCGTTCCTTTTGCGCTGACCACTTCCTGCAGGGCGGCTCCGACTTCGGCGGCCGTCCCCGGATCGATGACGCGGCGTACCACTGTGGGCTTGAGCGAGACAACTTCGTCGCCGTTGGAGTCGCGCACGGACCGGACGATCTGGGGAAGCATCATTTCACCGCCGTTGGCGATGACGGCCATGCTCATAGCGCTCTGCAAAGGCGTGACCGCCACCTCGTGACCCATGGGCACGCGGGTGATGCTCAACCCCGACCATTTGTGGACGGGATGGACGATACCGCCGATTTCCCCGGGCAGGCCGACGCCGGTGCGCTCGCCGAAACCGAAGCGCCGGATGTACTCATGGAAGGTCTCGGGCCCGAGATGCATGGCGATCTTCGCGCAGCCGATGTTCGAGGACTTGACCAGAATGTCGTGAACACTGAGCGACCCGTAGCCGTGCACATCCCGCAGCGTCCGGCCCGCGTAGCCGAAAGAACCGTTCTCGCAGAAAAACTCCTGCCCGGGCTGCACGGCCTTCTCGTTGAGCGCGGCGGCGATGACAACAAGCTTGAAAGTCGAACCGGGCTCGAACATCTCGAGAATGGCGCGGTTCTTCGTCGACTCGACCGGTGCCGAATTATACTTGTTGGGATCGAAATTCGGGCGCGTGGCCATGGCGAGGATCTCACCGGTGCGCGGTCGCACGAAAACGGCGGTAATCATGTTCGGGTTAAGCCGCTCGTAGGCTTCGTCGAGTTCGCGCTCCACAATGGCTTGGAGCCCCATGTCGACGGTGAGTTGCACGGTCATCCCGTCGCGCGCCGGCCGCTCGAGGCCGCGGTAGGCCACGATTTCGCGGCCCGTGCGATCTTTCTCGGTGTACACAAAGCCCTCTTCGCCGCGCAAGTAGGGCTCCATCATCATCTCGACGCCTTGGATGCCTTTGCCGTTGTGGTCGAGGTAGCCGAGAACGTGGGCCAGCATGTTCTCGTTGGGATAGCTGCGACGGGGCTCCCGCTCGTAGTGGACGCAGCGTAAATCGGCCTTGGCCAGGTCTTCTTTGAGGTCCTCCACGACCGCAGCCGGCGCCTTGAGTCTCGGATCCACCACGATGTAGGGGCGCTTCGAGGCGACTCGCGCGGCCACTTTCTCCACCGGCAAGTCCAGGTGGCGGGCGAGGATGGCCGCCAGTTCCCCGCGATCCTCCGGGGCCAGGCTGCCATCGACGACCACTTTGTACACGGGGACGTTGTCGGCCAGGACCTCGCCGCGGGTATCGACGATCTTGCCCCGGGTCGCGGCGATGGTTTTTGTCTTGGCCGTTGTTTGGGCGGCCACGCGGGCCAACTCTTCATGGCAGCCGACCTGAAGCTGGATGAGTCGCGCGGAAAAGACGCTGAAAACCACGGCCAGCGCGATGCAGACAATCCCGGAGCGGCGGCAGATCGGCGCATTCATCGCGCTGCCTCCTCCGGCGGTGATAGCGGGGGCAACGCCGCGGCTTCGGTCTGCGGCCTCAAGCGCACCACTCGCCCGTCAGTCACTTCCATCATGCGGATGAAGCCTTCTTCACGGCGACGTTCGAGGGAGGGACGACCGGTCAAGCGGCGGATGTCGGAGGTGACACCGAGTATTTTCTCATCGAGTTCGAGCACGGCACGCTCCAAGTCGCGGCAAAGGTTGCCGTCCACCGTGAGCTTCTGCTTCAGGTGCACATAGCAGACACCGAGGAGACCGACAAAGATCACCAAGGCGAGCCAACGGGCCAGAAACATGGCGCCATGAACCTGCTCCTGCTGCGCGCGACTCATACGGTCACCTCCTGGGCCACGGAAAGGAGTTCCACCGCCCGCAGGCGCGCGGAGCGGGCGCGTGCGTTGCGGCGCACTTCCTCGGGCGTGGCCTCGATCGGTTTGCGCGTGAGGTCGCGGAAGCAGTGGTCCGGATTGCGCCGCGGCGCCGGCCACTCGGGCCGATCGAGCCACTCTTCGCTACGGGAACGGAAGAACGACTTGACGATCCGGTCCTCGAGCGAATGGAAAGTGATGACGGCCAAACGGGCTCCGCTGCGAAGCAAAGTCGGGATGGTTTCGAGAGCGCGCCGGAGAGCGCCCAGTTCGTCGTTGACCGAGATCCGCAAGGCCTGAAACACCCGGGTGGCGGGATGTATCCGGCCGCGGCGCGGCAGAACTTTCTCCAAGAGCGCCGCCAACTGCCCCGTCCGGGAAAAAGCGACACGCTCCCGCTCGGCCGCGATGGCGCGCGCCGCGCGCCTCGATTGCGGCTCCTCGCCGAGCTCCCGGAAAATCCGGGCGAGCTCGTCTTCCGAAGCGGTATTGACGATATCGGCCGCCGTTTCCCCCGAGGAAAAGTCCATGCGCATATCGAGCGGACCGTCATGACGGAAGCTGAACCCGCGTTCGGCGGTGTCGAGTTGATGCGAGGAAACACCGAGGTCGAGAAGCGCTCCATCGAAAGGGGCGGCCGCGAGCACTTCCGGGTTGGCCGCGGCCGCGGCGAAGTTGCCGTGCAAGGCGCGGAAGCGATCCCCGTAAACCGAAAGCCGGGCGCGCGCTTGGTCCAGAGCCTCCGCGTCGCGATCCAAGGCCATGACGCGTGCCCCGGATGCGAGCAGGGCCTCGCTGTGACCACCGCCTCCCAAAGTTCCATCCAGAAAAAGCTGTCCGGCGCGCGGCTGGAGCACGCACACCACCTCGTCGCGCATGACCGGCGTGTGCCAGGAGGCTTCAGGGCTTGCGTGGCCGGGAGGGTTTGCGAAGTCCGAACTGCTCATAAACGGTGCGTACATTGAGTCGAATGCAGGCCGAACCTTCCGCCCGGCCTCCCGCGTCTTTTTTCGCGGAGAAACCGAAGGCGAACTTGCGGCCGGCTTTTGCCATTTTTGATCGATTGTTTGTTCTCGGGGGGTGCGGGGAATGACAGTCGCGCTACAGACCAACGTCCCCCGCCACCCGGCGGAAGACCTCGTCTTCGGCAGCAGTCGCTTCTGTCCAACGCTGCGGGTTCCAAATTTCCATGCGGCTGTGGGTGCCGATGAGCACCACTTCGCCTTCGAGTCCCAGGCGGCGGCAGTATTCCTCGGGAAGCAGAATGCGCCCCTGCTTGTCGACGGTGACGATCTGCGCCAGCGAATAAAAGCGACGGATAAATTTGCGCCGGTCGGAGGGAGCGATGGAGGCGTTGGCCTCGACATCGGATTTCACGCGGTCGAATTCGTGCGGGGGCAGGATCATGAGAAAGTCCCCGCCCGGATCCGGCACAGCGAAAAACTCCTCCTTGTCGTCGTCCGAACGCCAACGCGAGGGCACCGTCACGCGGTGCTTGGTGTCGACCGCGTGACGAAACTCACCGGCGTACACTGTTGGAACTGGAGCGGATTTGGACATTTTGAGGGTGGTGAATCCATTTTCCACCACTTTGCCCCACTTTAAACCACCCTGCCTCCCCTGCCGTCAATCCCTTAGAAGACATTTTTTTGAAATTTTTTCGCTGATTCCTGCGGCACCGGGGACATCGCGGCCGGGTCCGGGCTTGAGCGGCGAAGCGAACTCCTCCAGTGTGCACATCGCGCGTACGCCATGTCTTTCATCGAGTCCGTCTTTCGCCGGCTGCGGCGCCACCCCAAACGCATCGTTTTCCCGGAGGGGGAAAACCGCAGGACCGTCTTGGCCGGGCGGCGGTTTTACGAGTTGGGGCTGGGCGTGCCGATTCTTTTGGGGCGTCGTGCAGTCATCGAGGAGGTGGCCCGGCAGGAACGCATTCCTTTCGACCACCTCGGAGTGATCAATCCCGAAACATCGGCCGACCTTCCCGACTTTTGCCGGTTCCTCGAAACGCTCGACCGCTACAAGAACTTCGGCCTCGCCGATGCGCGCACCCTTCTGCTCAACCCCAACTACTACGCCTCCATGATGGTGCAATACGGACGCGCCGACGGGGTGGTCGGGGGAATCAATTCCCCCACAACATCATTGCTCCGGCCCCTGCTGCGCGTGGTCAAACCCGCCGGGTCGCAGGATCTCGTCAGCAGTTGCGTGGTCGCCGACACGGGGCGCGAGGACATCGGGCACAAAGGCGTGCTGGTCATGGCAGACTGCGGTGTGATCCCTTCGCCCGATGTCGAGCAACTCGCGGCCATCGCGCTGCAGGCCGGACATCTTTGCCGGCAACTGACCGGCGAAGTGCCGCGTGTCGCCATGGTCAGCTACACGACCCGCGCCAATGCGCCCCACGCCGGCACCACGGAAAAAATGTCGGCCGCCGCCGCTTTGGCGCGGCAACACGCCCAGAACCGACACCTTGAGATGGAGATCGACGGAGAATTCGAACTCGACGCCGCGCTTCTCGGGGAATCGGCGAAGGCCAAGGGCGTGAAATCGGCCGTGGCCGGCCGTGCCAACGTTCTGGTTTTTCCCGATCTCGACAGCGGCCATATCGCCGGCAAATTGGCGGGCATCCTCGGGGCGCGGGCCTACGGGCAGATCGTCACGGGGCTGACCAAACCCGCTGCGGATGTCTCGCGCTCGGACGATATCGACACGATCGCAGCGGTCGCCGCCATTGTCGGTTTGCAAGCCATCGAGATGCGCCGGCTCCAGGAAATGGCCGACGAGGAAAAGAAAAAAAAGCGCTGAAGCCGCTCAACCTTTGCCGATGCCCTCGAGAATTTCGAGGGTGCAGCGGACATTTTCAGCCAGAGAACAAGCGGCGGCGGCCTCGCGGCAGTCGGCCTCTGCGGCGGCCGCCCGACCGTCGCGCGCCCAGTATTCGAGGGCGGTCGCCAGACCGCCGATCGCGTCGGGACGCTGCACTACCGAGCCGGTAATGCCCTCCCGGATGATTTCCGCGCAACCGTTCGCCGCGCTGGTGATGACGGGACGTCCCACGGCCAGCGCCTCGAGGCACGCATTGCTGAAAGGGTCATAGACCGTGGGGAGAATGAATGCATCGGCCGCGGAAAGCAGTGGACGCACATCACGCAACGGACCGAGGAAAACAACACCGGGACCGCTCAAAGCGGGGCGCCGACCGCGACCGGCGACAGCCAGCTTGGCATCCGAAAGACCCGCACGGTCCAAGGCGGCGATCGCGTAGCGCAGGCCTTTGCGCTTCCACCCCGTGCCGGCGAAAGCCGCAACAAAGCCCGTCTCGGGCAGGCCGAGCAGACGCCGGGCCTCGCGTTTGCCGGGCACGCCGGCGGCGTAATCCTCCGGCACGCCGTTGCGCACAAGGTGGATCCGCGCAGCCGGATAGCCGTAAATGCGCTCGATCTCTTCCCGGACAAGAAGAGAGTTGACGATGACCGCCCCGGTGTGGGCGGCCGAAAAGCAGTTCTTTTCCAAGCGCACCAAGTCGCGGTGCTTGCCCGAAATCCTCCGCAACAGGACGTGCACGGGAGGATCGTACTCGCGGCGGCGGCGCATCCACGCGACATGCACCCCGTCGCCGGCCCGGTAGCAATCGGCTCCCTGCAAACGCTCGAAGCTGAAGACAATCCCGTCTCCCCATGTCTTTCGCCAGCGCGCAACCGAAGCGGCAAAAGCCCCGGGCGTCTTGCCGCGAAGCACGGTCTGCGGCATACCGACCCTGGCTTCCTCCGGCCATGGTCGGTCGGTAACCAGCACAAGATGCCGACCCGTCTTGGCGGCCGCCGCGGCGAACCGAGCGAGAAATTTTTCCGCACCGCCGGTCGGCGAAAAGCCGCGGCGAACCAGCGCAACAGGCCGCGGCGCGTCCGGCGACCAGCGCACTCTCACAAGATCCCCCCCGTGATTTCCGGTATTTCCACTTCTGCAGGCCCGCGGGCATCGGCACCCGGCTTCCCGGCCAGAGGCCCGGCTTTTTCCGGAAAGAGCCGGAAACCGCGGTCGAGGCCGCTCGGCGGAAGCAGTCCGCGCCAACCTTCCAGCCCTCCGAAGGCCGGGGCCGGAGGAGGCCATCCGGATTGGTCCATGAGGGTTTCCTGCTCGTCGGCAACCATCGATCGGGCATCCTCGCCCACCGCGGCCCGGGCCTCAAGCCGCACCCAACCGGGCGGCTCGAATTCCATGCGGAACGGGGGGGGCGTCTCGCCCAGCGGTACCGTGAGGAGACCTCGCCAGCCCTGCGCGGAAGCGAAGCCGCTGCGCACGGCCGCCCCGATACCCTCGAGGGGCTGGTAGTCGAATTCCGTTCCCTCCAAATCCCTGGCTTCGGCCGCGCGGTATTGGGCCAGCAGCTTGGGCATCGTCTTGGCTCGCGAAAGGTTGCAGAATTCGATGATGCCGCGCGCGATCGAGTCGGCCAAACGCTTCCGCCAAGCCGGGCTTTCGAGCTTTTGGGCATCACGGGGATTGGTCAGAAAACCGCACTCGACGAGGACAGCGGGAGTGACCGCGCGGCGAAGAACAGCGAAGCGAGCGCGCTTCATGCCGCGATCGAACATCGGCAGACGGCCGAGCATCGCGTGGTAGATGGCCGCGGCCAGCGCCTGGTTGGCGTGATCGAAGCGGTGCCCCGTTTCACCCGAAAAACTGCGGCGGGTCAGAAACGAGTCGTTGCTGTTCGGCGCTCCGCGCGGCGTCAGAGTATAAATTTCATAACCCGTGGCCGCCGATACCCTCTGCGACGAGGCGTTGCAATGGATGCTGACGAAGATTGTCCCCTCCCCCAGACGCCGGGCCATGGCCGGCCGCGCCTCGAGGGGAATGAAGCGGTCGTTGTTGCGCGTCAGTTCCGCGCGCAGTCCCGCTTCGCGAAGTCGGCGCTGGACTTCCAGCGCGATGGACAGGTTGTAGGACTTCTCCGTGCCGCGGCGGTTGACCGCACCGCGATCGTGGCCGCCGTGACCCGGGTCAAGCAGGACGGCCCGCACCGGTTGAAGTCCGGGGATTTTTTGCGGACGCATGGCCGGATCGATCGTCTTGGAGAGATCCATGCGCGACACGTAAAGCCGTCCGCCGAAAGACATGACGGGAAAGGAAAGCCAATGCTTGACCCCGTCGATCCGTGCCTCGCGGGACCCGCGATTGAAGTCCATGCGGCGCGTATCCGAGACCAGCGAAACACCCTTGTCGCCGCGCGCCACCTCGCGCATCTGGTAGAAGCGCGCGACCTGATTGATCGGGACGTAGTCCCGACCGCCGAGCGTGCGGACATCCCATCCGGCGGCCATGACCCGACCTGCCGGCACGAGAACCAGCGACAGGACAAGGAAAAGACGGACTTTCGAAAAGGCGGCGGACAAGCGGGGCAAAGTAGCTGAACAGGAGTGCGGCAACAACCCCGCCGGACTAATCGTCTTCTCCCTCGGCCGGCGCGGCTTGCCGGTATTCCTCGATGACCTTGGTCGCGGTATGGCCGAGAACGGCAGCGACAACAATGGTGAGGATCAGGCCGCCGCCCCAGATGACGTAGTCCATGACGCCGGGGACAGACTCGCCCCTGATGATGCGGACTCCCAGTTGGCCGAGGGTCCCGAAGTAGCAGTAGAGAAAAATACCCGGCAAACGACCGAGCGCGACCCACTTCATGCAGGCCCAAAAGCCGACTTTGGTGATGCCGTAGAGATAGTTGAAAAGACTGGTTGGAAAGAGCGGGTTGAGTTGGCTGAAAAAAATGATGCGCGGACCGCGGCGCGAGATGGCGCGGTCAAGCGCCGCCCAGCGGTCGTCGCAGAGAATTTTCTCCCGGACGAAGCGGCGTCCGAGGTAATGGCCGACCCAAAATGCCACGGCCGCCCCCAGCAAATTTCCCGCGAGCACGAGCGCCGTGCCCCACCACAATCCGAAAAAGAAACCCCCGCCGAGACTGAGGACGCCCCCGGGCAGGAAAAGCACCGTCGCCGCCATGACCAGCAGCGGATAGACCAGAATACTCAGCGCACCCCAATGACGGACGACGTCCTCCGTCTGCTCCACGGCCCCGAGGAAGGGCGCGGTTTGGGCCAACCAGACAAGAACCGCGACGATGGCCAACGCCAGAGCAATCTGCGCAACCGTGGCTTTGGTCGCCGGGTGCATCAGACCACCGCCCTCTTGCGACGCACCAACCAGACGGCGAGCAAGAACATCACCAAAGCGAAAGCCGAAGAAACAAGCATGGCCGTGCCGTAGGACGGAACCATTCCGAGGACCACGCCATCGCCGTAGAAAGCCCGTCGGACTGCCGCCGTGCCGTAGGCCACGGGGTTGAGCGCGACCGCGTAGCGCACCCACGAATCGGGGGCCGCCGGGAAAAGCGAACCCGACAGCATCCAAAGCGGCATGAGAAAGACATTCATGATCGCATGAAAGCCCTGCGTCGAGTCGAGCGGCCAGGCGATGAGGAAGCCCAACCCGACCAGGCTGAAGCCGACCACCAACAAGGCCGGGACCAGGCGTGCTATGACAAAGGCATCGAACGGCACGCCCGCCAGGGGTGCGGCGAGACAGAACAGCAATGCCTGCCCGGCGGCCAGCGTCATGCCGCCGAGAAACTTTCCGAGCACGATGGCCTCCGGGGCGACGGGGGCGACCAAGACGCCCTGCAGAAATCCCTCGCGCCGATCCTCGATGATGGAAATCGTCGAAAAAATCGCGGTGAAAAGAAGAATAAGCACCACCGTGCCCGGGAAAAAGTAGGCGAGATAAGTCATGTCGGCCGGCAAGCCGGGCAGACGGAAGCCCGGCCCGACACCGGAACCGATGAGCACCCAGAAGACCAGCGGCGTGGCCAAGGCGCCGATCACGCGGTTTTTCTGACGGAGGAAACGGACGATTTCGCGACGCCAAAGGGCGACTGCCGGAAGCCATAGTTGTGTCCGCGGCGCACTCATTTCTTTTTCTTTTTTCCGGTTTCGAAAAACGGTCCCCCCAACCGCTCCCCGGTCATGTGCACGAACACATCCTCGAGCGTCGGGCGACCGGCGGTGACCGATTGGATTTCCCCGGGGAAGGCTTCGACAATGCGCGCCACTTCGGCGTGGGCCTTGGGAATCTCGAGACGCACCGCGCCTTCATGCACCACGGGCGTCCATCCGAACCTGGCCTGCAACTGCTCCGCCAGCATGTCGGGCCGGCGGCAGACGAGCGTGAGAACGTCGGCACCGACGGTGGCGCGCAGCGCATCGGGTGTGTCGCAGGCGAGCAGTTGGCCGCGGTGCAGGATAGCCACGCGCCGGCAACGCTCGGCCTCGTCCATCAAGTGCGTGGTCAGGACGGTGGTGATGCCGAACCGTTCTCGCAACTGCTCGAGGATGGCCCAGAGATCGACGCGCGCGACGGGATCGAGACCCGTCGAAGGTTCGTCGAGCAGCAGGACGCGCGGACGCGGCAGGAGGCTCTTGGCAATTTCCACGCGACGCTGCAATCCGCCGGAAAGGTTCTTCACCAGATCGCCGGCCCGATCATCGACACGCAGGGCCGCGGCCGTTTCCTGCCAGCGGTTCTCGAGCTCCGCGCCGTGCAACCCGTGGAGATTGCCCCCGTAGCGGAGGTTTTCCGCCACCGTGAGGTGCGGATCGAGGCTGGGCGACTGGAAGACCACCCCGATCGACGAGCGCACGCCCGACGGTTCGGACACGGTATCGAAGCCGCAAACCCTCGCACTGCCACCGCTGGGCGGAAGCAGGGTGCAAAGGATACGGAAAAGCGTGGTTTTGCCGCCCCCGTTGGGGCCGAGCAATCCGAAGATTTCGCCTTCACCCACCGAAAAGGTGACCCCGCCGAGGGCCTGCCGCTCGCCGAACGAACGGCGCAAGTCATTCGTTTCGACCGGACAACTCATCAAAGCGCCGATGGCACAGTTTCCTCGGTGACCGCCGCCGATCCCGTGGGCCGCAGGCCCGCTGCAACGTAGCCGGCCAGCAGGAGAACGACGCACAGCAACAAAATGCCGGCACCGGGCAAAACCGGGGCATCATTGGTCGAGGAACGATCCATCGGCAGAGCATCCGCGCCCCGTCGCCTCTTTGGCAACGCAATTTTCCTTGGGGACACCGCCACTTCGGGTGCACCATGCGCCTCCTTTTGCCATGCCCGCCGTCGACAGGCCCATCACCGAACTTCTTGCCAGCGGACCGCCCAAGCTGTCCGTGGAATTTTTTCCGCCCAAAAACGAGGAAGGCGGCCGGCAACTCCTGCGCACTGCCGAAGCCCTCAAACCCTACCGGCCTGATTTTGTATCCATCACCTACGGCGCCGGCGGCACCACCCGCGAGCGGACCTTCAAATACGCGAGGATCCTCCGCGAGGAATTCGGCTGGCTCGTCATGCCGCACCTGACCTGTGTCGGATCGACCCGCGGGGAACTGCTCGACATCGTGGCCGGATACCATGCAGACGGCATCCGCAACATCATGGCCCTGCGCGGCGATCCGCCCAAGGGGCAGACCGAATTCGTGCCGAGCCCCGACGGCCTGCGGTACGCAAGCGATTTGATCGCCCTGATCAGGGAAAATTTTCCCGACATGTGCCTGGGCGCGGGCGCCTACCCCGAAAAACACCCCGAAGCTTCCTCGATGGAAGACGATCTGAAGCACCTCAAGATCAAAACGCAGGCCGGCGCGTCGTTCCTGACCACGCAGCTCTTTTTCGACAACGAACACTATTTCCGTTTTTTGGGACAGTGCCGCGAGCACGGCATCGGATTGCCCGTTGTTCCCGGCTTGCTGCCGGCTCTCTCGCTGGCGCAGGTGCAGCGGTTTGGTCCGATGTGCGGCTCGTCATTGCCGCGCGCCCTCGTCGAGCAACTGCAGGTGGTGGAAGAAGAACCGCGCGCCGGCGAGGCGGTCGGCGTCACTTGGGCGTACCACCAGATCAAAGAATTGCTGCGACGCGGCGCACCGGGCATCCATCTCTACATCTTGAATCGATCGGGCCCTGCCATCACTCTGGCCCGCTCGCTCGAGCGCGCGACCTCCTGAGGCGAAAGTATGGATACCGAAAACCACAACCCTTTCCGAGAAGGGCTCGTCAACCGGGCCGTGGCGGAGCCGTGTGCCCTGGTCATTTTCGGCGCGACGGGAGACCTCACCCGCCGCAAGTTGATCCCCGCACTCTACAACCTCGCCGCGGATGGCAACCTCCCTTCGGGACTGGCCGTCGTCTGCTTTGCGCGACGCGACAAAACCAACGAGGGATTCCGCGCGGAACTCGGCGAAGCGGCACGAAAGTACTCCCGCCGGCCGGTCAACGACGAGCTGTGGGCGCGCTTCGCGGCGAATATTTTTTACCACCGGAGCAGTTTCGACGAGGCCGACGGCTATCTCTCGCTGGGCCGGGAACTCGAGACGCTCGATGCGCGGCTCGGGACGCGCGGCAACCGCCTTTTTTACCTCGCCTCCTCCCCGACAGAATTCGACGTGATCCTGGAAAACCTGCGGGGCAGCGGACTCAGCCATGCCAGGGAAGGCGCGTGGTCGAGGATCATCGTGGAGAAGCCTTTCGGCACCGACCTGCCCAGCGCGCACCGCCTCAACGAGGCGGTCGCCGCCGCCTTCCCCGAACGCGACACATTCCGCATCGACCATTATCTGGGCAAGGAAACGGCCCAGAATCTCATGGTCCTGCGCTTCGCCAACACGGTGTTCGAAGCGCTCTGGAACCACCGCTACGTGGAAAACGTGCAGATCACGGCAAGTGAACCTCTCGGCGTCGAGACCCGCGCGGGCTACTACGAGAAATCCGGAGCGCTGCGCGACATGGTGCAAAACCACCTGCTGCAACTGCTCTGCCTCACCGCCATGGAGCCGCCGACCGACCTCGGTGCCGACGCGGTGCGGGACGAGAAAGTCAAAGTTTTGCGCGCCCTGCGACCTCTGACCGGCAAGACCGTGGCCGAAAACGTGGTGCGCGCGCAATACACCGCGGGCTTCATCAACGGACGCGAAGTGCCGGCCTACCGGGAGGAACCCGGCGTGGCCCCCGACTCCACGACCGAGACTTATGTCGCCCTGCGGCTGCACATCGACAATTGGCGGTGGGCGGGCGTGCCCTTTTTCGTGCGCGTGGGCAAACGGCTGCCCAAATCGGGAACGGAGATCGCCATCCAGTTCCGCCCCACGCCACCCGTGCTGTTCAACCGCGAGAGCCAGCTGCAGGATGCCAACACGCTGGTCATCCGCATCCAGCCCGACGAGGGCATCTCCTTCCGCATGGCCGCCAAAATGCCGGGCGCGCTCCTGCAAATCGAGCCGGTCAAGATGGACTTCCATTACGGCACATCCTTCGGCAAAGCCACCCCGGAGGCTTACGAGCGTCTCTTGCTCGACGCCATGAGCGGCGACGCCACGCTCTTCGCGCGGCGCGACGAGGTCGAACACGCATGGCACTTTATCGACGGCATCCGCGCGGCATGGGATGACGGGGCCGCACCAAGGCTCGACTTTTATCCGGCGGGGAGCTGGGGCCCGAGAGAAGCCGACGAGTTGCTTGCCCGGGACGGAGCGGTTTGGCGACGCTTGTGACGCCCGTGACGCAGACCGTCTCGCCCGGGCTGCCCGTCGCGGTGGGGGAAATCGACCGCCGCCTCGGCGAACTCTGGACCGCATCCGATGCCGGCAAGGTCCGCGCGTCGCTGGTCAATCTCGTCATTTACAGCGAGTCACCCGAAGCCATTGCGGGCAACACGCCGCTGCTGGCGGAGATCGCCGCCGACCATGCCTTCCGCGCATTGCTGGTCCAGGCCGAACCGGCGGGCGGCAAGACCGGCGTCGAAGCGTGGATCACCGCGCACTGCCACATGCGCGAGGCCGGGGGCCCGAAGGAGATCTGTTCGGAGCAAATCACGTTCCGCCTGGGGGGACCCGCGACGGAGCGCCTGCCCAACATTGTTTTTTCCCACCTCGACTCCGACCTGCCGCTCTGTTTTTGGTGGCAGGGCGCCCTGCATCCCGAACCCGACGCGCGGCTTTGGACGCGCGTCGACCGCCTCATTATCGACAGCCAGTCATGGGACAACCCGGCCCGCCAGTTTGCCATCCTGCGCGCCATCGAAAACATCGGCGCGGGCCATTGCGCGATTTGCGACCTCAATTGGACGCGATCTTTTCATCTCCGCTACGCCATCGCACAGATCTTCGATGTTCCGGCTGCACGCGAAAAGTTGCCGCGCCTCGAGGATGTGGAAATTCGTCACCGGCCCGGCCACCGGGTGACCGCGCTGGAAGTGCTGGGATGGGTGGCCAGCCGCCTGGGCTGCCATCTTGAGCGGGCCGGAACGAAAAGTTTCTTCCGCAGGCGCGATGGCGGCGAATGCTCTTTCACCTTGCAAGAGGACCAATCCGCCTCCGCCGCCATCGCTTCGATCGGACTGCACTTTCCCGGGGCCCACGCTTCGGTTGAGCGCACCGCAAACGGTGAGTTCTACGGCATCGAATTCCACTCGGCCTGCGGCGCGTCATTCTCCCAAATGCTTCCGGCGGGACGCGAAAAAATTGCCGACATTCTGCTCTCGGAGCTGGCCCGCGTGGGGCGTCATCCGCTTTTCTGGCCGGCCCTCAAAGCGATCGAACCTCTCCTTTGAGCGGTCCGGCCACGGAGAGCTTGTCAGCTCCCCGGGCCTCGGCTAGTTTTTCCACCCCTTATCCGATGGCTATCCGCAAAAAAATCATCGCCGCAAATTGGAAAATGAACATGACGTCCTCCGAGGCGGCGGCGTTCATGGAAGACTTGGAGCTGGAGTTGAAAAACTTCGATGGCGCCGAAGTTGTCATCGTTCCGCCGTTTACCGTGCTACCCAAGTTGTCGGAAATCATCGGCGAGATGCCGGGGGTCGTTCTTGGTGCGCAAAATATGTGGCACGAACCCTCCGGAGCCTACACCGGCGAGGTCAGCGCGGGCATGCTGCGCGAATTCTTCACCCGCTATGTCGTGCTGGGACACAGCGAGCGCCGCACCATTTTCGGGGAGTCCGATGAACTCATCAACAAGAAGGTCAAAGCGGCCCACGCTGCCAGCCTCCGCCCCATTCTTTGCGTGGGGGAGACGCTCGAGGAGCGGGATGCGGGGCGGGTGCATGAAGTCCTCTCCCGCCAGCTCAAGGGCTCTCTGGCCGGACTCGACACCGAAGAGATGCTCGACACCGTGATCGCCTACGAGCCCGTCTGGGCCATCGGCACCGGGCGCACCGCTTCACCCGAGCAAGCGCAGGAGGCGCATGCCTTCATCCGCAAGACTTTGGGGGAGATCTTTGATGCCACGACGGCATCGAAAGTGCGCATCCAATACGGCGGCAGCGTCAAGCCGGACAATGCCAAGGAACTTCTCCACCAGCCGGATATCGACGGCGCACTGGTTGGCGGCGCCAGCCTTGAGCCCCGCGGCTTCGCCAAAATTGTCAAAGCCGCATCACGCGCCTGATCGCTGACGCGACTGCCGAGACTGGCACCGTTTCCTGCCATCCGTCGCGTCCGCGACCGGCCCAATCGCCCGACAGCCAGACTTGTCTTCCGTCCGCACTATACGGCCCGTAGGTTCCGTGGTGCAGGCCGCAGGCGACGATGACGGCGGGCGCGCGGCACGCACAGGCAAAGTGCGCGGCGGCCGTATCCACCGTGAGAACTGCATCGGCGCGCGCCACCAACTCGGGAAACTTCTCCAAAGACACAGAATCCGCCACCCGGCAGGAAAGTCCGAAAACCCGCAGCGTGGCGGCAAAGTCTTGTAATCTTGTCCGTTGATCCGGGGCGCCGGCCAGTAGAAGGGGCGGCAGATCGCCCTGCAGAGATGCCTTCTGCAGCGCGGCAGACCAGCGCGAAACGCAGTAATCCTTGGCGGTGCGCGAGCTGAAAGGACACAGCAGCAAGCCCCCGCCCCCGCGCCAAGCGGCCGAGGGCAACAGGGGCATGATTTCGTCCGCGGTGACTTCGCGGCCGAGCGCCATTGAGACAACAGAACGGTGCGACGCGAGTTCATCGGGCAACTCAGGATCTCCCGAGGGGTAGGGAGTCAAGTGCGGCCGCGCGAGCAAGGCCATGGACGCCTCGAGCAAACGCCGGCGCATGCCGCCCGTTTTGGCGAGAACGTTCTCGGAGGCGATACGTTGCCCGGCACGCGGGGCGCCGAACAAAGCGCTCTGGATAAAGCTACGGCGGGTGCGCAGACAGACACATTGGTCGCATCGCACGCCTCGCAAACGAAGCCAAACCGGAAAGCAACCTCGCAAGTTGACCAGGGTGCGGTTGTAGCCCTTGCGCTTTGCCTGCCAAGGCAAAGCAATGACCTTGGCCCTCGGAAATTCACGGCGGGCCAAGGACGCAACTTCGGTTTTTACCAGGAGGGTGGTCTCCTCCTCACCGTGGAACCGCGCGAGGAGGCGAATGGCCCCCGTGGCCATGACAAAATCCCCGATCTCGTCGGGTTTGAAAACGACGGCACTCACCGTCAGTGCCGCCCCGGTCCCGCGTCCGGGGATTGGCCGGGCGCGATGGCGTCGAGGAAAAGGTTCTCCAGCGTGGTCTGCACCCGACCCGACGAAACCACGCTGACCCCCACACGCTCCGCCGCCCGCCTGATTTCGGCCAACTGCTCGGGGGTGGCATTTTCAAGGACGATCTCGTTGCGGTCACCCACGGTGAGAAGGTCCTCGACACGGCCCTCGCGCACCAGCGCGCCACGGGCCAAGATGCCGACCCGGTCGCAGACCTCTTGGACTTGGGAGAGAAGGTGCGAGCAGAGCAAGACGGTCTTGCCGCGGGTTTTGAGTTCGATGATGAGATCGCGGATCTCGCGCGAACCGACCGGATCGACGCCCGCCGTGGGTTCGTCCAAGACAAGCAAACCCGGATCCTGCACCAAGGCTTGGGCGAGTCCGATGCGCTGCAACATGCCCTTGGAATAGGAACCGACACGCCGCACCGCGGCCTCGGCCAGGCCGACCAACTCGAGCAACTCGGCCACGCGCACCTCGAGGGCTTGGCCCGACATGCCGCTGAGTTTACCGAAAAACCGGATGGCCTCCGCGCCGGTCAGAAATTTGTAAAAATAAGGATTCTCCGGAACAAAACCGACGTCCTGGCGGCTGCGCACCGAGCGGCTTTCCTCGCCAAAAACGCGTGTGGTTCCGCTGGTCGCGCTGACTAGTCCGAGCAGTATTTTGAGAGTCGTGCTTTTGCCGGAACCGTTGGGCCCGAGCAGTCCGTAGACTTCCCCCTTCTCCACGCGCAGCGAGAGATCGCGCACTGCGACGATCCGTCCGCGCCGCAAAGGCACGGGAAAAACCTTCGTAAGGTGCTCGATTTCGACGGCTGCCGTGCTCATGCCCTGATTTCGAACCCGCGCAAACCGGCGGTTGCCCCGATCTCCGCGGCGGATTCGTTTTCGATGTGACCGGCCAACTCGCTGTCGCGCATGGCGGCAAGAAACTCGTCGACTTCCCCGGCTTCGCCCGCGGCCACCAACTCGACCCGGCCGTCCGGCAGGTTGCGGACGTAGCCGAGCACATCGAATCCGGCGGCAACGCGACGCGCCGTGTAGCGGAAACCGACTCCCTGCACGCGCCCCTCGTAAAAGACCTGCATCGTTTTGCTCATTGCTCAGCCGCGCACCTGACCTGTGCCCTCGACAAGATATTTGTATGTCGTCAGCTCCTCGAGGCCCATCGGGCCCCGGGCATGAAGTTTATCGGTGCTGATCCCGATCTCGGCACCGAAACCGAATTCCCCCCCGTCACTGAAACGCGTCGAGGCGTTCCACATGACCGTCGCGGAGTCGACCGCGGCCAGGAACTTCCGCGCCGCGTCCGGGTCCGCGGTGACGATGGTGTCGGTGTGATGCGAGCCGTACTGCTCGATGTGATCAACGGCTTCCTCGAGCGAGTCGACCACGCGGATGCTCAGGATCAAATCCAGGTATTCGGCGGTCCAGTCCTGCTCGCCGGCGGATTTGGCCATGGCGCCCAAAACTTCGCAGGTCCGGTGATCGCCGCGCAACTCGACCCCCTTGCCGCCCAGCGCGGCAGCGATCTTCGGAAGAAACTGCTCCGCGATGTCGCGATGGACGAGGAGTGTCTCCATGGCGTTGCACACGCCGGGGCGCTGGCATTTGGCGTTGACGACGATCTTCTCGGCCATCCCGGGATCGGCCGAACGGTCAACAAAGACATGACAGACGCCGTGGTAGTGCTTGATGACCGGCATGCGCGCGTGCTCCACCACGGCCTCGATCAACGCGTGCCCTCCGCGCGGCACGATGACGTCGAGATAGCGGTCCATTTGCGCGAGGAGACGAACACCTTCACGATCGGTGAAGGGCACCAACTGTATGATATCCGGCGAGAGTCCGGCGTTTGCCGCACCCGCGGAAAGGGCTCGGGCAATGGCCAGATTGGAGTGGAGGGACTCTTTGCCGCCCCGCAAAATGCAGGCGTTGCCCGACTTGAGGCACAGCACGGCGGCGTCGGCGGTGACGTTCGGACGCGACTCGTAGATGATACCGACGACACCGATCGGCACGCGGATTTTGGTGATTTTGAGGCCGTTGGGCCGCGTCCAGGAGCGGATAATTTCGCCGACCGGATCGGCCAGCAAGGCGACTTCACGAACCCCTGAAGCCATGGTGCGGATGCGATCAGGCGTCAGCCGAAGGCGGTCCATCGCCGCGGCGTTGAGGCCGTACCCCGGTGCCGCCTCGAGATCCTTGGCGTTGGCCTGGATTATCTCCGCTTCGGCCGCCGCGATGGCGTCGGCCATGGCCTGCAAGGCTGCATTCTTGGCATCGGTCGAACAAAGAGCCAAAGCCCGGGCCGCGCGACGTGCGCGCCTGCCCATTTCACCGATCTGTCCTGCCAAATCGCCTTTTGTCATGCCGGGACAATATCCGCCTCGCGCCAAGGGGCGGCCAAGCTAAATTCGGAGACTCATGGACGATCTTTTCGGTACCGAAGCCGCCGGCCCGACACCGCCGGCGCCCCACGCCCCGCTGGCCGAGCGGATGAGACCGCGGAATTTGGACGAATACGCCGGTCAGCAGCACATTCTCGGGCCGGGCCGATTGTTGCGCAGGGCCGTTGAGGGCGACCGATTTTCCTCCATTGTTCTCTACGGTCCCCCGGGAACGGGCAAAACCAGCCTCGCCGGAGTCATTGCCCGCATGACGCGAGCCTGTTTCGAACGGCTCAGCGGGGTGGAAAGCAATGTCGCGGACCTCCGGAGAACGCTCGCATCCGCGGCCGCGCGCCTGGCCCGGGACGGCACCCGTACCATTTTGTTCGTCGATGAAATCCACCGGTTCAACAAATCACAGCAGGATGTGCTGCTGCCGGACGTCGAGCGCGGGACCGTGCGGTTGATCGGGGCCACGACCATGAACCCCTTTTTTTACGTCAACAGCCCGCTCGTTTCGCGTTCCATGGTCTTCGAACTCCGCCCGCTGGCGGCGGCCGACCTCCTGAGCCTGATGAGCCGAGCACTGACCGACCCGGAAAGGGGGCTGGGGTCCGAGAAGATCCGTCTCGAGGATGATGCGGCAGAGCATTTGGCGGAAGTATGCGACGGGGACGCCCGTCGTTGTCTCAACGCACTGGAACTGGCCACCCTGACCACGCCGCCGGCCAAAGACGGGATCATCGTCCTCAGCCGCGGGGTCATCGAAGATTGCATCCAGCGCAAGGCGATCGTCTACGACGCGCAAGATGACGCGCATTACGACACCATCAGCGCTTTTATCAAAAGCATCCGCGGCGGTGATCCCGATGCGGCGCTTTACTGGCTGGCCAAGATGCTCCATGCGGGGGAAGACATCCGATTCATCGCGCGGCGTCTGGTCATCGCCGCCAGCGAGGACATCGGGTTGGCCGACTCGCGGGGCCTGCTGGTGGCCGTCGCCGCGCAGCAGGCGTGCGAGTTTGTCGGCCTGCCCGAGGCGCAAATTCCCCTCGCCCACGCCACGGTCTACCTGGCCACCGCGCCGAAGAGCAACCGGGCCTACGCCGCGCTGCTGGCCGCGCAGAAAGACCTGCAAAGCGGACGCACCCTTGCTGTGCCCGATCATCTGCGGGACAAGCACTACAAAGGCGCCGACCGGCTCGGCCGCGGCGAAGGCTACAAGTATTCGCATGACTTTCCCGATGCCTTCATACCCCAGGCTTACTTGCCCGCAGGTCGCGTCTTTTATGAGCCCTCCGACCGTGGGGAGGAAAAGCGGATTGCCGAGCGCTTGGCCCACTGGCGCGCCCTTTTCGAGACCGATGAAGCGAATGGCGATTAGCCACCGAGCCGTCCTGTATCGAGGAGTGGACGGCCCAACAGCAGCTTGAAAAAATTACGGAGGTTCCGGCTGTAAGGCCGAGCCGCGATGCGCGGGATAAGGAATCGGTCCGTAGCTGGACGCCAGACCCCGGGTTCGACGGTGACCGCTGTCTCGAAACCGGCCTCCTCCACCATGCTGCGAACTGTCGGCGAGTGGTCTCCATAGGGATAGCAAAAGTGCCGGACGGAAACACCAAACCTGTCTTCGAGACTCTTTTTGCTTCCCGCAATTTCTTCACGTGCTTGCGCGGGCGGGAGACGCGAAAGCCTCGGGTGTGTTCTGGTATGCGCTCCGATCTCGTGGCCGGCGGCCATCCACTCCCTGATTTGGGCGTCGTCCATCAAGCGATCCGGGACTTCACCCCAGGCCACATCCCATTGATTCACAGAACCGAGGAGATCAGAAACCAGGTAGTTGATGGCCCTGTAACCGGCGTCCGCCATCGGTCCTACGGCATTTTCCAGCACCGACAGGCTACCGTCATCGAAGGTCAACACTATCTCACGTGGAGTGGAGCCAGTCCCCGCCGGACCGCGCGGCGAAACTGAAGTATAGCCTTCTTCACGCAACTGCATCATCTGTCGCGTGAAAAGGGCGGCACTCATGTAGCCCCCCTTGACTTTTGCCCCCGGTGGCTTCGTCCCGATTTTATGATAACATAAAACCGGAAGGCCCGAGCTGAACAACCTGCGGAACGGGGCCAACTCAGCGAAGTAGATATTGTGCTTCATGGTCTTCGCCATGCCGCTATGGTCTCGATTAGCCACTGCGCCATGCAAGCCAATCAAGAAGGCGAAAAAAAACTGAAAGTCCTCATGCTGGAAAGCAGTCCCGGCTGGGGTGGCCAGGAAGACCGTCTGCTGCGCGAAGCCGTATGGCTGCAAGAGAAGGGCCACAAAGTGGCTCTGGCCTGCAACGACGATGCGACCATCATCGGACGGGCCGGCGCCGCGGGAGTGGAGGCGCGGGCCGTCCCCTTTCGCACGAATGTCGACTTCACCGGACTCATGGAGCTTTCCAAATTGGTCCGTCGTGAAAAACCCGATGTGATCCACGCCCGAAGCTCCAAGGACGCTTGGTTCGCCTCCTGGTTCCACATGAGAGGCATACCGGTCGTCCGCTCCAGACACACAACGCTCCCCGGCAAGATGCGGACCGGCCGGAGAATCGCCTACCGCAGCGGATGCAGGAGACTCATCGCAGCAGCCCACTTCATCGCGCGGACGATGCGCGATACGCTCGGCGTGCCCGACGAGCGTATCGATGTCATCGGAGAGTGCGTGGACACCGAGGAGTTCAGCCCCGGGGACGGCTCTTTGTTCCGCCGCGAGTTCGGCATCCCGAACGACGCCCCCCTCTTTGGAGTCGTTGCCATGCTCCGCGAGGAGAAAGGGCATGACACCTTCCTCCGGGCTGCTCGCAAGTTACTCAGCTCTTGCTCCCACGCCCGGTTCGTCATCGTGGGCAGCGGAAGACAGGACGGACCGGTGGAAGCGAATATCCGTCGGATCATTTCGACTGAATTCGGCACTTCTACTTCTCCCGGCCCGGTCATCATGACCGGCTTCCGCCGTGATATTCCGCAGGTCATGCGCGCTTTGGATGGTCTCGTCGTCCCCTCCAGCCAAGAGGCCCAGACCCTGGTCATTCCCCAAGCTTTTGCCACCGGCAAGCCAGTCATCGGTTCACGCGTCGGAGGCATTCCCGAAATCGTCCAGGAGGAACACAACGGTTTCCTTATTGAGCCCGGCAACGCAGAACAACTGGCCGAACGCATGGTGCATTTGGCCAAAGACCCTGAACTTGCGCATCGCCTCGGGCAGGCCGGAAGATCTTATGCCGAGCGGGAACTCACGGTGGAGGTCAAGATGCAGCAACTACTCGCTTCCTACCGTAAAACCATTGCCACCCCGGGCCAGTCTTGAGGCCAGACGGGCGCCACTTGGCTGCTGAGATATCCGGAGCGACAGAGCCGCCTGCTATCTGATCCGCTCGGGATTGAGAGACTTAAGTTCCGGCACAACAAACAAACCGTCTTTGCGGATCA
>JBMTVD010000002.1:0-53783 GCA_049451035.1 Chthoniobacterales bacterium | reverse complement strand
GGCAGGAAGTCGCGGTGCAGCGAGGTCACGATGATGACGAAGCGCTCGAACCACATGCCCGCGTTGACAAAGTTGCAAATGATGAAGACCCAGATGACGTGCCGACGGAAATAGCGGCTCCAGAAGAGCTGGGGTGCCACCACGTTGCAGAAAATCATGGACCAGTAAGCCCACCAGTACGGCGCCGGGTTGGCGCCCAGTTCGGCCATTTGGGGTCCGATACCCGGCACCCACGAGAACCAGGAGAAGAACGGGGCGGCCAGGCGGTTGTGGACGAAAACATAGCGCTCGTACGGGTTGCCGCTGTACCACGCGATGAAGAACTCCATGGCATAGGCGTAGCCGACGATCGAGCCCGTCAGGACGATGATCTTGCACATCTTGTCGACGTGGTCGTCGGTGATGAGGTCATGCAGTCCGAAGATGGCACGCGCCGGCAGCATGATGGTCAGCACCATGGCGAAGCCGCCGAAAATGGCGCCGGCCACGAAGTAGGGCGGGAAAATGGTGGTATGCCAGCCGGGGATGACGGAGGTGGCGAAGTCGAAAGACACCACCGAGTGCACCGAAAGCACAAGCGGCGTGCTCAAGCCCGCGAGGATGAGGTAGGCCATCTCGTAGTGGCGCCATTGGCGGTTGCCACCGCGCCAGCCGAGGGCGGCGATGCCGTAGAAGAATTTGCGCAGCTTGTTCTTGGCCCGGTCGCGGAGCGTGGCCAGATCGGGAACCAGGCCGGTGTACCAGAAGAGGATGGAAACCGTGAAGTAGGTCGAGACGGCGAACACGTCCCAGAGCAGCGGACTACGGAAGTTCTGCCAGATGGCGTTCGAATTCGGCACAGGGGCCAGGAACCACACCATCCAGATGCGGCCGACGTGGATGAGCGGGAAAATGCCGGCGCAGACCACGGCGAACAGCGTCATGGCTTCGGCCGCGCGGTTGATCGACGTGCGCCATTTTTGCCGGGTAAGGAACAAAATGGCCGAAATGAGCGTCCCGGCATGGCCGATACCGATCCAGAAAACGAAGTTGGTGATGTCCCACGCCCAACCCACCGGGTGGTTCAGTCCCCAGACCCCGACGCCCGTCGAGATCAGGTAGCCGATGCAAAGCACGCTGCAGACGGCGAGCGCGGAGCTGAAGGTGAACAGAATCCACCACCAGACGGGCGCTTTTCTTTCCGTGCAAGAGGCGACGTGGTCCGTGATCCACGACATCGGACGGTTGTTCGTGACGAGCGGCGCGCGGGTGATGCGCTCCGCCGCCGCTTCCCGGCTCTGCATGATCGCGTCAGCCATGGTCAGTGTGCCGGCGCCTCCGTCGCGTGTCCGGCCGGCGCGCCGTGCGCGTCATGGCCGTCGGGGGATGCGCCATGGCCGCTCCCGTGGTGCGGATGGCCGTTGGCCCAACCGACTTTGTCCGCGCCGGGCATGGCCATGTTCGGGTTTTTGATGCGGGCGAGGTAACTCGTGCGCGGGCTGACGTTCAGATAGCTGAGCATTTGGTAGTTGCGGGGCTCGCTCTTGAGTTGGGAGACGCGGCTGGCCGGGTCTTTGATGTTGCCGAAGACGATCGATTCGCTCGGGCAGGCCTGTTGGCACGCGCTCTTGACGGTCGGGAACGGCACTTTCGATTTGTCGGACGGCCCGGCTTGGACGGAATGCGTGATCTTTGCTTCCTCGATACGCTGGATGCAGTAGGTGCATTTCTCCATCACGCCGCGCATGCGCACGGTGACGTTCGGGTTTTTCGACATCTGCACGCTTTCGGCCATGCCTTTCTTGGCCAGCGGCCCGAAGTAAAGTTTGTCGAGAGGGCGCTGGTTGTAGTCGAAGAAATTGAATCGGCGGACTTTCCACGGGCAGTTGTTCGCGCAGTAGCGCGTGCCGATGCAGCGATTGTAGGCCATGAGGTTGAGGCCGTCCTCGCTGTGCACCGTGGCGTTGACGGGGCAAACCGTCTCGCACGGAGCGTTCTCGCACTGCTGGCACATGATGGCTTGCGAGAGCATCTCGGGATCGTTCTCGTCGCCGGCGAAGTAGCGGTCCATGCGGATCCACGCCATGTTGCGTCCGCGCGAAACCTGGTCTTTGCCGACGATGGGCACGTTGTTCTCCGCCTGGCAGGCGACGACGCAGGCGTTGCAACCGGTGCAGGTGCTGAGGTCGACGGTCATGCCCCATTGCTCGGGAGAAGTCAGTGGCGGGTGGGTGAAAAGGGAGTTGTTGGGCGGGATGTGCCCGTCCATGCCCATCGTCCGGGCAAAGGTCGGATCCTGGGCGTAGCGCTCGGCCGTGCCCTCGCGCACGAGGTCGCGGCCTTCCATGTTCTGGTGGTGCTGCGTCTCGGCGAATTTATGCCTGGCCGCGGTGCGCTTGAGCGAAACGTTGCGCGCGAAGGCCATGCATTGCGTGGTGCGCAGAGGGTAGGCGTCGAATCCGACATTGTCGGTGACATGCGAAATATTCACGCGGCCGTAACCGAGCGAGATGCTGATTGCATGGTCGGCATGGCCGGGCGCGACGAGCGCAGCGGCTTCGATCCGGCGGCCGTCGGCCGAGAGTTCCACCATGTCGCCGGTGGCAAGTCCGAGCGCTTGGGCGGTGGCGGGGCTGACGAGTGCGGCATTGTCCCAGGTGATCTTGGTCGCGAAATCGGGCGTCTCCTGCAGCCAGCCGTTGTTGGCATAGCGTCCGTCATCGATCACGCTGCTCGGAGTGAAGGCGATTTCGAGTTCGCCCGAGGGGGCCGGTCGGTAAGAAGCGGCCAGGGTGGTGCCGGCGCCGGCGTTGAAGGCGGCGGCCGCCTCGGGCCATGCGGTGCCGGGCAGGAATCCGTTGCGCAGAAAACCGGTCCATTTCGCCTCGAGGTCCCCGCCTCCGGCGACACCGGCGAAGGTGTCGCGCACCAATTGCGGTCCGATGGGTTCCGGGTTGCCGGCCAATCGGTTGAGGATCTCGATTTCGCTCACCCCGCCCCACAGCGGGAGGATCATCGGTTGTACCGCGCAGATGGTGCCGTCCGCGCTGCGCGTGTCCCCCCAGCTTTCGAGGTAGTGGGCCTGCGGCACATGCCATTTCGAGGCGGCGGAGGTTTCGTCGTCGTAAAGTCCGAGGCGCACGGATACGGGAACACCGGCCAGCAGATCGCCGAAACGCAGATCGGCCGGAGCGTTGTAGACGGGATTGCCGCCGAGAATGAAAAGATGCTTCACACGCCCTGCTTCCATCGCCGCGGCGAGTTGGGCCACGGAGGACGCCTGCGGACGCTCGACGCGCATGGCGCGAAGTGTGCGGCCCGGTGCTCCGAGCGCGCTGTTGATGGCAAAACCGAGTGCCTGCACAGCGGCCGGTTGTTGCCTGCCGACCACGACGACGCTCTTGCCCGGCGAGGCGGCGAGGTCCTTGGCGCATTCGGCGATCCACGCCGGATCGATGGAGAGTTGTCCCCCGGGAAACGCCCCGACGACCGCGGCCAAAGCCCCGTCGCCGGTCGAGGCAGCGATCTCCTGGCCGAGGGCACGGAGGAAAGGACCCGCTTCGGACGGTCTGAGGCGCAGGCGGTGATCGGCCAGGCCGCCGGTCGATGTGTAACGCGTCTCGGCGACATAGAGTCGGTTCATCGGCTGCCCCGGCTCGCTGATGCGGCGGCGCGCCATGAACCCGCGAACCTGCTCGAGTCCGCTGAAAGAGGCGTTGAGGAAGTCATCGTCGACGGCGAGCACCTTGTCCGCCGCGCTGAAGTCCGGAACGACTGCGGTGCCCGCACCGAAGCAGGCGGCCGCGGCGGCGTCATATTCGTCGCTGCCGAGCGGTTCGTATTCAGCCCAGAGAAGATTCGGATATTTCTGCCGCAGCTGCGCGAGCAGGCGGTCGCGGGTGGGCGAATCGACGCGTTCGACCAGGAAGGCAAGTCCGTCTCCGCGGCTCGCTTCGGAAGCCGCGCGGATTTCATCGAGCTTGGCGGCCAGCGCAGCCGCGTCGGTTTCCCGGCCTTCGGCTTTGATGGCGCGCGAGCGGTTGGGATCGTAGAGATCGAGCACCGAAGCCTGCGCGAAGGCGTCGGTCGCGCCGTTGCTGATCGGATGCAACGGGTTGCCCTCCAGTTTGGTCGGACGACCGTCGCTGGTCGTCGCGATAAGCGGCATGGCGCCGTTGCGGCGCGGTTGCGAGGTCGCGTAGTAGAGAAACTTGCCGGGGATGGTCCATTCGACTCCCTGGGTGAAAGGGACGATGTAAGCCTCGGGACGGCGGCACCCGGTCAGGCCGATGCCGGCCAGCGCCATGGAGCCGCCCATGAGTTGGAGAAAATTGCGGCGCGATAGTTCTCCGCCGTGCCACTCGGCCGCGCCCTGCGGGAACTCACGCTCGAGCGCGCCGACAAACTCCGGGGTGCCGGCCAGTTCGTCGAGGCTGCGCCAGAGAGCGGGACGCTCGGGGCGCGAGGGGTGGGGCAGGACGCGTTTCATTTTAGCGATGGCATCCCCCGCAGGTGACCGGTGGAGTCACGTTCCATTCCTTTTTGAACTGCGCGCCCATGGCGAGTTGCTCCTGGGCGGAGGCGGGGCGCCAGTTGAGGTTGTAGATCTCGGAGGGCGGCCGCAGGAATTTTTCCGGCTCGCGATGGCACTCGAGACACCACGCCATGCTGAGCGGTTCGGCCTGGTAGACAACGGGCATTTCGTTGATTTGGCCGTGGCAGCTGTAGCAGCTGACGCCGCGATTCACGTGCACCGCGTGGTTGAAATAAACATAGTCGGGCGCCTTGTGGATGCGCACCCATTGCACCGGCGTGCCCGTCTCCCAACTGGCCCGCAACGCGGCGAGTTTCGGACTCTGGGCTTTGATCTGCGAGTGGCAAGACATGCAGGTTTGCGTACCCGGAACATTGGAGTGTCCGGCAACCTCGACGTAGCTGTGGCAGTAGCGGCAGTCCATGCCCAGTTGCTCGACATGGATAGCGTGGGAAAAAGGCACCGGCTGATCCGGCATGTAGCCCACGTTGGTGTATTTGGGCGTGAAATAGTACCAAATGCCTCCTGTCACGACGGCACCGAGAACCATCACGATGAGCAAGAGCTTCAGCGGTATCCAATTCGCCCAACGTGGGAAAAAGTTTGCCATCCAATTAACGAAATGCTCCGCGACTGTCGCGGAGCGAAAACAGACTAGTATTACCGCCGCTAATGGCAATACGGATTTTTCTCTGATGAAAAAAGTGTCGCAAAAGCCGTGTGCGCGCTAATTTCGCCTCCGCATGAACCCCCGGATTTTCCCGCTGTTTCCCGCTTCGCGCCGGATGCTGCTCATGGCCTTGATCTTTTCGGCCACCGCGGCGTCACTCCCCGCGCTCACCCCGGCCCAGCCGGAGCTCCCGAAAATCGTGCTGACCATCGGAGATGCCCGGATTGAGGCCGAGGTGGCCGACGATCCCGATGAAAAAACCATCGGCCTGATGGGCAGGAAAGAGTTGGCCGATGGTCACGGGATGCTCTTCGTCTTTTCCCGCCCCCAGGCGTTGGGATTCTGGATGAAAGACACCCTGATTCCCCTCTCCATTGCCTACATCAATGCCCAAGGAATTATCCGAGAAATTCATGATATGCAACCTCTTGCAGAAGATTCAGTGCCCAGTCTTTTCGGTGACTTGGTCTATGCCTTGGAAGTGCCCCAAGGATGGTTCACTCAAAAGGGCATTTTGGCCGGCGACAAGGTGACAGGGCTTCCCAAGCCATCAAATTCAGATTGAGTATCGTTTCGCGTATCGGATCTTTTCTTGTGAACCCTCCTGACCCATCAATCACGTCGCTCACCATTTCCCGGGCGGTTCTCCTTGCCATGCTCGGGGCGTCCGCTGCGGTGGCTGGTTTTGCCATCAGCAACCAGAGTTATTGGATTGATGAGGCCACTTCGCTGATCGTGGCCATGGCCCCCAACCCGGGAGAGGCCTGGAAATACGCGCAAGCCGTCGGCGGCTCCACCATCCAGATGCCGCTGCACAACATCTACCTGTACGGGTGGAACAAGATGTTCGGCGGCGGCGAATGGACCATGCGCGCGGCGAACATCCCCTTGTTCCTTTTCGCGCAACTGGCGTTTCTCGTCCTTCTGCGTGCGCGGCCACGGCTCGCACTCACAGCGTGCGGACTATCGCTCGTCTGCCCGACGCTCTGGATGTATCTTGATGAGACGCGGCCCTACATCATGCAGTATGCCGCGGCCTGCTGGTCCACCGCTGCAATCTTGCGCGCGGCCACTCCGCAGCCGGACGAAGGACCTTGGCCGACCCTCGAAATTCTTTGCGTTGCCCTGGCCATGATTCTGCTCGCCGGATCCAGCCTGCTCGGCGTGCTTTGGGCCGGGGGTTTTGTTGTGGCGTTGCTCTGGCTTTGGGCGAGCCCACCGGCGACCGGACCGGGAAAGTCCCCCGCCGTCGTTTTGCTGGCCGCCATGGCGTTTCCATCCCTCGCGCTCGGCATATTCTACGTGTTCACCTTCGAAGGTGCGGGCGGGGGGTATTTCCGCCCGGGCACGGGCCTCGTCTCGCTGCCTTATGTCGTCTACGAATTTCTCGGTTTCTCCGGATTCGGTCCCGGACGGCTCGAATTGCGCGCCGCACCCGGTGCGGCGCTGAGTGCGCATTTCTTGTCCCTCCTGCCACTGGCGGCGGTGGCGGGTGTGCTCTGTGTTTTTGCGGTGCAATTTTTGCGCGCACACCGACCCAGCCGGCGGTTGGTCGTCGCCTTCGCCTTCGCCGTGGCGCTGCCGGCCGTCATTGTCGTGATCGGGATGTTTCTCGCCGACTACCGGCCGCTTCCCCGCCATTTCATGCCGGTGTTGCCGACGGTAATCCTCGCCCTGGCCACCCTGCTCCCCGCGGCGCTCGCCCAACCCTCGGTTGTGATGCGCGCGGCCGCGGTTTTGCTTCCCCTCCTTTGGTTGGCCTCGTCACTCAACCTGCGTTGGCGCGACGCACACGCGAAGGACGATTACCGCACCGCCGCCGCCATCGCTGCCGCGGCCCTGAGCGAAAACAAGGAAGTCTGGTGGGCGGCCGACGCAGCGGCGGCTTTCATCTACCTCACACCGGTGGCACTCGAGGACGTGCCGGGACGGGCGTGGGCCATGCAGGCACCGCAGTGGGACGATGTCCGTTTCAAATTCCCGCCGCGCGTCATTGTCATGAGCAAACCCGACATCTATGACCCAGCCGGCGCCGTGGCACGCTACGCGGCGGAGAATCATTTTGTTCCGGCCCTCGAGTTGCAGGCGTTCGTCATCCTCACACGCGAGAACGATCCGCTCCCGACCGTCGGCCCCTGACTCGCCAAGGCCTGCTTGCCTTGGCCCCGCGCCGCAAACATTCTGGCGCGCCGCCATGACGCCCGACCAACCATCCACGGCCGAACTTTACGCCCGCCACGTTGTCCCGACCTACGGAAGGTTTCCACTCTGTCTCGCGCGCGGCCAAGGAACGCGAGTCTGGGACGAGGATGGACGCGAATACCTCGATTTTACCTCGGGCATTGCAGTCAACGCCCTCGGACACTCGCATCCTGCGCTCCAGCAGGCCCTGGCCGCGCAGGCCGGTGAGTTGATCCATACATCGAATCTTTTTTTCACCCGCCCGCAAGCATTGCTGGCCGCGCGGCTCGAGACCATGACGGGTACGCGCGGCAAAGTGTTCTTTTGCAACAGCGGCGCCGAAGCCAACGAAGGCCTGTACAAACTGGCGCGCAAACACGGTGCGGGACGCCACGCGATCATATCGCTCGACGGATCCTTCCACGGTCGCACGCTGGGAGGCATCGCCGCCACCGGACAGACCAAGGTGAAGCTCGGTTTCGGACCGCCGGTCGACGGATTCGTCAGCGTTCCGGCACGCGTCGAATGCGTGGCCGGTGCGGTGAAGGAGAACACGGCAGCCGTTCTTGTCGAACCGATCCAGGGCGAGGGCGGTGTCAATCCGCTGCCGGCCGAGTTTCTGCGGGCCCTCCGCAAGCTCTGCGACGGGCACCGACTGCTGCTTCTTTTCGACGAGGTACAATGCGGACTCGGACGCACCGGTCACTGGTGCGGATGGCATGCGCTCGGCGCGGGGGATGTCGTGCCCGACGCCGTCAGCTGGGCCAAAGGCATCGGCGGCGGATTCCCCCTCGGAGCTTTTTGGGTGCGCGAGCCCTACGCCGACCTGCTCGGGCCCGGGACGCACGGCACGACCTACGGAGGCTCGCCCCTCGCCTGCGCCGCGGCCAACGCGGTCTTCGACACGATCGAGCGCGAGCAACTTTTGACAAACGCGCGAGAGCGCGGCGGACAGCTGCGCGAAGGCGCGGGCGCACTGCCGCTGATCCGCGAAGCCCGCGGCGAGGGATTGCTGCTGGGCTTGGAAACCGCCGATTTCGCGGCTGCGGCCGGAGAAAGCGGCCCACCGGCGCTGCGGCTCACGCACCGACTGATCCGAGCCGGACTGCTCGTCGTCCCCGCCGGCGAACGGGTCATCCGTCTGCTGCCCCCGCTCAACGTGACAGCGGAGGAATGCCATGAGGCCCTGCGAATCCTTCGCGACGTGCTGGCCGCGGCGGAACCTTTGCCCTAGCATCTTTGCATCCATGAAACACCTCCTCGACATCGAGACCCTCGATCGCGCGGACATCGACCGTATTCTGGAGGTTGCCGCGGATATGAAAAAGACACGCGGACCGCATCCCGACGCACCGCTCAAGAACGAATGCTGGGTGCTCATGTTTTCCAAATCCTCCACGCGCACGCGCGTGAGCTTCGAAGTCGGCATCCGCGAGCTCGGCGGACAACCGATTTTTCTCGCGGCGAACGACATCCAACTCGGCCGCGGCGAACCGATCCGGGACACGGCGCGCGTCATCGGCCGCATGGCCCAGGGCGCAGTCATCCGCACCTACGCGCAGGGCGATGTCGAGGAATTCGCCGCGTTGAGCGGCATCCGCACCATCAACGCCCTGACCGACGAAGAGCATCCCTGCCAGATCCTGAGCGACCTGCTGACTGTCAAAGAAAAGCGCGGCTCGCTCGACGGATTGACGGTCACGTTTATCGGCGACGGCGACTGCAATGTGGCGCGTTCATGGATCTGGGCGGCCTCCAAGCTCGGGTTCGCCCTGCGCATCGCCGCACCCGCCAAGTTCCTACCCCCGGCCGAGCTGGTGGCGCGCGCGGGCGACAATATCACCATGACCACGGACGTCGCGGCGGCCTGCCGGGGATCCGATGTGCTCTACACCGACGTGTGGATCAGCATGGGCAAGGAAGAGGAATCCGCTTTTCGCACCGCGCAATTCGGCGGTTACCAGATCGACAGAGCCGCGGTCGAGGCCGCCGGCGGGTCGCCCCTCGTCATGCATTGCCTGCCCGCCTACCGCGGCAAGGAAATCACCGACGAAATCTTCGAGGCCAACGCACAGACAATTTTTGACCAGGCGGAAAACCGCCTGCATGCGCAGAAAGCCGTCTTGGCTCTGCTCGAACGATAAGCCTCACACCAGGACGCACTGCATGCCCGCCGCGCGCGCCGCTGCGGCGCCGGTCGCGGTGTCCTCGAAGACCAGGCAATGCCGCGGTTCGACGTGCAGCCTCGCCGCCGCTTGGAGGAACGGATCGGGAGCGGGTTTGCCTCGCTCGTAATCCTCCGAGGTGACGACGGCATCGAACAATTGCTCGATGCCCAGCGCCTGCAAGGTCCGCGTCACGAGATCCCGGTGGCCGCCCGAGGCGACGGCCAGGGGAATTTTTCCGTGGGAGGCGCGCGCCAGGGCGATGACTTCGTGCATCGGCCCCACCTGCGGAATGGACTCCCGGTAGTAGTGCTCCTTGCGGCGCACCACTTCGTCGACATCGAGGCTGAGGCCGAATTTTTCGTTGAGGCGGCGCACGATGTCACCGGTGGGAACGCCGCCCCATTCGTAAAAGAGTTCCTCGGGGTAGGTGCTCCCGAAATCCCGCATGGCGCGGCTCCACGCCTCGTAGTGGAGGTGCATGTTGTCGGCCAAGGTGCCGTCGCAGTCGAAGATGAAGGCGCGGAAATCACCCGCGGGCAACGACAAGGGCATAATCAGGACTGCTCGGGCGGCTTGTAGTCGGGATAACGGCGCTGCAACTCCTCCCGGGCCCGCTGCGCATCGGGGATATTCTCCGCGCGCCGGTAGGATTCCTCGGCAAGCAGCAACGCCTGCGGCGTAAGGTCCTTCTCGTCGTAGAGCAGCGCGATGGCCATGAAGGCGCGGGCCGCATCGTCGTAGCGATCCTGCGCATAGAGGGCGCGTCCGTTGAGCAACCGCGCCTCCGCATTGACTCGCCCTTCCGGCTGCAAGCGCAACGCTTCCTCCGCGTGCTTCTTCGCCCCCTCACCGTCACCCGCCTCGATGAGCACATCGGCGAGCAACAAATTCACTTTGGCTTTCTCCTTGGGTTCGTGCACACGCCGGAGAAGTTTTTCCAGCGTGGCACGGGCCGCCGCGGAATCTCCGGCACCGGCCTGGGCCCGGGACAGCGAGAAGCGCATTTCGTCGTCCGCATCCTCCACCGAGCCGAGCGGTTCGAGGAATTCGCGCGCCTCGGCGAACGCGCCGGCCTCGAGTGCGCCCAGTCCGAGCCATTTGCGCACCTCAGCCGGGCTTTTGGCGGCGCCGAGGGCGCGGGCTTCCCTGGCCGCGGCGGTGCGGTCCTCGAGATAGTAATGGGAGAGCAGCAAGCGCACCGCAGCCCGTTCCCCGTATTTGTCGGCGTCCAGCTTGCGGGCCGCTTCCAGCGCGGGGATGGCTTCAGCGTAATTTTTCGCATCGAACGCGGCGTAGCCCATCCAGAAATTGGCCTGAGCGGCAGCTTTGCTCTCGGGGTATTCGGCCAGCAGTCGCGCGAAAGCCTCGGCCATCTCGGAAGCGCGGTTGAGTTTTCCGAGAACAAGGGCACGCTGCAGCAAGGCGCTCTCCCGCTCCGGTGCATCAACCTGTTTGTCCACGATGGCCCCGAAATCGTTCAACGCTTCCTCGAGTTGGCCGGTCTGGACCTGGGCCAAGGCGCGCTGCATGTAGGCGGCGGATACCTGCGGGGAGCGCGGGTACTGTCCGAGAAACTCGGTGAGTGCGGCGACGGCCGAATCGTATTTTTTTTGCTGCAGCCGGCACCAGGCGAGCTTGTACAGCGCGTCCGCACGGTATTGGGAGACCCCCGCATCGCGGGACCCCGCGGCGTAAAATTTTTCCGCACCCTCGTAATCTTTGCTCTCGAAGAGAAGTTCCGCCTTGAGCAGGGAAGCGCGCGCCCGCTCGGTCGGGTCGGTTGCCCCGGCGAGGAAGGCATCGATCTGCGTCTCGGCTTTTTCGTCGCCCTGAGCCACGAGGCTGACAAGGCGGTGGAAGCCGGCTTCCCGGGCCGCGGCCGACTCCGGGTAGGCGGCGACAATGCGGTCATAGAAAGACAAGGCATCCCCGTGCCGGCCCAACTGGCGCTGGGCGTTGGCGGCCATGAGCAGGAGGTCCGGACGCACGCCGCCGCTGCCGGCCGCGAGAAGTCGGCCGGCGCGCTTGGCCACGGCTTCATAGTCGCCTTCCTCGTAGTCGAGTCGCAGCAGACCGCTCTCCGCGACCGCGCGCCAAGTCGACAATTCTTGGTTGGCCGCTGCCTCTTCCAAGAGCGGGCGGGCCGCGGGGTAGTCCTTGGTGTCGATGGCGAGCAAACCCGCTTTGACCGCCGAAGCCGTGCGCACCACCGGATTTTTCGCGGTCTCCGCGAGTTTTTTGAATTGCCGGATAGCCCCCTCGGTCAAACCCGCCCGCGCATCGGCCTCGGCCAGTTCGAACATGGCGCGTTCGCGGTAGGGGTTCTCGCCTTGCTGGGCGACGACATCGCGGTAGGCGGAAAGTGCTTCCAGTTTGCGGTCGGACGCGTCGAGGCAACGCCCCTCGAAGAATCGGGCGGCCAGACGAAGCTTGGCATCGCGCACATGCATGGCAGCGGTACGGAAGGAGTCGGCGGCGGCGGAAAAATTCTTCGCTGTGTATTGCATCTCGCCGAGGCGGTAGGCGGCGGGGCCGACGAAGTCGCCGCTGCTGTATTGCCCGACCAGCGACTGGAACGCCGCCATCGCCTCGGTGGTACGGCGCAGTTGGCGCAGGCTTTCGCCGAGGCGGAACAAGGCCGCCTCGCGCTCGACTCCGGCCCGGCGCAGTTGGAGAAACTCCTGGTATTTCGGGACCGCGAGGTCGTGCATGTCTCGTGCGTAAAATCCATTGCCCTCCTCGAAAAGCGCCATGAGCGGATCGGCCACGGCGCCGCTGGGCAGCGTGCGGATTTCGCCGGCCGGGACCGCCTCGGGCGCCGCGACGCTGGGCGCGGGTGCGACCGGAGGCGCGACGGGCTGGGCCGGCAGAGCCTCGATCTCAGCGGCCGGCACGGCGTCGACGGGCAACGCCCGGCGAACTTCGGGCTCGAACTGCGCGGGGGCGTGCGGCGCGAGCGAAAGGAACAGGACAGGGAAAAGCTTTTTCACGACTCGGGGCGTCCGGTGGCAAAGGCCACATTCCAGATATTCGCGCCGCGGCATACATCGAGCACCGCGACAATGTACCGGTAGTCGGCCCCCTCGTCGCCGCGCAGGATGACAGCCTGGTCGGGATAAAGTTCGGCAATCTTGCGCAAGGTGCCACCGAGTTCTTCCGGCGTGACGGTCTTGCGGTTCATGACAATGGAGCCGTCGGTTTTCACGTTGATGATAACCTCGCCGACCGAACGCCGCGACTCCTTGCCCTCCTTCGCCGTCGGCACCTTGACGTCGAGTTCGGTCTCGTAGCGCGCGAAATTCCAGGTGACCAAAAAGAAAATAAGCAGCAGGAAAACGATATCCACCATCGGGGCGATCTGGAACCCCGAGGGCTCAGGCGAAGCTTGCTTGCGGAAGTTCACGGGCGGCTGGCGTTGCCGAACATAGCGCAGACCCGGTGCGACGGAAACAAAGGGCTCAAAGCGCTGCGACGACGGCCCGGCCCATTTCCTCGGTGCTGACCAGCTGCGTACCTTCGGTGTGGATGTCCTTGGTGCGGAGGCCCGCGCGGATGACGCGCCGCACGGCCTCTTCAATGGCCGCGGCGGCGTCTTCCCGGCCGGCGGAGTAGCGCAGGAGCATGGAGGCGGAAAGGATCTGCGCGATGGGGTTGGCGATACCCATGCCCGCGATGTCCGGGGCGGTCCCGCCGCTCGGCTCGTACATACCGAAGTAGCGGCCGTCGCCCTGGGAAATACCGAGGCTTGCGCTGGGCAGCATCCCGAGCGAACCGGCGATCATGGCCAGCTCGTCACTCAGAATGTCGCCGAAAAGGTTCTCCGCCAAAACGACGTCGAACCCTTTCGGGTTGCGGATGAGCTGCATCGCCGCATTGTCCACGTAGAGATGGCGCAGTTTCACGTCGGGGTATTCGTTGGCCACACGGTCGACCGTCTGGCGCCAAAGGATGCCGTTTTGCAGCACGTTGGCTTTGTCGATGGAGGTGACATGATGACGCCGACGCTGGGCGGCCTGAAAAGCGACATGGGCGATGCGCTCGATCTCGCTCTCCCAGTAAATCATGGTGTCCACGGCGAACCATTCACCGCTCTCGTGCTTCATGTATTTGGGCTCCCCGAAGTAGAGACCGCCGGTCAGTTCGCGCACGAAGAGAACATCGAAGCCGCCGGTCACGATGGACTCGCGCACCGGCGAGGCGTGGGTCAGCTCCGGCAGGCAAATGGCCGGACGCAAGTTGGCGTAGAGCGCGAAGGTCTTGCGCAAGGCGAGCAACGCGGCGCGCTCGGGTTGCTGGTTGGGCGGCAGCGACTCCCACTTGGGTCCCCCCACCGAACCGAAAAGAATCGCATCCGACTCCTTGCAGGTCTGCAGGGTCTGCTCCGGCAAAGCAACCCCGTCGGCGTCGATGGCGCAGCCACCGACTCTCTCCTCCCGGACTTCATAGGGTATGGAAAACTTGGCGGCCACCGCGGCCAGCACCTTGAGCGCCTCGGCCATCACCTCCGGCCCGATACCGTCGCCGGCCAAGACCGCCACTTTGAGAATCTCCTGCTTACTCATAAATCAGAACCCGTCACCTTAGCGGGAGGGACTTCCTGCGGCAAGGCCGGCTCCTACAGCTGGTAATATGATATCATCCGCTTGGCTTGCGTTGACTCGGCACATGACCCTGTGCAGCCACGCAGAACTCGCGGCGGGGACTTTTATTTTTGGGCCACCGGACCGATCACACCGAGCTTCGAAGCGTTCGCATCCTGCTGCCACACGGAAGTGCCGATGGCTGCCGCAAGGGTGAGCAGCGCCGCCGTCGCGAAACCCGCGAGCAGCAACCAGATACCTTTGCCGGACTGATGAGCAGATGATGACTTCATTGATCAGCCCAGCATGGCTGCTCCCGCTGGAGCGGGCAACCATAGATCATGCCGCGCCGCCGTCGCCGCACGGGCCCGGGGCGGTTGCAAGTCTCAATGCTGACCATCATCTCGCCGTGGGCAACGCCGGCGACGATAAGGACAGGTCGGACCTGGAAAACTTTTGGCGCTGCGGACGGAAGTCAGCAACACAACCACCGACGATCAAGCACAGCCTAGCCCCTCACTGCGGCAACAAACCGCCTCATTTGCGCCGCGTCTTTGATCCCCGGTGCCGACTCGACGCCGCTCGCCGTGTCGACCGCCACCGGCCGCACTTGGCCGATGGCCTCAGCCACGTTGTCGGGACGCAACCCGCCGGAGAGCACCACCGGGCGAGCCGCAGCGCCCGCGACCGAAGCGGCCAGTTGCCAATCGATGGTGCGGCCGGTACCCCCGTGCACGCCGGGCGCATGGGCATCGAGCAGAAGACAGGGCGCAGGATCGGCCAAGGCCGCATCGGCCGAGGCTGTGTCGCGAATGGGACGCGCCTTGATGTAAAAGTCCCCTCCCCACGCGGCGCAAAATTCGGGCGCCTCGCCACCGTGAAATTGCAAAGCGTGGAAAAGTCCCGACCGGTCCAGCTCGCGCAGCAGTGCCTCGTCGGGATGAACCACAATGGCAACCCGGCCGATTTCGCCCGGAAGTTTTTGCAACCACGGCGCGATCTGCGCGAGGTGCACGGCGCGTTTCGACCGCGGATAAAAGTTGAACCCGAGCGCGTCGACGCCCGCTTCGATCGCGGCAAGCGCATCTTCTTCGCGAGTGAAGCCGCAAACTTTTACTCCGGTGCGACCGCCATCGAGCCAGCGCCGCAGACCGTCCGGAACGGCCATATCAGTTCAGCGTGCGACCGCGGGCCTGCTTGATCACGGTGTGGTGGGTCAGCGGGTAGATTCTGCCGTCACTGCCGCGGAAAAACGAACTGAGCAACCAACTGACCACCCCGACAACGATGCCACCCCAGAAAGCGGACCAGAATCCGTCGACCTGGAACGATCCGCCAAGCATGAGTCCCGAAACGAGCCAGAGCAGCAACGCGTTCAAGACCAAGATGAAAAGACCCATGGTGACAAGAATGAGCGGCAGGCAGAGAATGAGGAGAACAGGCCGCACCAGCGCGTTGATGATGCCCAAAAGCAGGGAGGCAAAAGCCAGACTCGTGAAGCTGCTGTAGGTGATGCCAGGCACGATCCAAGCCGCGGCGAACACCGCGACCGCGGTGACGAACCAGCGGATGAAAAATTCGCCCAAGGAAATGCCCATCTCCCGAGGTTAGGGCCGGAACCACTCTGGGAAAACCGAAAAAACTTGGCCCCCACGCGAAGTCGCTGGTTTCATGCGAGGTCCAACGAAACAATTATGCCCAAGACCGTGAAAAAGAAGGCCGTGAAGAAAACCGCGGCCAAACCAGCCAAGAAAAAGGCCGCCGCCAAAAAGTCTCCGGCCAAAAAAACAGGCCGCCCGCCGGCCACGCGGACCAAAACAGCGAACGCGAAACCCGCCCGGCCGGCCCCGCTGATGGGCGTGTTCACCGCCGAGGATATCGCGCTGCGCGCTTACTTCATCGGCGAACACCGGCGCCACCGGGGCCTTCCCGGAACTCCGGAATCGGACTGGTTCGAAGCCGAGCGGCAACTGCGCGGCTGAGCCCGCGAATCCCCCGGCCCCGGCGGGGCGTAACTCAGCACGATGAAAACCGCGCCGGAAATCGCCGCCTGGCAGCACATCCGCACCACGCTGCCGGAACCCGCGCAAATCCGCGCCTTCCTCGACCGCGGCGCCGTCATGGCATGGTCCGAAGACTGCTGGATTGTCGCTTGGGGAGAGGCCGAGCGCGGGGAACGCCCCGACCCCGCGCGCCCCTCCTTTTACGCGCCGGACTTTTTCCTGCGCGAGGAAAGGCCCTGGCGCATTTATCCGGAGGCCGCGGCCGTATCGCCCGACGGCCTTGCGCAGATGCTGCAAACCCGCGACAGCACGCGGCACTGGGCACCGTTCGACGAGACATCCTTTGCCGCCGCTTTCGACAGGGTGACCGCTGAGTTCGGCCGCGACCTCCTGGCAAAGGCGGTGCCCGCCGTTTTCGAAACGAGTCCCGGGATGCTCGGAGCCGGCGAGCGCGCGCGCGCCCTGCGCCATGCGGCCAACCTGCCTGCGGGATTGATGCCCTACGGATTCTGGGACGAGCGGGGCGGGGCGCTCGGCGCATCGCCCGAGCTGCTTTTCGAGGACGATGGCATCGAAATCCACACCGTGGCCGTGGCGGGCACGGCGCGCTCCGGCATCATGCCCGAAGTGATGATGGAAGACCCCAAGGAACGCGAGGAACACCGTCTGGTGCTCGAGGATGTGGCCGCGCAACTCGCGCCGCTCGGACGTGTCACGCGGGGAGCAACCCGCCTCTGGCGCATCGGCATGCTGTCCCACCTGCGCACGGACCTGCGCGTCGCCCCGGAAAAGCGGGAGGACTTCCGGGGGTTGGTGGCGCGCCTGCATCCCACGCCGGCCGTGGGTATCGCGCCGCGCGGTGACTGGCGCCGGTTGCTGTCCGCGATCGACGGCGCCCCGCGAGGATACTTCGCCGCTCCCTTCGGCCTCGCCCTGCCGGGCGGGCGATCGCGCTGCCTGGTCGCCATCCGCGGCGTGCAATGGGACCGGGCAGCAACGCGCTGCGGCGCGGGGTGCGGATTGGTCCCGGGCAGCGACCTCGCGCGCGAAACCGCGGAACTGCGGCTGAAACTTTCCGCCACCCGCGGCAATCTGGGACTTTGAGCGCGACCGACGCGAACGCCATCCTTGCCGCGGAGGTGCTCGCCGTCCTGCGGGCGGCGGGCGTGCGGACGCTGGTGGTCTGTCCCGGCGGTCGCAACGCGCCGCTGGTCGCGGCCGCCGATGCGGCGCGCGGATCCTTCGAGGTGCTGAATTTTTTCGAGGAACGCAGCGCGGCTTTTTTTGCCCTCGGTCGCATCAGACGCGACGAGGCTCCGGCGGCGGTGATCACCACCTCCGGCACCGCGGCGGCCGAGATGCTGCCGGCCATGCTCGAAGCGGTGCATGCCGGTTGGCCGCTCGTCGCGGTGACGGCGGACCGGCCGCGCCGCCTCCGCGGCACCGGCGCGCCGCAGACCATCGATCAGCTCCCGATCTTCGCGGCCTGCGGCATTCCCGTCGTCGACGCCGACACCCCGGGTCAGATCACTTCCCTTCCGCCCGGAGCAGTCCATCTCAACGTCTGCTTCGACGAACCGCTGTCCGCCGAACCGGTGGTTCTGTCGCCCTCCCGGACGGGGGTGCCGCAAAGCCCCGTTCCTTGGATGACCGGTCAAATCGCCCGACGGCATTGGGAGGATTTCTTCGGACGCGTGCGCAATCCTTTGGTTATTGTCTCGTCGCTGACCGAGGCCGAAGCACGCACGGTGGAGCCATGGCTGGCCTCGCTATCCAGTCCGCTTTATCTCGAGGCTGTCTCGCAGCTCCGCCACCACCGCAACCTGCAGGAATTCTCACTGCATTCGGGCGAAAGGATTCTCTCGGTCCCGGAGTGCCGCGCGGCCTGCGACGGGATCCTGCGCATCGGCGGCGTTCCCACCCCGCGTTTCTGGCGGGACTTGGAGGAAGATCCCCGCCCCGTCTTGCATGTGGCACGCACGGCCTTTCCCGGATTGGCCCGCCAAGCGCCGGTCTTGCCCATCAGGTTTTTTCCGGAATTCGCCGAAGTCGTTCCCCCGGGTGGCGACAACAAGGCTCTGTTCGCCCGCGACCGCAGGATCGCCGCCGCCACGGTCGCGCTGCTCGCCGCGGAACCGCACAGCGAAGCGGCCTTGGTCCGGGCGACAGCGGAAAAATTCGCCGCGGACGCGCGCCTTCTTCTCGGCAACAGCCTGGCCATTCGCGAATGGGACCTCGCCGCGCCGCGTTCGGCCTCCGCGCGCACTTTCTACGCCAACCGCGGAGTCAACGGGATCGACGGACTGGTCTCCGGCGCGCTCGGCCTGGCCGGTGCAGAACGTCCGGCTGCCGCGCTGATCGGCGATCTCTCCGCCCTCTACGACCTGGCGGGACTGTGGATCGCTCCGCAACTGGACGCCGCGGATATCACCATCGCGGTGCTGAACAATGGCGGAGGCCAAATTTTCCGGCGCATGTTCGGTCGTTCGGCCTTCCTCAACGCACACTCGCTGCGCCTGCGCGGATGGGCCGACATGTTCGGCTGGCACTACGGCCAGATGCGCACGCCCGCCGAGCCGTGGCCGACGGAAGGGCCGCGCATCGTGGAAATCCTGCCCGACACGGAAGCCGGCGAACGCTTCGCCGAGGGCTACGCCGCGCTTTGGCGATGACGCGGCGCACACCGGCGGCTATCGTCGCCTGATGTCCGGACGGCGCGTCTACATCCTGGGTTGCATCGCGGTCGTGCTGTTGATGGCGGCGGGTGCCTTCTGGATCGTGGCCGACGATCCGGCCTACCGCCTTTCCGAGCTGGCGAGCGGCGGACGCTATGACTCGCATGACGCGCTCTTGGCCGCCGCGGCGGCACGCCATGGCGTCGATCCCTTGCTGGTCAAAGCCGTCGTCTGGCAGGAGAGCCGTTTCCACCCGGGCAAGCTCGGCGCCCACGGCGAACGCGGCCTCATGCAGGTGACCGAGCCCGCGGCGCAGGATTGGGTGCAAGCGCTGGGCGTGGAGACTTTCGTCCCGGAGGACCTGCTCGATCCGCAGACGAACGTCGAGGTGGGGACATGGTACCTCGCGCAGGCGCTCAAGCATTGGTCCGGGCAGGAGGATCCCCTGCCCTTCGCCCTCGGCGAATACAACGCGGGACGCAGTCGCGTGACGCGCTGGTCGGGCGGCGCGAACATCAGCGCGGAGGAACTCGCCGCGGCGATGGACATCGCGAGCACCCGCGCCTACGTGGCCGCGGTGCGCAATCGCTACGAATACTACAAAGCACGGCGCCAAAAGCTCACGGCGCCCTGAACCGGCTCACGGCCCCGCCGAGGCAACCGACTCGTCAAAAAGCCGGCAGCCATCCTCGCCGTAAAGCGAACGGGCCGCCCGGAGATTTTTGCGGGCCCGACCCTCGTCGCCCGCGCTCCGCGCCAAGAGCGCCTGCGTGTAATACCACGCCGGCGTGCTGCCTGCCGAGTGCATGGCGCTCGCCGTCTTGGCCGCCTCTTCGCGGCGCCCCAGCACATGCTGACACAGGAAAACCTTGAAGCGCAGCAGTTCGTTGCCCGGGTCGCGCTGCCGCAAGCGGCGGAAAGTCTCGAGTGCTCCTTCGCGGTCACCGGAAAGAAATTGCACCTCGCCGGCGTTGAAAGCCGCGGGAAAATAAGCCGGATTGGCCCGGACGATCGCGGCAAAAATCTCCGCGGCCTGCCCGTAATCCCCGGCTTTGGTCAAGGCGGCCGCCCGCAGGTTGAGAACACCGAGATCCCCCGCCGCCGGACCATCCACCGTGTCGAGTTTCGCCACCGCACCCTGGTAATCGCCGCGAGCGTAGTCCGCCGTGGCCTCGCGGAGAATCGCCGCCAGCCGGTGCTGCGCGACGAGCGGGTCGGGAGCAGCCGCCTCCTGCGCCCGCAGCGGCCAAGCCGCGAGAACCAGCAGGAAAGGCAGCAACCTCATGGCTGGGAAGCGACAAAAAGGCGTAGCGGATTCTCGATCGCGTCTTTGACACGCACGAGAAAAGTCACCGCCTCTTTGCCGTCGACCACGCGATGATCGTAGCTCAGGGCAAGGTACATCATGGGGCGAATGACGACCTTGCCATCGACCGCGACGGGCCGCTCCTGGATTTTGTGCATCCCGAGGATGCCGCTCTGCGGCGGATTCAGGATCGGCGTGCTCATCAGCGAACCGTAGACGCCGCCGTTGGAGATGGTGAAGACACCGCCCTGCAGATCCTCGATGGTGATGCCCCCCTCCCGCGCTTTGTTCGCGTAGTAAAGCAGGTCGTTTTCCAGTTCGGGAAAAGTTTTGCGGTCCGCGTCGCGGATCACCGGCACGATGAGACCGCGCTCGGTACCGACGGCCACGCCGATGTCGTAGAAATGGTTTTGCACGAGCTCGTCGCCGTCGAGCCGCGAGTTGAGCTGCGGCTCGCTTTGCAGCGCATCGACAACGGCTTTGATGAAGAACGACATGAAGCCCAGCTTGACCCCGAATTTCGTCTGGAAAGTTTCCTGGATTTCCGAACGAAAGCGCATGAGGGCCGACATGTCGCACTCGTTGAACGTGGTGAGAATGGCGGCGTTGCGCTGCGCGGCAATCAGCTGCGTGGAAATTTTTTTGCGCAGCGGCGAAAGCTTTTTGCGCGTGACGCGGCGGTCCTGCGCTTCCAACTGGACCGGCGCGGCGGGCACGGCGGCGGGCGCCGGCGCGACAACCGCGGCGGGTTCGGGTGCCGGGGCGGACGGGGTCGCCGCGGGCGGTGCCTTCGCCGGCGGTGGCCCCGCGGAAACGGAGACGGGCGGAGCCGGGGCATCCTCGATGCACCCGACCACCTCGCCGATCTTCACCTCGCTGTCGGCAGGCACGGCCACCCGCACCACGCCGGCGGCCGGCGCGGCCACCTCGGTGGAAACTTTGTCGGTATCCAGCGTGAAAAGCACGTCCCCCTCGCGCACGTATTCCCCGTCCTGGCGGTGCCACAGGGAGATAATTCCCGAAGAAATCGATTCCCCGACGGCGGGGACTTTGATGTCCGTTTTGCCCATTTACCCGCCGTGTCTACACCTCGAAAGCTCGGTTGACGAGTTCCGCCTGTTGCAGACGGTGGACGGCCAGGGACCCGACGGCCGAACTCGGGCTCTCCGGACGGCCGGCGTACGAGATGTTGTGTCCGAGCAGTTCGCGCAGGCGCGGCTGCATGAAGAACCACGCACCCATGTTCTGCGGTTCTTCCTGGCACCAGACCACGCGTTTGAGGTTCGGGCAGGCGCTGGCGATGCGTTTGATTTTTTCGACGTGCAAAGGGTAAATCTGCTCGACGCGGAGAATGGTCGAGTCGGTTGCGCCCCGTTTCTCCTGCTCCGCTTTGAGGTCGTAGTAGACTTTGCCGGAGCAAAGGATCATGCGCGTGACGGGCGTGGGATCGGGCGGCAGAGGATCGGCCAGGATGGCGTAAAAGCGTCCGTTGGTGAAATCGGTGGCGCGCGACACCGCCTGCGGATGGCGCAGCAGGCTCTTCGGCGTCATGATGACGAGAGGCTTGCGGTAATCACGGTGGATCTGGCGCCGCAGTGCATGAAAATACTGCGCGGGAGTGGTCAGGTTGCAGATCTGCATGTTGTTGTCGGCGCACAACTGCAGGAAACGCTCGAGACGCGCGCTGGAGTGTTCGGGCCCCTGCCCCTCGTAACCGTGGGGCAGCAGCATGACGAGCGAACTGGGCCGCTGCCATTTCGATTCGGCCGAGGCGATGAATTGGTCGATGATGACCTGCGCGCCATTGGCGAAATCACCGAACTGGGCCTCCCACATGCAGAGCATGGAGGGGTAATCGAGCGAGTAGCCGTAGTCGAAACCGAGCACGGCCGCCTCGCTGAGCAGGCTGTTGTAGATGCAAAGCCTGGCCTGGTCGGCTTGGAGGTGATTGAGGGGAATGTACCCGACGGAGAAATGGGTCTCGCTCGGCGCGCCCCCGCCGCTTTCCGCGTCGTAAAAAACGGCATGTCGCTGGCTGAAAGTTCCGCGACGGCAATCCTGCCCCGACAAACGCACCGGCGTCCCCTCGACGAGCAGCGAACCGAAAGCGAGCGCCTCGGAAAACGCCCAGTCGTAGGGGCCGCCCTCGCGGAGTATCTCCAAACGCCGGTCGATGAGCATGCGCCGCACCTTGGGCAGCAGGTGAAAGTCTTCCGGCACGCGGCAAAGCCCCTCGACGATTTCCTTGAGCATCGTCTCCGGGATCTTGGTCTGCACCGGTTCGTAGGAGTAGGGCGGCTGGAAAACCGCCGTGGAACCGGCGAAGCGGCCGCCTTCCTGCCGCTCGCTTTCGCTCTTCTTGACGATGTCGAAGGCTTCCTCGAGATCGCGGGCCGCTTCGGCTTTGACCTGCGCGGCTTCCGCCTCGGTCAGCGTGCCGAGTGCGGCGAGTTCTTTGACGAAGGTCTCGCTGGCCAGCGGATGCTTCTGGATGGTGCTGTAAAGATGCGGCTGCGTGAAGGTCGGTTCGTCGCCTTCGTTGTGGCCGTGGCGGCGGTAGCAATAAAGGTCGATGACCACGTCACGCCCGAATTCCTGCCGGAAGTCCAAGGCGATCTGCGCGACGTTGACCACGGCCAACGGGTCTTCTCCGTTGACGTGGAAAATAGGCGCATCGACCATCTTGGCCACATCGGTCGGGTAGGGCGAAGAGCGACCGTCGGCCGGCAAAGTGGTGAACCCGATCTGGTTGTTGACGATGATGTGCAGGGTTCCGCCGGTGCGGTAACCGGGAAGCTGCGACATCTGGAAGACCTCGGCCACGATCCCCTGACCGGCGAAGGCGGCGTCGCCGTGGATGAGCACGGGAAGCACGCCGCTGCGCTTGTCCATGTCGCCGAGCAGGCGTTGGCGGGCGCGCGCCATGCCCTCGACCACCGGGTCGACGGCTTCAAGATGGCTCGGATTCGGCGCCAGGCGCACGCCGACCTTGTAACCCGTGGCGGTCTCCCTCTCGGCGAGATAGCCCAGATGGTATTTCACATCGCCGTTTCCGCCGACGATGTCCGGGATGTAGTTCTCGGAAAACTCGTTGAAGATCAGCGTGAGCGGTTTGTTGAGGAAGTTGGCCAGGATGTTGAGACGCCCGCGGTGAGCCATGCCCATGACGATTTCTTTGACCCCGCACGGCTCGCAGCGCTGGAGAATGGTGTCGAGAATGACGAGCAGCGACTCCGCGCCCTCGAGGGAGAAACGCTTCTGCCCGACGTAACGCGTGTGCAAAAAGTGCTCGAAGGTCTCCGCTTCGTAAAGTTGGCGGAGCACCGCGCGGTGCAGCGAGCCGTCCGTGCGCGTGCCGTTGCCGCGGTTCTCGATGCGCTCGCGGATCCAGTTGCGCACCCGCGGGTCCTGGATGTGCATGAATTCCGCGCCGATGGTGTCGCTGTAGATCGAGCGAAGCTCGGCCAGCATCTCGCGCAATAGCATCGGCTTGCCGTCGCGGAAATATTTCGAACTGACAGTGCGCTCGAGGTCGCTGTCGGTGAATCCGATCGCTTTGAGGGTCAGGAGCGGATTGTCCGGGGGCTGCGGCTTGAGTGGATCGAGACGCGCGATGGTGTGCCCCAGGGTCCGGTAGGAATAGGCCAGCGAGTCGGCGCGCCGCTCAAGGGCGGCATCCTGCGGGGCGGCCGCGCGCGCGCCTTCGGCCAGTTCCTCGGATTGCGTCAACCCGAGTTCGAAGCCTTCGAAGAAAGCGTTCCATTCCGGACCGACCGACTCCGTGTCCTGTTTCCAGCGCGCGTAATTTTGCTCGAGCAGCTCCGAGTTCCAGTTTCCCGACACCGATTGACTCATTGAATATGCGTGGCCGTACCATCCACCGAAGTTGTCTCTCTGGCAACAAAGAGAGGAAAATCGGGACGATTTTTTCTGTTACCGGCTGCGCGCTTGCCTTGCCAGCCGGACGCGGGGACGCCATAAATCCCCGTTCCCGCGGCCCCGCGCAAGGGCCCCGGGTTGGCTTGTCATGATCAAGGTCGAGGGACTCACCAAGAAATACGCCGGCACCACCGCGATCGACGCGCTGAGTTTCACCGTCGAAAAGGGCGAGATTGTCGGATTTCTCGGTCCGAACGGCGCGGGCAAAAGCACGACCATGCGGATCCTCTCCTGCTTTCTCCCGGCGACGAGCGGGAAAGCCAGCGTGGCCGGCTTCGATGTGGCCACCCAATCGCGCGAGGTCCGCTCCCGGGTCGGGTACATGCCGGAAAACGTGGCTCTCTACCCCGAGATGAGGGTGCAGGAATACCTGGAATACCGCGCGGCTCTCAAAGGCATCCGCGGCCGCACCAACCGCCAGCGCGTCAATGCAGTCAAAGAACTGTGCAGTCTGCGCGACGTGGAAAGCAAATTGATCGGCGCCCTCTCCAAAGGCTACCGCCAGCGCGTGGGGTTGGCCGACGCCCTCTTGCACGACCCCGACCTGCTCATCCTCGACGAACCAACCATCGGCCTCGACCCGAACCAGATCCGGCAGGTCCGCCAACTCATCAAAGATCTGGGCAAACGGCACACCATTCTCCTCTCGACACACATCCTTCCCGAGGTGGAGATGACCTGCAGCCGGGTGCTGATCATCGACCGCGGGCGCATCGCCGCCTCCGACACTCCCGAGGCACTGGCCGGGCGCGTGCGCACGGCGGGAGGGGTGCGGGCGGAAATCCGCGCCGGTTCCGCCGACCTCGACAAGGAACTCTCCTCGCTGGCCGGCGTGCGCAAAGCCGAGATCGAGAACCTCGGGGACGGATGGTGCGCGTGCACCCTGCGCACCGACGCCGAGCACGATCCGCGCGAGGCGGTGGCGCATCTGGCGGCCCGGCGCCAATGGGCGCTGCGTGAACTGGGACGCGAGCAGGTGAGTTTGGAGCGCGTTTTCGCCGAGATCACCCAGGCGGGAGAACACTGAGATGACTTTTTTCACGCTGCTTAACCGCGAGATCCGGGCCTACTTCCTCTCCCCCGTCGCCTGGATCGTGTTGTTTTTCTTCCTGCTCCTGACCGGCTTCAATTTTTACGCCGGTGTGGCCGCGCTCAACCGCGGACCGAGCGAGGTCACGGTCGTCGAAGCATTCTTCAACACGATCTTTTTTTGGTTTGGTTTCGTCCTGGTTTTTCCGCTCATCACCATGCGCCTGTTCTCCGAGGAGTACAAAATGGGAACGATCGAACCGCTCATGACCGCGCCGGTGCGCGACAGCCAGGTGGTGCTGGCGAAATACTGCGGGGCACTCGTCTTTTACGTGGTCCTCTGGCTGCCGAGCCTGCTCTACTTTCTCGTCTTCACCTGGGTGACGCGCCTGCAGGCGGCAGGCGCGGCGGGCCCCTTCATCGGCGCCTACGCCATGCTTCTTCTCATCGGGATGTTCTACCTTTCCATCGGATGCCTCGCCTCGGCCCTGACCCGCAACCAGATCGTCGCCGCCGTCATGTCGTTCAGCGCGATCACGCTGCTCTTTTTCATGGGTCTGCTCACTTTCTTCATTCTCAATATCACGCCCGCCTTGCGCGAAATGACCGCCTATTTCTCCTCCTTGGAACACATGAGCGAGGCGTCGCGCGGATTTTTCGATACGCGGCCGGTCGTCTTTTACCTGTCACTCACGGCCTTCTTCCTTTTCCTCACCTTCCACGTTTTCCAGTCACGGCGCTGGAGGAGCTGACATGAAAGAGTTGCAGGATTCATCACGCCGCCGGGCCGGCGCCCGTTTCGGGGTGACCGTGCAGGTGCTCCTGGCCTGTGTGCTGCTGGCCGCGGCGAATTACGCCGCCTACCACTACTACCACCGCGGCGATTGGTCGCCCGGACAGAAATACCAAACCGGCGAATTGACCGAGAGCGCGCTCAAGAACCTGCCCTCCGCGGTGAAAATCTATGTCTTCTTTTCGCCCACCGCCGCCTCCCCCGGTTACGAGGTCTACGGCGACGTGGTCAATCTCCTCAAAGAATACCAGTTCCTGGGCGGTGACAAAGTGACCATCGAATTCATCGACCCCATGCGCAACCTCGGGCGCGCGCGCGAGTTGCAGGCCAAGTTCCAGTTCGGACCCGAGGAAAACCTTGTCATCGTCGAGATGGACGGGCGCTCCCGGCAGATCAGCGCGGTGGACATGGCCGACTACGATTACCTCACGCAAGTGACGGGTGATCCACCGCGGTTGCTCGCCTTCAAGGGAGAGCAGGCCCTGACGAGCGCGATCATCGCGGTATCCGAACCCGAACCGCGCAAAGTCTACTTCCTGCAGGGCCAAGGCGAGGCCGGACCGGGGCCGGGATCCACCATCTCGTTGCTCGACGAGTATATCGGCAAGCAGGGCGTGGCAACCGCCGCGCTCTCGCTGGCCGCGACACCGGCCATCCCCGCCGACGCCGCGGCGGTCGTCATCGCCGGCGCCCGTTACGATCTCCCACCGGAAAGCGCCAGAATTCTTCGCGAATACTGGGAGAACGACGGACGGCTCCTGGTCTTCCTCGATCCGGACGCGCAGACGCCCCTCCTGCGGGAGTTGCTTGTCTCGGCCGGCATTGCGCCGCGCGACGATCGCGTCCTCCGCACGGTACAACTCGGGTTTGCCACCGGAATCCTCCGGGACGTGACCGGGCGGTTCTCGGCGGTCAACCGCGTGACGCGGCGCCTGCAGGGAGCGGACGCGACGCTCCCGGCGGCCACCTGCTCGCTGGATCTCGACGAGCGCAAAAAGGGCCTGAACGTCGAGTCCATGATCACCGCACAGGATCCTTTCTGGGGAGAAACCGATTACATCACCGACGAACAAAAAGGAGTGCGCTTCGAGGAGGAAAAAGATTCGGCGGCACCGCTGGTGCTCGCGGCCTCGTCGGAACGCGGCGCCGTGAGCGAGCAGAAACTCGACCTCAGCTCGGCCCGCATGGTTGTCGTGGGCAACAGCGAATTCGTCGTCGACGGACTGATCACCGAACCCAACCTCGACTTCGTCCTCAGCTCGCTCAACTGGGTGCTGGACCGGGGGCACCTGGCGCGCATCGCGCCGAAGTCCGTCCGGGCCTTCAATCTGAACCTCACCGACGCGGAAACCGGCCGCATCGCGCTCTACACGCTGGTGGTCATTCCGGCTGTTGCCGCGATCACCGGACTGGCGGTCTGGTGGCGGCGCCGGCGCTGACCCGTGAACCCGCGCGCCACGATTTTCCTGCTCGCGCTCACCATCTTGGCGGTGGGCTTGATTTATTACCTGCGACAATCCGTGCCCGCGACCCGCGAGGCCGAGGACAACCGACGCTACGCGGCGGTCTTCGACCCCGCAGGGGTGTCCGAGATCGCGATCATCCGCGGACAGGAGAAAATCGTCCTGCAAAAGCAAACGGGGGGATGGCGCGTCGTGCAGCCCTTCCCGGACCGGGCCTCGCCGGAGGCGGCGGACCGTCTGCTCATGGCGGCGCGCTTCATGGAAGTGCGGGATCGGCAACCTGGTCGCAAAGCCGAAAAATTCCCCGAGGCCGCGCTGGTCCCGCCGCGTCTGCGCATCGAGTTGCGCGGCGAGGAAAGCGCCGGCATCGACATCGGGGCCGGAACGGCGCTGCCGCAGGAGGTCTTCGCGCGCGTCGACGGACAACCCGGAATTCTCCGCGTGGCCGGCACCTTGGCGGAACTGGCCTCCGTCCCCGCGGCCACTTTCCGTGATCCGAGACTGACCGAATTCACAGCCGACGATATCGAGAAGTTCACCGTGCGGCGACCGGACGGAGAAATGACCCTCAGGCGCTCGCGCGGAAGATGGACGATCGAAAAACCGGTGCAGGCCGCCGCCGATCCGCAGGCGGTGCGCGCCTTTCTCGACCCGTTGCTCGGCCTGCGCATCGAGTCCTTCGGCGCAACAGCCGGCACGACCCCGACGATGGTGCCGGCCGGGGAAGCGGCCATCAGCCTGACGCCGCGCGGCGGCGGCGAGGATCTGGAATTGCGCGTGACCCGATCGGACGGGGAAGACCCGGCCGCGCTCGCCGCCTTTTTCAAGGACCGGGGCGGAGACATCGCGGTCGACGGATCGGCGGCAACTTTGTTCTCGGTCTCTCCGGAATCCCTGCGCGACCGCTCGCTCGGTTACGTCGATTTGGACACCGTCGACCGCATCCGGCTGGAAGCCGACGGCAAAGCGGTGACCTTGCGTCGTGCGGGCGACGGCTGGACGGGCGACGGGGACGGAGCGGTCTACAGCGAGGCAGACATCGAAAAACTGGTGACCGCCTACAATGAGACGAAGGTCAGCGGTTTCCGCACCGCGGAAAGCACCGAGGCGGTCGGGCTGGCTGCCCCGCCGAGGCGAATCGCCTTTTACGCATGGCTTTCGGAAAACACGGCCGAAGATACGGCCGGTTCGCATATTCTCGCCGGCGCGGACTTCGGCAACGCCGCCCCGGACGGCGGGATCTACGCGCGATGTATCGGCAGCGAGGAAACAGTCACCGTACCCGCAGACCTGCCGGCCACCGTCCGCGCCATGGTGTTCCCCCCGGCGCGGGTCAATTCTCCCCGTTGATCCAGCGCCGGCAACGTCCGGCGAGGAAATCGATCCACTTGGTGTTTTCGTTCAGGCACGGCACGAGCTTGAGATGCTCCCCGCCCGCCTCCTCGAAGGTCTCCTTGCAACCCTCGGCGACCTCCTCGAGCGTCTCGAGGCAGTCGGTGACGAACGAGGGGCAGATCACGAGAACTTTCTTTTTTCCCTCGTGGCCGAGTCGCTCGACGGTCACATCCGTTTGGGGTGTCAGCCACGGATCGCGTCCGAGGCGGGATTGGAAGGCGAGGACGGTTTTTTCCCTCGGGATCCCGAGGCGCTCGATGAGCAACTCCATCGTCCTCACGCATTGGTGCCGGTAACACGTGGCATGCGCCGGGTGGGCGCAATGGCAGCAGTCGGGAACGGCGAGACAGTGCGCGTGGGACGGATCGCTTTTGCGCAGGTGTCGCTCGGGCACGCCGTGGTAGCTGAACACCAGCGTGTCGTAGCCGTCCTGCAGGTGCGGAGCCGCCGCATCGGCCAAAGCGTCGATGTATTCCGGATCGTTGTAATAGGGCTGCAAGAGGGTGACTTTCATCCCCGGTTTCTGCCGCGCCACCTCCTCCATGGCCTGCACGACGGCGGTCTCATAGCTGGACATCGCGTAATGCGGGTAGAGCGGCACAAGAAACAGCTCCTCCGTGCCGTCGGCGACAATCTGGCTCATGACATCGGGAACGGCCGGCCGGCCGTAGCGCATGGCCAGGTGCACGGGCACGTCAACCTTGGCCGCGAGAAGGTCCCGTTGCTTTTTGCTGGTGACGATGAGGGGCGAGCCCTCCTTGGTCCAGACCGTGGAGTAGGCGGCCGCGCTTTTGCGCGGGCGGAAAGGCAGGATAAACAGGTTGAGTACAATGGCCCGCAGGACCGGGTTCACGTCGAGCACCCGCGGATCCGAGAGGAACTCGCGCAGATAGCGCCGGACATCCGGGACCCTGGTCGAGTCCGGCGATCCGAGATTGAGGAGAAGGACGGCTTTTTTGCTCACGATGGAATACAGGCGCCAATTTCCTCTGCGAGCCGCAAACCGTTTCGGATGCATTGGCCCGCAGCGATGCCGCCTCGGTAGTTGCCGACAAAATGCAGCCCGGAGTGCGCGGCTTCCAGCTTTTCCAGCGCGGAGAGAACTTCGCCGTAGCCGAGATTGTATTGCGGGATGGCCCGGGGCCAACGGACGATGCGGCGAAAAACGGCCTCGCCCCGCACGCCGAGCAGAACACGCAGATCGTCACAGGCGACGCGCTCGAGTTCATCATCCGCGAGGGCGGCCAGATCCGGTTGTCGCGCCCCCCCGACGAAAGTCGTCAACAACACACAGCCGTCCGGCGCGCGGCCCGGAAAGAGAGACGAGGAAAAAATCGTTCCGAGAATGCGGCGCTTCTCCGCCGCCGGCACGAGCATGCCGAAACCGTCCAGCGGATGAGCCACCTCCGTGCGGTGGAAGCCGAGGGCCAGCACACTGACCGGCGTGTACTCGATACGGCCAAAGAGGCCGAGTTGGCCGCGCAGGTCTTCGGGCCAAGGGAGATTCGCCACGGCGAACGCCGGAATGGCGCAGACCAGGGTCGTCGCCGTAGCCCGCTTCCTCCGACCCTGCTCGTCCCATTCCACGGACCAGCCCTCGCCCGATCGCCCGATGGCCCCCACGCGAACATGGCGGCGCAAATCGTCACCGAGCGACGCCCCCAACTTTTCCGGCAGCACACCCATGCCGCCGCGGAAAGAAAGCATTGTCGGACGCGGGCCGCCCCGCGCGCGACGCATGGCCCCGCGCACAAACGAACCGTGATCGCGCTCGAGTCGCCAGAGCTTCGGGAAGGCGTGCTTGGCGGACAACCGGGCCGGGTCGCCTGCGTAGATTCCGGCGACAAAGGGCTCGACGGCATAATCGAGAACTTCTCCCCCGAGGCGACGACGGACCATTCGGGCCAGAGACTCATCGTCGTGCGTTCCGCGCGGAACGAAAGGTTCCCCCAACACCCGCAGCTTGCCCCGCAGCGAAAAGAGGGGCGTGGCAAGCGCGCCGCCGGGACCCGCGGGAAGAGCCACCGGTCTTCCTTTCCGCACCAAGTAACGCTTCTTGGCCTGCGGCCCCACCATTTCACCCTCCAAGCCGGCATCGTGGAAAAACGCCGCGATGGCCGGGTCGTCGACCATCATGGAGTTCGGACCGTGTTCGACCAGGAAGCCGTCGCTGTGCTCTGTCTGCACGGCACCGCCGGGCCGCGCAGCGGACTCCAGCAGCGTGACCCGGCAACCGCGCCGTTTCAGCGCGACGGCCGCGGACAATCCGGTCAATCCGGACCCGAGGATAATCACCGACGCTCCGGACATCAGATGGTTTTGGAATGACGCCCCTCGCCCGGTCGCACGTAGGCGTCGAAACACATGGCGATATTGCGGATGAACAACCGGCCGGCCTCGGTCACGGTGATAACGTCGTCGCGCAGGTCGACGAGACCGTCGGCGGCGAACTCCCCGAGCGCCGCCAGACTGGCGGCAAACTTTTCCGCGAAGCGGATGGAAAACACTTCCTCGACCGCCGCCAACTCCAAACGGAAATCGCACATCAGGCGCATGATGATGTGCCGGCGCAGGACATCATCGTCGGAGAGTTCCAAACCGCGCTCGACCGGAAGGCGCCCGGCCGCGAGATCCTCGTAATACTGCTCGAGCGATTTGCGGTTCTGGCGGTAGGTGCGCGCAGTCTGCGAAATCGACGAAACACCGAAACCGCGGATCTCCGTGCCTCCGCGGGTGCTGTACCCTTGGAAGTTGCGCTGCAGTGTCCGCGACTCCAAAGCTCTCACCAACTCGTCGCCCGCCCGCGCGAAATGATCCATCCCGATGAAGACGTAGCCGGCGGCCGTCAGGGTTTCGATGACGAGCTTGAGCATGGCGAGTTTGTCGCCGGGGTCGGGCAAACGGTTTTTTTCCAGAATTTTCTGCGCGGGGACCATCCAGGGCACATGCGCGTAGCTGAAAACGGCGAAACGGTCGGGCCCGTATTGCAACACGCGAGCCAGCGTGCGCTCGTAGCTGGCGGGCGTCTGGCCCGGCAAACCGTAGATGAGGTCGACATTGACGGATTCGAAGCCCTCGCCGCGCAACCACTCGAAAGCCTGCACATTGCACTCGTCGGATTGGACGCGGTGGACGGCACGCTGCACGGCCGGATCGACATCCTGGATCCCGAACGAGGCGCGGGTCATGCCGATGTCGCGGAAAGCACACACTTGGTCGCGCGTCAGGAAGCGCGGGTCGAGCTCCACCGAACACTCGGCGTCAGCGGCGAAGGCGAAGCGTTTTTTGAGCTCGGCGCCGAGGCGCCGGATTTGCGCGGGCGACAGAAAATTCGGGGTGCCACCGCCGAAGTGCAATTGCACGACCTCGCGGTCCGGAACGCCGGCCCGCGCGAAAAGGTCCATCTCGCGGACCAGGGCGTCGAGGTAAACCTCCGCGCGCGCGGTATCCGTCGTGATGACTTTGTTGCACCCGCAGAACCAGCAAAGGCTCGCGCAGAAAGGAAGGTGAAAATAGAGCGAGAGCGGACCGCGCTCGTCCGCCGCCGCCGCGACCAAACGCCGCGCGTCGGCGTCCTCGCGAAATTGCAGGGCCGTGGGATACGACGTGTAACGCGGCCCCGGGCGGTTGTGCTTGCGCACCAACCCGAGGTCAACCGACGGCGCTGCCACTTTGCTCATGACGGAAGTTTTGCACGGTTTCGACCACCGCACCGACACTTTCGGGACGGGCGGACGGCCGGATGCCGTGGCCCAGGTTGAAAATATGCCCGTGCTGCCCCGCCATGTCTTCCAGCACGCTGCGGGCGGCGGCCGCGGCCACCGCGGGATCCTGCTCGAGAAACGACGGATCCATGTTGCCCTGCAGGGCGATGCCGGGGCCGAGGGCGCGGCGGACCTCGCTCAAGGAACTCTGCCAATCGAGGGAGAGCACAGGGGCCCCGGTGGAGACCAGCGCGGAGGCCTCGGCGTTGCGCCCGCGGGCGAAAAAGATCACCGGAACCTCGGGCTTCAACTCAGCGATGACCTCGCGCACCCAGCGCAAAGACCACTTTTCGTAGTCGTCGCACCAAGCGGCCCAGGAATCGAAAATCTGGATGGCATCGGCGCCCGCTTCGATCTGGCGACGGAAATATCCGGCGAGGCTGCGGGCAAGAAGCGAAAGCAGGTCGTGGAGCAGCGCGTCGTTGCGCGAGGCCATGGCGCGGATGACGCTGCCGTCGGCCGATGAACCGCCCTCCACCATGTAAGCGGCAAGGGTCCACGGTGAACCTCCGAACCCGATGAGCGCATGGTCACCGCCCAGTTCCCTTTTGGTGGCAGCAAGCGCGTCGTAGACGTAGCCCAAGCGCTCCTCCGCGCCTTGGGTGGAGAGTTTTTGCCAATCAGCGGATGACCGGACAGCGAAGTCCATGGCCACTCCACGGCCTTCCCGGAAGCCGTAGCTTTGGCCCAGAGCCTCGGGGACAACCAGAATGTCGCTGAAGACAATGGCCGCGTCGAAGCCGTACCGCCGGATGGGCTGCATCGTGACCTCCGTGGCCAGCGCGGGCGAACGGACCATCTCCAGGAAACTGTGCTGCTCCTTCAGTGCCCGGTATTCGGGCAGGTAGCGCCCGGCTTGGCGCATCATCCAAACCGGCGGCCGATCGACCGGCCGGCAATGGCAGGCGGAAAGGAAACGCTGTCGTCCGTTCATGGTTCAAGGAGCGGCATGGGCTGCGGCTCCAGCCGGCCAAGGTCGCAGGGTGGCTGCCTTCACTCAAGTTTTGCCGGGGCAGCCCCCTGCCCCCAATTTCCTTGACCCGGAGCAATCTTCCCAGATTACTAGGCAGGCTGTAGTTGATGGAGATCGGGCAAGCAGGCCGGTTCCCCGTGAACCACGCCCAAGCAGAAGATAATGTTCAGGAAACTTTTCGGATTTTTGTCGAGCGACATCGGGATCGACCTCGGCACCGCCAACACGCTCGTTTTCGTCCGCGACCAGGGGATCGTGCTGCGCGAACCGTCGGTCGTGGCCGTGCAGGCCGGGACCAACAAGGTGCTGGCGGTCGGCAACGAGGCCAAGCGGATGCTGGGCCGCACCCCCGGCAACATCGTCGCCATCCGCCCCCTCAAGGACGGCGTCATTGCCGACTTCGAAATCACCGAGGCGATGCTCTCGCATCTGATCAGCAAAGCCCACGGTGGTCGCCGCATGGTTCGCCCGCGCGTGGTCATCGCCGTACCCTCGGGCATCACCGAGGTGGAAAAGCGTGCGGTCAAAGATTCCGCCACGCACGCCGGAGCGCGCGAGGTCTACCTCATCGAAGAACCGATGGCTGCCGCCATCGGGGTCGGACTGCCGATCCAGGAAGCCGCGGGCAATATGATCATCGATATCGGGGGCGGCACGACGGAAGTCGCTCTCATCTCGCTCGCGGGCATCGTCTTCAGCCGCAGCGTGCGGGTGGCCGGCGACGAACTCGACGAGGCCATCGTCCAATACCTCAAACGCAACTTCAACCTGGCCATCGGTGAACGCACCGCCGAAGAAATCAAAATCAAACTCGGTTCGGCCATCAAGCTACCCAAAGAAACTTCCATGGAAGTCAAAGGTCGCGACCTCGTCGCGGGACTTCCCAAAACCATCACTCTCACCTCCCAGGAGGTCCGCGAGGCGCTCGCCGAGCCGCTCAACAGCATCGTCGACGCCGTGCGCACCACCCTCGAGCGCTGCCCGCCCGAACTTTCCTCCGATTTGGTGGATCGCGGGATGGTCTTGGCCGGCGGCGGGGCTCTCCTGCGCGGCCTCGACCAATTGCTGCGCGAAGAGACCAACCTGCCGGTGCATATAGCGGACGATCCGCTCAGCGCCGTGGCCGAGGGAACGGGACGCGTCCTCAGTGAAATCGAAGTTCTCCGCAGCATCGCCCAAAACAGCACCCAGCGCGTTGTTCCCGCGGTCTGACCGCCGCAACAGCACCGCTAAGGGCGCTCTCCGCCCATGAAACTGCTGCATTTGGTTCTGCTCGTCGCGGCGATTCTCGTCGCCTTGGTCTTCCTCGCGTTTTCCCCGGATCGCATGCGCGCGTGGCAAGGGGGCTTCTTCGACGTTTCGACGCCGGCCCTGCAAGCCGGGGCGGCGATCAACAGCCGCATCGACAAGCTGAACAAAGGACTGAAGACACTGGACGAACTCGAAGCGGAAAACGCCGCGCTCACCGCGCAGAACAACCAATTGCGCGCCGCCGCGCAGTTGCTCAAGGACTTGGCCGATGAAAACCGTCGCCTCCGCGACACCATGGGTTACCGCGAGCGCTCGCCCTTCTCCCTGGTCCCCGCGCAGGTTCTGAGCCGCGATTCATCGACCTGGTGGAGCAGCGCGAAAATCAACCGGGGATTCGCCGAAAAGGTCGACCCGGCCCAACCGGTCCTCACCGCCGACGGCCTGGTCGGGCGGACCACCACCGTGGCCAAGGACATCTCCATGGTCGCGCTGCTGACCGACGAAACCTGCAAGGTCGCGGCCCGCATCGAGGAGACCGGCGACCAGGGTATTCTTTCCGGACAGCGCACCGAGGGCGAAGCCGCGCCGGTGCTGGTGGTGAATTTTCTCAAACGCAACGCCGACATCAAACCGGGCATGAAAGTCGTGACGGCCGGTGTCAGTGGCGGCGTTTTCCCCGCGGGGATCCCGCTGGGGACAGTAAGGGAATTCCGGACACGAGAACTCGACGGGCAGGCCATTATCGAGCCTGCGGCGGATTTTTCCCGCATCGAGGACGTGTTCGTGGTTCTCGGCGCAAAATGATCCGCGCCGCCGTGCTTGTCGTGTCGGCTTATCTGGCCGTCATCGTGCCGGAATTCATTCCGGCCATGCCGTTTTTCGCCAATGCGCATATTCTGCTTATGCCGGTCGTGGTCTGCTACGCGCTGCTCTGGATGCCCGTGCCGGGCGCGCTGGCCTTCGCTCTTTACGCGGGGTTGCTCGGAGATTTGGCCCTGCTGCACGTCGACGGAGGACGCGTTGAAATCGGTCTCGGGTGGTCTATGCTCTACTATGTCCTTCTGGCCGCCGTTTTGCGCATGCTGCCCGTGCTCCGGCTCGCCATGCGGTGGGAGACTCACTGCCTCGCCTCGGGCGCGGCCACCTTCGTCCTTCTCGCCGGTCAATACCTCATGGTCTGCCTGCGCCGCGAGTCGTTCGTCCTCGACGGCGCGGTGTTCGCCCAACTCATCGGGCCGGCCATGGCGGCTCTCCTGCTCGCACCTTTGCTTTACTTCTTTTTCGGCCTCTTTCCCGCCGACGGTTTTCGTCGGCGGGGGCGCCGCGTGAAACAATGATTCGCCGGTCGCACGAATTCCGCATCGCGGTCCTTGCCGCCATGGCGCTCGCCGTTTTCCTCATGCTCCTCGGGCGTCTCTGGTATGTGCAGGTGGCACGCGGATCGGAGTACACGTCGCGCATCCGCAACACCTCCCAGGTGAGCGTCCGCCTTCCCGCGGTGCGCGGGGAAATTCTCGACCGGAACGGCGTTCCGCTGGTGCAAAACCGGGCAAGCAACGCCATCGAGTTTTATTTCCCCGACATCGTGCGGGATTATCGGAACCGTTTCGGGGACATCCCGATGCACACGTACCAAACACCGGTGGCCGGGATGATGACCGAAAAGTCGGAGCCGGACATCTTGAGGATCGTCAACGAGACGGTCATCCCGCGTCTCGTCGAACTCGGGGTGGCCCGGGACTTCAATGCCAATGCGATGCGGAACCACTTCCGCAATGAAACCGAAGTCCCTTTCACCTACGCGGAGGACTTGGACTACGAATCCATGGCCCGCTTCGCCGAACACGGCGTCGAAATCGCCGGTGTCGACCTGGCGGTCCGCCCCGTCCGCCGCTACGTCTACGGAGCACTCGCTTCGCACCTGCTGGGTTATGTCGGGGCACCGGAACAAATCGACCGGGAAGAAGCGGCGAAATTCAACTACTACCAACCCGATACGGAAGGGAAATCGCAGATCGAAAGCAGTTTCAACGACGAGTTGAAGGGGACCGCCGGCGCGCGCATCATGCAGCGCAACGCCAAGGGCAAAATCGAACGGGAAGTGCGCAGCGACCCTCCGAAGCAGGGCCACAATGTCGTCCTGACCATCGACGCGCGGATCCAGTATATCGCCGAAAACGCCCTGCGCGCCGTGGGACGCGGCGCCGTGGTGGTGGTGGACCCCAACAACGGCGACATCCTGGCCATGGCCAGCGTGCCCTCTTTCGACCCGAATGCATTCATTCCGTCGATCAGCTCCGCGGACTGGGGAGCACTCACCGGCGATGCCACCAACCCTCTTCTCAACCGGGCCCTCGGCGCCTATGCCCCGGGCTCCACCTTCAAAATTCCCACGGCGCTCGCCGGCTTGCGGGCCGGACTCGAGGAGAAGCGGTTCAACTGCAGCGGAGGGGTGCAATTCGGCGACAAATTCATGCAGTGCTGGATCGCCTCGAAGAACGGCGCGCACGGAACCCTGAACGTGGAATCGGCCATCTGCGTGTCGTGCAACGCGTTTTTTTACCAATACGGGAACGCCGCGGGTATCGACCAGATCACCGACGTCGGAACCATGCTCGGGCTCGGGCAGAAAAGCGGCTTGCCGCTGTCGGGCGAAGCCGCGGGCATCCTGCCCGGCCCCGCGTGGCTCCAGGCGAATTATCCGCGGGAAAGATGGTCGCGGGGCCAGACGGCCAACGTGTCGATCGGCCAGGGGTTCGTGCTGGCCACCCCCCTGCAAATGGCGATGGTTGCCGCCTCGGTGGCCAACTGGGGCACCAGCTTCTACCCCCGGCTGGTTGAAAAAATCGTGGCCCAAGACGGCACCGTTGTCAGACAGGAACCGGTCGAGGTGCGGTCCAATCTTCTCGAAAACGGATTGACCGCGGACAAGCTGGGGCACGTCCGCCAAGGCATGTGGGATGTGGTCAATCGCGCGGGCGGCACGGCCGCGGCCGCCCGGATGAAAAACTACGAGGTAGCGGGGAAGACCGGCACCGCCCAGTTCTGGCGGGGCGGAGTGAAGGACAATCACACTTGGTTCATCGCGTTCGCCCCCTACAACAAGCCGCGCTACGCCGTTTCCGTGCTGGTGCAGGGGGCACAGTCCGGAGGCGGCGTGGCCGCCCCGATCGCGGCCAAAATTCTCGCGGACATTTTCAAGATGGAGGAAGGCACCGCAACCGAGCTCGCCGCTTTGGCGCCGGCCGCGGGCAGCTTCCAGTTCGTCTCCAGCGTCGACTTCGGCCGCCCGATACCCGCAGCTCTGGCCGATGCAGCGCCGTTGGATGGCGCTACACCCGAAGAAACGGCCGACATCGCCCAACCGACCGTGCGACCCGCCGCGGACGCCGAAGGGACGGCACCCCGGCGACCCAACATTTTTCAACGCCTCTTCGGAGGCGGAAAAAACAAAGAAAAACCGCAGCGCCCGAGGCGCTGACACAACCCGCAAATTATCATGATCGAAAAAGTCAAAAAACTCCTGGGGCTGCCCGTCAAATCCGGCGGAGCCCGCCTCATTGTCAACGCCGAGAAACTCGAAAAACGCGTCGCCGTGCTGGAGGACGGCCAGCTCGAGGAATACAACGTCGAGCGCGTCTCCGACCGAAACATTGTCGGCAGCATCTACAAGGGGCGCGTCAAAAACATCGAGCAGGGCCTCAAAGCCATGTTCGTGGACATAGGTTTCGAGAAAAACGCCTTCCTCCATTTCTGGGACGCCATTCCCGCCGCGCTCGACAGCGGCATCGAGGAGGTCCGCCGCAATACGGGCAAGAAACTTCCCAAAAAAATCACCGCCAAGGACATCCCGACAATTTATCCCCCCGGGTCGGAGATCATGGTTCAGGTCAGCAAAGGACCGATCGGCACCAAGGGGCCGCGTATCACGACCAACATCAGCATGCCGGGACGTTACCTCGTCCTCATGCCGCACAGTCCGCAATGCGGCATCTCCCGCAAGATCGACGATCCGAAAGAACGCGAGCGCCTGCGCAAGATCCTCAACGAGCTGGAGATTCCCGAGGGGATGGGCGTCATCATCCGCACCGTCGGAGCAGGCCAGCGCCCGCGCTTCTTTGTCCGCGATCTGGCCCTTCTTCTCGACCAATGGAACGAGATCGAACGCGGCATGGAGACGCAGCGCGCTCCTTACCAGCTCTTCGAGGAGCCCGATCTCGTCGAGCGGACGGTGCGCGACTTCCTCACCGAGGAAGTGGATGCCGTCATTTGCGACGACCTGGCTTCGGTCGAGCGCATGCAGGAACTCGTGGCGCAGGTCTCGCCGCGCTCGAAGAAGCGCATCCAGTTCTATAACGAAGGCCAGCACATCTTCGACAAATACGGCGTGCACAAGCAGGTCGAGAAGGCCTTCACCCGGCAGGTCTGGTTGCCCTGCGGCGGATACATCGTCATCGACGAGACCGAGGCTCTCATCTCGGTCGACGTCAACACCGGCCGCAACAAGGGCGGCAAGGAGGTGGATAAAACCATCCTGCAGACCAATCTCGAGGCGGCGGACGAAATCTCGCGCCAGATGCGCCTGCGCAATATCGGCGGGCTCATCGTGGCGGACTTCATCGACATGAAGTCCCGCAAAGACCAGCAGGCCGTCTATCAGCGGATGAGGCAACGCCTCAAACGCGATAAGGCGCGCACCCACGTCCTCCCCATTTCGCAACTCGGGCTGATGGAGATGACGCGCCAGCGCGCGGCCGAGAGTATGCGCATGTCGCAGTTCGACCCGTGCCCCCATTGCGAGGGCCGCGGTTTGATCAAGAACCTGATGACGATGTCCGTCGAATTGCAGCGCGCCCTTCATGCGGTGATGCGCAAGCACATCGACACCATCCACGAGATCAAGGTGATCGTGAACCCGGAGTTGCTCGAGCGCCTGCGCACCGAGGACGAGGATCTCCTCGTCGACATCGAGCGCCGCTACGGAGGCAGGCTCTCCTTCAAGCCGGACGCGGCCATGCACCGCGAAAAGTTCGTCATCACCGACGCGAACAGCGGCGAAGAGATCAAGGCATAGGCTCTTCGGGATCCTCTTCGGGGGGCGGTGCTTTTTCCGCGCCGCCCTCCATTTCGATCGTGCCGGCGTCGAGGGCCGTGATGTCGTCGAGATTCACCAGATTGAATTGCTCCACGCAGGCGCCATCGCCCTGGTAAAACCGGGCGGTGCCCCCGCTCCGGCCGGCGACGAGAGCGACACGCTTGAAACCCGCGCCGTTCGAAACACTTACCAACGGCAAGCCTTCGGCCGTGACCAAACCCGTGCCGCCGACGGAAGCGGAGGCCCGGAGAACGAGGGATCGGGGCGCCGAGGCATCGAGCGGATTCTCGCGCAAGCCGACCGTGATCTCCGCGGGCAAAGACTCGCCGACCGGCGACAGGCGCCCCTCACTCACGCCGAAGGCACCGCTGGCCGTGATTGTCTTGTCGGCCAGAAGTTCCCAGCCTTTTTCCGCGCTCCGCCGGATCGCGACTGTTCTTTCCTCCTCCGGTCCGGCGAAAATGGCCGCGAAATAGTCCGCGTCTGCCGAAGCGGCCAGCGCCACCGGATCGCCCCGGGTCGAGGCGACCCATTCGGCCAAGCGTCCCTCCTCGGGCGAATACTGCACGACCACAACAGAGCCATCGGCGGCCCTTTCCAAGACCCAGAACGTTTGGCCGCGCCCGGCGGCCACGGCCAGTGCTTTGGTTCCGGGGGGCGCGTCGAGGCGCCGCCACTCCGGCGCGCCATGCCAGAGCGAACCGTCCTCGCCAGCGGCCACCACATCCTCGCGTCCGAAGGGGGCGACTGCCGCCACTTTGACCGGGGGCGGCGGCAGCGCGGATTTTTCCTTAAGGTTCGTGGCGTCGAAGACTTTGATCCCATCCGCCGTGAGGATGGTCAAACGATCCTCGTGACCCCCCACATCGACGGGCGCGGCGGCCAGACCGGGCTGTTCTATTTCCCGGCCGGTAGCGAGGTCGAGGGCGCGGATTTTGTTGTCCACCAGCACAAAGACCCTGTCGCCCGCCACCGCCAACTTGACGGTTCGCGGAGAGGCGGGCAGCGGTTCGCATGCCAGTATAGCCCAGGGGTTGGCGTGATGCGGTGAATAGCGGAGCAAGGCGCCCCGGTCTCCCGTCAGTCGTGAAGCCATGAGCAAGTCGCCGCCCGCGAGAATGCCAAGCGAGGCGACCGCCTCGATGCGGGGCGCGTCTTCGGTCGTGATCCAGTCATTGAAGTGAATGGCCTCGCCCGACACCTCGACATTGCCCATGTGGAATCCTTTGACCGCGTAGGTTCCCGCCGGCACCGGTTGACCCGAGGCGTCCCGGCCGTCCCACTCGACCGACAGGCCGTTGAGACCCGCGGTGAAATCCGCGACCGGCCATTCGTCACAAAGAACCCGGACCAGCTGTCCCGCGGAGTCGCTGATACCGAGACTGACCGTTCCCTCCGCCGATGGCGGAACGAAACGCAGTTCCACTCCCGGCGCAGGCACCGAGAGGAACAACAGACCGGCCATTATGCGTAATACCGCCATTCCAGATCGGGGAATATGTTGTCCCTTTCGCGGCACGCGGCGAGAAAATCCGCATCGCGGCGGCCCGCCAAGAGCGAATCGCGCAGATGGTCGAAGCGCAAAAGATGGTCCTTGGTCCGCCGCGCGGCGTAGTCGTGGGCCGTTCCCGTGCGCATGAGAAAGGCCCAGTCGCTCGATTGCGCGAGCATCAGCTCGCGCGCCATCTGCTGCAAAGTCTCCTGTTTCCATTTCGCCCTGGTGCCCGCGTTGCGGCGGGCCGCCTCGGTCATGCGCCGCGCCGCCGCGTGCAGATGCGGGTAGATCCACGCGTTCGACCGGTCGAGCCACACCTCCCAGTAGCCCTTGTTGCCCCAGCTCGACGCACAGGGTTGCACGACCTGGAGAACCTCGTTGTCCGCCAGGTACGCGGACGGCGTGGCGAATTCAAAAACGGTTTGGTCGTGGGCCGCCTTGCGCAGAAACAGGTCGAGAAACTCGGGACCCTCGAACCACCAATGCCCGAAGAGCTCGGCGTCGTAGGGACTCACCACCACCGGGTCGATCGGCATCTCGGAGCAGAGCGGCTCGAATTGCCGGATGCGGTTGGCCAGAAAGTCTCCGGCATGCGCGTCCGCCGCGGACTCGGCCCACGGGCGGCGGTAGAGCTCCTTGTGCTCGGACCGTCCGGTGATGCGGTGGTATTTCAAGCCGGTAAACTTGCGCTGGCCATCCGCCCCGAGAAAGGGCCGCAGATAGTCGAGACCGAGGTCGTAGCCGATGTCGCGGTAAAAATCCCGGTAAGCGGGATCGCCGGGATAGCCTTCTTCCGCGCTCCACACCTGCCGGCTGGAATCTCGGTCACGGGCGAAAACCGCGGGCCCCTCCCGCGTGTAGCAAGGGGCGTAAATGGCGAAGCGCGGCCGCGGTTTTGCGAACATCAGCCCGTGGGCATCGAGAACGAACCACTTGAGGTCGGCTTCGCGCAGAAAGTGTTCCACCCCGGGGAAGTAGGCGCATTCCGGCAGCCAGATGCCGGCTGGCGCGCGGCCGAAGCACGCTTTGTGGTAGTCGCAGGCCGTGCGGATCTGCGCCCTCACCGACTCGGGATGCTCCACCATGAGCGGCAAAAAACCGTGCGTCGCCGCGCAGGTGATGATTTCCAGAAATCCCGCGTCCTGCAGCGCCCGGAAGGCGGGAACCAGCCGCCGCTGGCGCGATTCGAAATATTCGCTGACGGCGAGAAAGCGCCCGAGGTAAAAGCGCGCGATGTCGTTGCGCTGGCCATCATGTTCCGTGCGTCGCACCTCGCTCTCGGCCAAGGCCACCGAGCGGGCGATATGCCGCGCCGCCCGCTCCTGCAGGAGCGGATCTTCCATCATCGCGCAAAGCGTGGGCGTCACCGACATGGTGAGGCGCACCGGCGCGCCCTCGTTCGCCAACCGCTCGAAAACGCGCAGGAGCGGCACATAGGTCTCGACGATCGCCTCGTAAAACCAGTCCTCCTCGAGAAAATCATCGTGCTCGGGATGGCGCACGTAGGGCAGGTGCGCGTGCAGGAGGAGGACAAACCTGCCTTTTCTCATCTGCGGCCTACCATCCTTCAGAGGCGGACCCCTCGGCAAGGCCCGCTTTGACACGCGCGGCAAAAAATCGGTTTGGCGCGCGCGCCTTTTGGCGTTTTGTTTTTCCCGTGCGCCCGCTCCGTTTGTCCCTCCTTTTGCTTGTCGTGGCCGCGCTGGGCACCGGCGCTTGGTGGGGTCACCATTGGTCGGCAAAGACCTCCCCGCTTCCGGCGCGGGGCGGCCTGTGGTTTCCCCTCACCGTGCTGCACGACGTGCCGCACTTCGCGCAAAACGACAAACGTTGGTCGCGCGACAAACTCGGCAAAACACCGGGCACCCTCGGCGAGGAAGGTTGCGCGGTGGCCTCCGCCGCCATGGTGCTTGCCTCCTACGGGGCCGATCTCGATCCGGGCCGGCTCAATGCCCATCTGCGCGACAACGGGGGATACACCGAGCGGGGCTGGCTCTACTGGGAGAAGGCCAGCGCCTACCCTCCGGCGGTGGCCGAACATGTTTACGAGGACGACGCTTCCCATTTTCTCATCGACTGGAACCTGCTGCGCGGCAACCCGGTCATCGTGCGCCTCCGCTACCCGGGCGGCATCACCCACTTCGTGGTGGTGGTCGGCAAGTCGGGTTACGAATACCTCATCCGTGATCCGGGAGCGGGTTTCGCCCGCGGCCTTTATTTCCTCTCCGATTTCGGCAGCCCGATCGAGGCGCTGCGCTTTTACGAAAAGTTGCCGGGAGGCCGGGCCTGAGCTTGCCTGAACCGTTTGCCGGAACGAATTTTCCACGATGCACAAGAGTCTCCTCATCGCGGTTTGCACGCTCCTGGCCGTCACCGCCCGCGCGCCGGCGCAGCAGGAGATCAAAGCGCCGTTCGGCATGCAATGGGGCGAATCGATCGAGCGGATCAAGGAAGTGGTCGTCAAAGCAAAGGCCAAGGTCATCGGGGAAAAAGTCGCCGGGGAACGCGATGTCCTGGTCGTCGAGGGCATCGTGCAGGAGGGGCTGAAACGGACCCTTTTCTATTTCCGCGAGGGCGGATTGAACGAAGTCGAACTGCAGTACGACCGCGAGGGCTGGGACGAATCACGTGTTTCGTCATGGGTCACCACCATCAAACGGCAGGCGGACAAAAAATACGGGGCGGGCAGGATCTTTGCCGATGACCGCGGCGAGAAAAGCGGGCTGCGTCACACCCTCCGGGCCTGGATCTGGGTGCAGGACTTCGTTTCGTTGCGCCTGGTCCATTACACCGCCCAGCAGGGCGAGGAGCGCATGCGGCGCGTGAGCCTGCACTACTGCCAGGAGTAGGGCCGTTCAGAACATTTCGGCGGCGAACTTCTGCGGATCGAAGCGCGCAAAGTCCGTTTCCTTCTCCCCGGTTCCGACATAGCGCACCGCCACATCGAGTTCCTGCTGGAGTGCGACCGCCGTGCCACCGCGCCCGCTCCCGTCGAGCTTGGTCAAGATCGCGCCGGTCAGACCGCACGCCTCCTTGAACTGCCGCGCCTGCTCCAGGGCGTTGGTGCCGGTCGATGCGTCAAGCACGATGAGGATCTCGTGGGGACTGGAGGGATCTTTCTTGCCGAGCACGCGTTTAACTTTGGCCAGTTCCTGCATGAGGTTGTGCTTGGTGTGCAGGCGTCCCGCGGTATCGACGAGGAGAAAGTCCGCCCGGTCGCGCGCGGCGGCCTCGAGGGCGTCGTGGCAAACCGCCGCGGGGTCGCCCTGATAGGCACCGCGGATCACCGGGACGCCCAACCGCTCGCCCCAGGCGACCAACTGTTCGACCGCGGCGGCGCGGAAGGTGTCTCCCGCGGCCAGCATGACCGATCTCCCCTCGCGCTTGAGTAATGCGGCAAGTTTGGCGATGGAGGTCGTTTTGCCGGTGCCATTGACCCCCACCACGAGGACGACACGGGTCGCACCGGGCACGGGCAGCAAGGGCGGCCAAGGCGGAGGCAACATGGCCATCAAACGCCCGCGGGCCTGGCGCACCACCTCGTCGGCCGTCGCGGAAAATCCGGTTTCGGCACGCAAAGCCTCGAGCAGGGTGGTGGTCACCTTGACCCCGAGGTCGGCCTGCCAAAGGAGGGACTCCAACTCGTCCCAGTCGACCGGTCGGCCGCGAAAACGCTCGGCGATGGCACGCAGAAATCCGCCGGCCATGTTCAGGCGGTTGCGCGGGGATCGCGCCCGAGTTCCCGACGCACGCGGTCGAGAACACCGTTGGCAAAGCGGGCCGACTCAGCGGAGCCCAAACTGCGCGCGATCTCGATCGCCTCGTTGATTGTCACGGCGGCGGGGATGTCGGGATGCGCGAGCATCTCGGCTACGGCCGAGCGAAGCACGGCCCGGTCCACCGCCCCGAGACGCTTGAGATCCCAGTTCTGCAGGGCCGCAGCCAGCAGCGTGTCGATTTCGGCGAGCCGGACGACCGCTTGGTCGAGAAGATCGCGGGCGAACGGGACCAACTCGCCGCTCTCGGCGGGCGGTTTTTCGGTTTCGCCCAGGGTGCCGCGCATTTCGCGACCGTAGAGCTCCTGCACCGCTTGGACCCGCGCCTGCCGGCGGTTTTCTTTTTGTCCGGAGATACCGCTCATTTGAGGGTGCGCCGCGAGGCGGCGGCGCGTAACTGCTGCTGGGTGCGGAGCATGACAAACGCCGCGCGGGCCGCCTCGGTACCGCGATTCAACTCTTTGCCCAGGCAGCGTGCCCGCGCTTCTTCCTCCGAGGCGACCAAAAGGACCTCGTGGATCACGGGCACAACATGCTTGAGGGCCACCTGCTGCAGGGCACCCGAGACACTCTGGGCGACGAGCTCCGCGTGCTTGGTCTCACCCTGGAGAATCAGACCAAGGGCGATGATAACATCGTAATTTTTCGTCGTGGCAACCATCTCGGCCACGAGGGGTATTTCGAAAGAACCCGGGGCGCTGAAGAGCTCGATCGAGCTCCTTTCCTCGATTTGGTAAAGCTCCTTGCAGGTGTGGTTGATCAGCCCCTGCACGAACTCGGGATTGTATTCGCCGGCCACGATGGCGAAGCGCGGCCCGTTCAGCGTATCGAACCTGGGCGGTCTGGTCGGAAGTTTCGTGGACATGGCTTTTTGTGTCAGAGCGGCGCGGCGCGGCGCAATCAGAGAAAGTGCCCCATTTTCCGCTTTTTCGTGCGCAGATAGCGCGCGTTCTGAGCATGGGGTTGGGATTTGATCGGCACACGACCCACGATTTCCAAACCGTGACCCGACAGGCCGACCATCTTGCGCGGATTGTTGGTCAAAAGACGGATCTTGCGCACCCCGAGATCCGACAGGATCTGGGCCCCCAGACCGTATTCGCGCAGGTCCATGGGAAACCCGAGACGCTCGTTGGCCTCCACCGTGTCCAGCCCCGACTCCTGAAGTTTGTAGGCGTGGATCTTGGCAGGAAGACCGATGCCGCGGCCTTCCTGGCGCATGTAGACAAGAACACCGCTTCCGTGATCGGCGATTTGCTTGAGGGCTTGGTGCAGTTGGGAGCCGCAGTCGCAACGCCGGGAACCGAAGACGTCGCCGGTCAGGCATTCGCTGTGCACCCTCACCAGAACAGGTTGCTTGGGGCCGACTTCGCCGCGCACCAGCGCGAGATGGTGCGCCCCGTCGGTCAGCGACCGGTAGAGATACAAATCGAAGTCCCCGAACTCGGTCGGCAAACTGACGCATTGCTCGCGCTCGACCAGTTTCTCGCGGAGGCGACGGTAGGCAATGAGGTCGCGGATACTGCACATCTTCAGCTTGTGGCGCCGGCGGAAAAGCTGCAGGTCGGGCAAACGCGCCATCGAACCGTCTTCTTTCAGCACCTCGCAAATGACCCCCGAGGCATCGAGGCCCGCCAGACGCGCCAGATCGACCGCCGCTTCGGTGTGGCCCGCCCGCTGCAGCACCCCGCCTTCCCTGGCTTGCAGGGGAAAGACATGTCCGGGCTGCGTCAGATCGGCCGGGACGGATTTGGGCGAGGCCAGCGTCTTGATGGTGCGCGCCCGATCCCGCGCGCTGATACCCGTGCTCACGCCTTTGGCCGCGTCGACCGAAACCGTGAAGTCGGTGCGGTGGATTTCGCGGTTGTTCGCCACCATGCGCTGCAGCCCGAGTTGGCGGGCCCTTGATTCGGCGAGGGGGACGCAAATGAGACCTCGGCCGTTTTTCGCCATGAAGTTGACTGCTTCCGGAGTGACCTTGGAGGCGGCCATGACCAGGTCGCCCTCGTTTTCGCGTTCGGCATCGTCGGTCACGATGACCATGCGGCCGGCCTTGATGTCTTTGACCACGGCCTCGATGGGGTCGAAAAGGGACTTGCTCACGATCTTTCAGTTAAGCAGCGCGGGGGGCCCGCGGCAATCGCCTCCTCGCGGGCTTGGAATCCCGTGGCGCCGCCACTAGTATCCCACCCAGCAAATTATGCGTTTACCGGCACTCCTTCTCCTTTTGGCCGCCTTCACGTCGCTGGCGACCGCCCGTGCGGCCCAAAGCTACATTATTGTCGACGACGAAACGGGTCACATTCTCGATTCGTCCAACGCCAACGAAAAAAGGCAGGTCGCCAGTCTGACCAAGATCGCCGCGGCCATGGTGGCTCTTGACTGGGCGGCCGCGACCGACTCCTCCATGGCCGCGGAGGTCGAGGTGCCGGGCGGCATCGCGGGCGTCGGCGGTGAAAATGCCTGCGGCCTCCAACCAGGCGACCGCGTCTCGCTGCGCGACCTCGTTTACGCGGCCCTCATGCAGTCGGACAACCACGCCGCGTACACCCTCGCTTACAATGTCGGTGCGCGCCTGCCCAACAACGAGCGACTCGACCCGGTGGGAAACTTCACCGCGCACATGAACGCCTTGGCCCGCACCCTGCGCATGAAGAGGACCCTCTTTCTCAATCCCCACGGCATCGACAACCTCGAGAATCCGCCGTACTCGACCGCCGCGGATCTCGCCCGGCTGACCCGCTATGCGGGTGACAATGCGGCATTCAACTTCGCCGTGTCCCAGACCTCGCGTGAAATCAACATCACGGCTCCCGACGGCACACGGCGCGCTTACCGTTTGCAGAACACCAACCAACTTCTGGGTCAGGAAGGAATCGACGGCGTCAAAACGGGCCGCACCTCGCGCGCGGGGGATTGCGTGATCCTCAGCTCCGACCGCGAACCGCAGGCGGTCGATGTCAACGGCCAGCAGGCCGCCATTCCGCGGCGCATCAAAGTTGTCGTCCTCGGTTCGCCGGATCGTTTCGGCGAGGGGCTGGCTCTGGTTCGCCGCGGCTGGCAGTTGCACGACAAGTGGGCCGCCCAGGGCCGTCTTGTTTCGAAGCGAACGACCCTTTGAGCCCCATGCCCGCGCCGCGCATCGGTATTGTCACCGCGGGCGGCGATTGCGCCGGGCTCAATGCCGTCATCAAGGGCATTGCCTGCGCGGCGGGACATCGGGGCCTGGAGGTCGTCGGCTTCGCCGAGGGCTACGAGGGCCTGCTCAACCCCCAAAGGGCCCGCGTTTTGCCCCCCGGGGAAACCCGGGGAATCGAGGCCTCCGGCGGTACCATCATCGGCTCGACCAACAAGGGGCGCTTCCAACTCCGCCGCGGCGCGGACGGAACCAGCAGCCTGCCGGATTCGCTGGTCCGTGCGGCGCGAAGCGCGCTCGAGCAACAGCGTTGCAGTTCCCTTGTCGTCATGGGCGGGGACGGCTCACTGCGCACCGCCCTGCAACTTTCCCGCGCAGGATTACGCGTCATCGGGGTGCCCAAGACGATCGATAACGATCTTGAATCGACGGACGTGACATTTGGTTTCGATACCGCCGTGGCTCGGGTGGCCGAAGCCGTGCAGAACCTGCGCACCACGGCCGAAAGCCATCGCCGGGTTATCGTGCTTGAGGTCATGGGGCGACACACCGGATGGCTGGCATTGCACGGCGCGGTGGCCGGCGGTGCCGATGCGGCCCTCATTCCGGAAATCCCTTTCGACACCGACCTTCTCTCACGCTTCGTCAAGGATACGGAGCGCCGGGGTCATCGATCCGCGGTCATCGTGACCGCCGAAGGCGCGCGCGCCAAAGCGGGTCGCCAAATGCGGCGTCAGACCGGCTCGGGGGAGAACCGCCTCGGGGGCATCGGGGCTTATGTCGAATCGCTCGTCGCCCGCGCCGGACGCGAGACGCGCTCCGCCGTGCTCGGGCATCTCCAGCGGGGCGGGGCACCGACGGCTTTCGACCGGGTGCTCGGGCAACAATTCGGCGTGCGCGCAGTCGAGCTTTGCACCGACGGAATGTTCGGACGCATGGTCAGCTACCGTTTCGGTGCGGTCACCGACGTGGCGCTGGCCGATGCGGTCAATCGTCGCCGGTCGATCTCGCCCGACTCGCAGATTCTACGGCACGCCAAAGCGCTCGGTTTGTTTCTCGGCGACTGAACGCAACCATGGTGGACAAACCGCTGCTTCCCCGGGCTCCCGTGATCGTAACTGGTTCGCGCGGACGCTTGGCCTCGCATTTGGTCGAAGCCATGGGCAACGCGGGCCTCGAAGTCGTCAAGGTCTCCCGGCAGCCGGGCCAAGGCCACGTGTCCTACGAGGAGCTCGAATCTTCGGAGCTCCTGGAAAGTTCCGCCGCGCTGATCCATTGCGCATGGAGCTCTCTGCCGGCGACGGCGGAGCAAAATCCCGGCTCCTTCCAGACCGAGGACCTGCCCCTGCTGGATCGTCTTTTGGATGCCGTGGCCCGACGCCGGAATCCCGAGCCTTTGCATTTTGTTTTTCTCTCCTCCGGCGGCGCGGTCTACGGCGAGTGCGAAAAGGCCGCCGATGAAGATGCGCCGCTCAAACCGGTCGGTTGGTACGGGCGCGGCAAAGTCGAAGCGGAAGCGTTGCTGGCCACCCGGGCGCGACGAACCACCGCCTCGCTCTGCATCCTTCGACCCTCCAACCCCTACGGTCTGCGTCATGCAACCGACAAACCCCAAGGCATAGTCGGCGCCGCGCTCCACGCAGTCCGCACGGGCCAGCCTTTGCCGCTCGTGGGAGGCGGCGCTTCACTCAAGGATTTTCTTCATATTGCGGACTTCGAGCACGCGGTCATGGACTGCCTCCGCCACAGGTTGACGGGAACCTACAATGTTTGCAGCGGGCACTCTGTGCGCACGCTTGATATCATCCAACTGCTGGCAGAGATCGGCGGATTCAAAGTGCATTGCGTGGACGTGCCCGACGTGTCTTGGGATGTGCACTCTTCTCTGCTGTCACCGAAAAAGTTCACTACCGCCACAGGTTGGGTGCCGCTCCGGGATCTGCGCCGCGGACTCCAAGAGGTGATGTGTGAGGAGGGCTTCAACGTCCTCGGCTGACCCGACCCAACAAATCCTCGAACTTCTTGGCGATAGCCTCGATATCGAACTGCGGCGACATCTCCAGACTCCGAGCTTTCATTTTCCCCAAGAGCCCGCGATCGGCGGCCAGATGATGTAATTTGTCCAAGAACGGTTCCACGGACTCGATCGGCACAGCGTATCCGTTGCCGCCGTCCTCGATCAGATCGGACAGGCCGGGGGTTGTACTCCCGACCATAGCGACCCCCAGTTTGAGTGCTTCGACAGCCGAGACCGGGTTACCCTCCGATGTCGAGGGCATGAGGAGCACATCGGCCGCACCGAGAATTTCGCGCATTTTTTCCTCGGGCAACCATCCGTGCAGGCAGACGCGATCACCGGTCTTTGTCTCGCTCACGGTCGTGCGAATCTTGCCCGCTTGCGCCCCGTCGCCGATCAGATCGAGAGTCCATGCAAAGCGGCAGCGGGCCAGTGCCCGGATCATCCAAGGGAAATTTTTTTGCGGATTGAAGCGGCCCACCGCCACGAAACGCAAGGTGTCGCCGGGGGCGCGGGCGGCGGCGGGTCTGCCGGCCATGGAGATGCCGTTGTGGATGACCTGCGGCCGCATTCCGTAGGAAGCCTCGGCCAAATTCGCGGCAAAGCGGCTACTGGCCGAGACGGCACCCGCACTGCGCCAAACCGGACGGATGAGGGGATTCAAGAAACGAAAGAGGTGGTCTGTTTGATCCGGGTTGCCGCCGGGCAAATCACCGAGATGCACAGTCAACGCATAGGGAATGCCGGTCAAATGGTGCAGCGGCCAAGCCAGGGCTCCGCTCGGCACAGCAAAGTGGGCGTGGATAACATCCGGACGCCATGAAGCGGCCAGGCGCCAAGCAGGAAAGAATGCACCCAGGAGATAGCCTGCCATTTCCGGCACCGTGCAGAACTCGGCGCGCCGCCGGAAACCGAAACTGCGCCGCACTTCCACGCCCCCGGACATTTCTTTTCGGTCCAAGCCGCGCAGGCGCACGGTCTGCACCTTGACCTCATGCCCACGGCGGGCCAGTCCACCGGCAATGTTTCGCGCCATGTTGCCCCCACCCCCGCCGACCGGCGGATATTCGTAGCAAACGGTCAGGATCTTCACCGCGCTTTCCTCCACTCGCCATAAACCCAGGCATTCCAGAGGAACAGGCGGTGGTTTTTCCGCCTCGCCGCATGCTCCTGCTGCAGGCGCTCCGCCACCCCGGGGCAAGGCATGATCGACGAATCGATGCGGAGGTCGCCCGCAGCGAACCACGCGCCGACCGGAACGCCGAAGCCTTTCTTGGGACGGTCGATGATGCTGTCGGGGACGAGGCCGCGTGCGGCCTGTTTGAGCAGGTATTTGGTCGCACCCCCTCGCAACCGCAGGTTGGCCGGGACGCGCCGGACGAAATCGACCACGTCGATATCGAGAAAGGGAGCGCGCACTTCGAGCCCGTTCATCATGCTGGCGCGATCCACCTTGGCCAACACGCTCTCTTGCAGATAAAGGCGGATGAAAAACCCGGTGGCTTTTTCCACGGGATCATTGCTTTCGATGGCGTCCCATGCCTCGATGGCCTCGGAAAAAACTTCCTCGAGATCAAAGTCCATGCCGAAACACTCGCGCAGATCAGACCCTTCCATGCCGGCCATCCATACCGGTATCCAGAGCGGCGGCGGCTGGGCCGCTCCGCGCAGGAAGCGTTTGACCGCGAAGTCAAAGCTGAGATAGCGGTGCGAAACGGGGAGTTTTTCGGCCAGCGCGAGAATGGCCGGATGCAATGCGCGCGGCAGCAGTCTGCGATAGGACCTGGCAAAACGGAGGGCGCGGAACGGTTCGTAGCCGGCGAACAGCTCGTCTCCCCCGTCGCCGCCCAAAGCCACCGTGACGCTGCGGCGCGTGAATTTGCTCAGCAGGTAGGTGGGCAGCAGAGAGCTGTCGCCGTTGGGCTCGTCGAGCCGGGAGTAAATCTCCGGCAACAACCGGCGGGCCCCCTCGAGGCCGAGCGTCTCCGTGCGGTGCCGCGAGCCGATGCGTTCGGCCACCAGCGCGGCATGAGGCAACTCGTCGTAGGAAGGCTCGTCAAAGCCGATGCTGAAAGTCTGCAACTCTCCCCGCGGCAACCCGGAGGCCGCCAAGGTGGCCACGAGGGACGAATCCAGCCCCCCGCTGAGAAAAATGCCGAGCGGAACATCGGCCACCATCCGGCGGCGTACCGCGGCCCGCAAAAGCTCGCGCAACTGCTCCACACGGTTTTCCAACGGCACCCCTTCCTCGGGCGCAGGCTGGTATGCCCAGTAGGGCCACACCCGCAACTCCCCGCCGGTCAGGTCGAGAGAAAACGAATGGCCTCCCGGCAGTTTGCGTGCTCCTTCGGTCAGGGCCAGCGGCGCCGGCACATAGCCGTAGGCGAAATATTTTCTGACCGCCACGGAGGAAATACCGCGCGGTACCTGCGGATGCTGCAAAAGCGCATCCAGCTCGGAAGAAAAGACAAACAATCCGCGGGCCGCCGCATGGTGGTAATAGAAGGGTTTCTTGCCGAAGCGGTCGCGGCTGCCGAAGAGGCGCTTGGTGGCCCGGTCGTGGATCACGAAGGCCCACATGCCATTGAGGCGCTCGACCATCGCGTCGCCCCAGACCGCGTGCGCCGCCAGCAAGACCTCGGTGTCCGAGTGATCGGTGCGGAAAATCTGGCCGGCCGCCTCCAACTCCTTGCGCAATTCGGCGAAGTTGTAGATTTCCCCGTTGAAAACGATGGTACGGCGACCGGCGGAGTCGGTCATCGGTTGGGCGCCGCCGGCGTGGTCGAGGATACTCAGGCGGCGGTGGCCGAGGTGGACACCGCTGTTTTCGCAAATACCTTCGTCGTCCGGCCCGCGGTCGGCCAGACAGCGCGTCATCCGCAGAAGATCATCCCGCGTACCCGGACCGACAAATCCCGCAATGCCGCACATGGATGCAGCGGCCTCAGCCGTCGCCGTCTTGGAAGTTGCGCGTGGAGCGGACGAGATAGATGGCCTTGTTTTGCGATTCGTGGAAGGTGCGGGTCACCATTTCCGCCAGCAGCCCCATGAGGACGCAGATGATGCCGGTCATGAAGGAAAAGACGGCCATCATCGGCAGGGGAGTGGCCGTGAAGAAATACCCCTTCGTGCGCATGTAGAGGGTCCAGACACTGAAACCGGCCGCGGCGGCGAAAAAGAGCATGCCCCAAAACCCGAAAAGGTACATCGGCTTCAACATGTACCGGTCCATGAAACGCACGGTCAGCAGGTCGAAAATCACCTTCATGACCCGTTCCAGGCCGTATTTGGATTTCCCCGTGCGACGCGCGTGATGGCTGACCGGAATCTCGGTGATGCGCGCGCCGTGCCACTTGGCGTAGATGGGGAGAAAACGGTGCATCTCGCCGTACAGGCGTACGCCCTTGATGACCTCCGCGCGGTAGGCCTTGAGGGAGCACCCGAAGTCGTGCAGTGCCACGCCGCTCATTCCCGAGATGAGCCGGTTGGCCATGATGCTCGGAAGATTGCGCTGCAGCGCATTGTCCTGGCGGTCCTTGCGCCACCCGCTGACCACATCGT
>JBMTVD010000001.1:0-65426 GCA_049451035.1 Chthoniobacterales bacterium | reverse complement strand
GCACGCCGGGGCGCTCGGCGATCGACGTCGGCGACGAAATGATCAAAGCCGCGGGCGGGTCGCTGGCCCGCATGGCGACGATGACGGTCAAGGAACTGCGCAAACTGGCCAAAGGGGTCGGCTTGGCCAAGGCCTGCGAAATGGCGGCCGCTTTCGAGTTGGGCAAGCGGCTGGCGCGGCAGACGGCGCAAAGCGAACCATTGGGGACTCCGGAGAAAATCTACGGGTTCATGGGTCCGCTGCTGCAGAATCTGCCGCGTGAATCCCTGCGGGTCGTGCTGCTCGACACGCGACACCGGTTAATCCACATGGAGGAAGTTTCGCTGGGAACGATCAACGAGAGCCTCGCGCATCCGCGGGAGATCCTGCGTCCGTCCATTAGTCATGGGGCTTATGCCTTCGTCTTGGTGCACAATCATCCGTCCGGGGATCCGGCGCCGAGCGAGGCCGACCGTGCCTTGACGCGCCGCATCCGGGAAGCGGCAGATTTGATGCAGATTCACCTGCTCGATCATGTCATTGTCGGCCGGGAGCGTCCCGGGGCGCCTCCCTACTTCAGTTTCAAGGAACACGGGCTCCTTTGAGTTGAGGGTTGAGGGTTGAAAGTTGGGGGAGGGGCAGAGGAAGATGAGCCCAGTCCGGCCGGATCGATTTTCTCTCAACCCTCATCCCTCGACATCCTCATGAACATTCATCCCACTGCGATCGTGGCCGACGGGGCCAAATTGGCCGATGATGTCGAGATCGGGCCCTTTTCGATCATCGGTGCCGAAGTGGAGATCGGGCGCGGTTGTTCGATCGGGGCCAACGTTATTCTCGAGCACCGCGTGGTCATCGGGGAGGGAACCAAGGTGGGCCACGGGACGATCCTCGGAGGCAATCCGCAAGCCCTCGGCTTCGACCAGACGCGGCGCGACACCGGGGTGCGGATCGGAAAAAACAACACGATACGCGAACACGTGACGATCAACCGGGCCACCGCGGAGAACAGCGATACCACGGTGGGTGACGACAACTTTCTCATGACCGGTTGCCACTTGGCCCATGACTGCCGGATCGGCAACGGGGTGATCCTGGCCAACACGGTGTTGATGGCCGGGCACGTGGCGGTGGATGATGGCGCCTTTCTCGGCGGCGGTTCGGTGTTCCACCAATTCATCCGGATCGGAAAGTTGGCCATGGTGCGGGGCGGTTGCCGTTTCAGCAAAGACATCCCGCCCTACTGCGTGGGTGCGGGAACCAATCTGGCCATGGGTCTCAACTCGATCGGCCTGCGCAGGGCCGGGCTGTCGGCGGAAGCCCGGATGCAACTCAAGCGGGCCTTCCGCCTGCTTTATTTGTCCAACCTCAATGTGTCGCAGGCGCTCGAGTCGGCGGCCAAGGAAACTTGGGGTCCGGAGGCAACTTTGTTTTTCGACTTCGTGCGCGGGGCGAAGAAGAAGGGGATTTGCGATTACTCGGGGAAAGAGGCCGGGGCGGACGAGTAAGCGATTGGTGCCACGACGTCAGTCGCGCATCAGCGTGATGGTTTTCTCGTAGGCCTCGTAGACGATTTTGCGGCGCTCGACGTATTCGCAGCGGATGACGCGTTTGCCGTGGGCGAGGATGTAGCGGAAGATTACGCGGAAGGGGCCGACGCGCAAGCGGCAGAAACCGTTGAGGCGCTCTTCGAGTTGTTTGATGTCGCCTTGTTCCGAGGAGAGTTGGCGCAAGGCGCGGCGGAGCATTTTGCGTCCGTCGGGCGCCTGACGACCGACGAAGGTCGAGACTTGTTCGCTCAGTTCAATCTTCATCACCGGGTTCGTCGAGGATGGAGAGCGGGTAGTATTTGGTCTTGCCGGTTTCTGCGTCGCGGATGGCTTTCATCGCCTCGGGGTTGGCGAGGATTTCCATGGTTTCGAGGAGGGCTTCGAAACGTTCGGGCGAGAGGAGGTAGCCGACGACTTTGTCGCGGCGGGTGATGATGACCGGTTGCTCGGCGGCTTCGCGGACCACGGCGGGGAACTTGGCTTGGGCTTCGGTGATGGAATACGTAGTTGCCATAGCAATCTACGTAGCACAAGACCAGACGAGACGCCAGTTCGATTACTGAAAACTGCCGACTGAAAACTGAAAACTCCGCCGGGTGCAGCCCGGCCGGTTATTCTGCGTTTTCGGCTTCGTCTTCCTGGCTCTGGCTGACGACGGGGGCCATGGCTTGGAGGTGTTCGCCTTCGCCCAGGCCGATAAGGCGCACACCCTGGGCGTTGCGGCCGGTCATGCGGATCTCACTCACGCGGGTGCGGACGCTTTGTCCGCCGCTGGTGATGAGCATGATTTCGTCGTTTTCGCGGACGCTCAGGGCGCTGACCACCTCGCCGGTCTTGTCGGTGACCTTCATGGTGATGATGCCTTTGCCACCGCGTTTCTGCAGCCGGTATTCGTCGAATTCGGTGCGTTTGCCCACACCGTTGGCCCCGGCCACCAGCAGAGTGGCGTCGGGCACGACAAGGGCGGCGCCGATGACGAAATCTTTCTTGTCCGGACGAATGCCCCACACGCCGGTGGCGGTGCGGCCCATGTCGCGGATGTCTTCCTCGCTGAAACGGATGCTCATGCCGTCCTTGGTGATGAGGACGATCTCGTTGTGGCCGTCGGTCATGAGGGCGGCGATCAGTTCGTCGCCGTCCTCGATGTTGATGGCGATGATGCCGCCTTTGCGGATGTTGCGGTAAGAGGAGAGGTTGCTCTTCTTGATCACGCCGGTGCGGGTGGCGAAAAGAATGTGGAGATTTTCATCCCACGTCTCGTCTTTGTCCGCGCCGCTCTTGGCTTGGATGCGCATGACGGCGGCGATTTCCTCGCCGGGTTTGAATTCGAGCAGGTTGGCGATGGAGCGGCCTTTGGCGGCGCGGCCCATCTCGGGAATGTTGTAGGCTTTCTCGACGTAGCAACGGCCCTTCTTGGTGAAGAAGACGAGATAGTCGTGCGTGCTGGCGGTGAAGAGGTGCTCGACGAAATCATCTTCCTCGTTCTCGGCCTTGGCCTCGCGGGTCTGCATGCCGATGACGCCTTTGCCTCCCCGTTTCTGGGCGCGGTAGGCGCTGACCGCGGTGCGTTTGATGAAGCCGCGGTGGGTGACGGTGATGATGCAGCCCTCGTTGGTGATGAGGTCCTCGATGTTGATCTCGCCCTCGTCGGGGACGATGTCGGTCAGGCGGGGGCCGGCGTATTTGGCTTTGATCTCGCCAAGTTCGGTTTTGATGATGCCGAGCACGCGTTCCTCGCGGGCGAGGATGTCCATGAGGTCCTCGATGGTGGAGAGGAGTTCTTTGTATTCGGCGAGAACCTTGTCGCTCTCCATGCCGGTCAGCTGGTAGAGGCGGAGTTCGAGGATGTCGTCGACCTGCTGTTCGCTGAGAAGATATTCGCCGTCGCTCAGGCGTTGTTCGCTGCGGATTTTGACCCCGAATTTTTCCACCTGTTTCTTGGTGAATTCGAAGGCGAGGAGTTTGACTTTGGCTTCCTCGCGGTTCTTCGAGCCGCGGATGATGCGGATGAATTCGTCGAGGTTGGCCAGGGCAATGAGAAAAGCCTCGAGTTTTTCCGCGCGGACTTCGGCCTCGCCGAGGAGGTGGCGGGTGCGGCGCAGGACGACTTCGCGGCGGTGCTCGATGTAGCAGGCAATGGCTTCCTTGAGCGACAGGAGCTTCGGCTTGCCGTGGTCGATGGCCAGCATCGTGATGGGGAACGACGACTCGAGCGCGGTGTGCTTGTAGAGGTTGTTGATGACAACCTTGGGGTTGGCGTCGCGCTTGAGTTCGACGACGACGCGCGTCTTTTCGTCCGATTCGTCGCGGATGGCGCTGATGTCGGTGATCGTCTTCTGGTTGACGAGATCCGCGATGCGCTCGACGAGGGTGGCGCGGTTGACGTTGTAGGGGATCTCGGTGATGACGATCTGCTCGCGGTTGCCCTTGAGTTCCTCGACGCCGGCTTTGCCGCGGACTTTGACCGATCCGCGGCCGGTTTCGAGGTATTGGCGGATGCCGCCCACGCCGCAGAGTTGGCAGCCCGTCGGGAAGTCGGGACCTTTGACGTGCTTCATCAGGCCCTCGAGCGTGATGTCGGGTTTGTCGATCTGCGCGCAGATGGCGTCGATGACTTCGCCGAGGTTGTGCGGCGGCATGTTGGTGGCCATGCCGACGGCGATACCGGTGCCGCCGTTGACCAGAAGATTGGGGAAAGCGGCCGGGAAGACAACGGGTTCGGTCAGGCGCTCGTCGTAGTTGGGGACGAAGTCGACGGTCGACTTGTCCATGTCGGACATGAGGGCCGTGCCGAGGTGCGTCAGGCGGGCCTCGGTGTAACGCATGGCGGCCGGCGGGTCGCCTTCGACCGAGCCGAAGTTGCCCTGGCCGTCGACGAGTGTTTCGCGCATGGCCCAGTTTTGCGCCATGTGCACAAGGGTGGGGTAGATGACCGCTTCGCCGTGCGGGTGGTAGTTGCCGCTGGTGTCGCCGCAAATCTTGGCACACTTGATGTGCTGTCGTCCGGGGAACAAACGCAGGTCGTGCATCGCGTAGAGGATGCGGCGCTGGGCGGGCTTGAGTCCGTCGCGCGCGTCGGGCAACGCGCGGCTGATTATGACGGACATGGAGTAGTCGAGGAAGGAGCGTGACATCTCCTCCGCGACATCGATCGGTTCGACTTTTTCGTTCTGTGTATACACGGAGACTGCTTGTTTTTTGGTACGCGCACGGCGCGTCCGGGGTAAGTGAACAGTGTGTCTTTTTGCGCGCGTCAGCGCCAGCGCAAATCGTCAAAAAGCCGAGCGGCGCGCGGGGTGTCGCGCGCGACGAGTTTTGCGCCGCGCGGGGCAGGGGCCGCGGGTTTGATGGCGAGGGACGGGCCGTTCGCTCGAGCGGATTTTTTTTGGCGCGGCGGTAAAATTTTTTGCCGATTTTTCCGCTAGGAAAACGGGGGAGTGAACAAGTCGAAAAGCACAACCCGCTGATCGGCAGAGAGTTCCCATTCTTGTTCACAGGATATTCACAATCAATTCACCATCAACTATTTACGAATAAAAACTATTGACGTCCGTCCGGGTTCTTGGGATTGTTCAGGTGTTCTTTGACAGAACAAGGGCAGACCGAGGGGCCGACGAGGCGCAAGCCGAGAAGGTCCGGAGGAAAGCCCCGGGATAATTCCGGGTCAAACCGGAGAAAGGCCGGGTGCAGTTGGTGCGCCTGGCTCCCTGCGGAAGGTGCCGGCAACGGCATCGCGAGCGGGGCACAGCTCACGGATCCCCCCGCGCCGGGTCGCACCGGTGCGGCGATGCGAATCGGGGATGCCGCGGCGAGTGGCGATGAGAAACCGCTGCTTGGCCGAGTGAGAATCCGCGGAAAGTTTCGTGCCGCGGAGGAAACGCAGTGACCTGACGAAGAAAAGGTCGGAGTTGCTACTGCGAACCAGCACGGCGAACGCGCCTCGGCGGGACAACCCCGCCGGAAGATCCCCCCGTTGCTGGGGGGAAGCGCAAAGGGGCGCGCGCGACGGGGAGGAAAGCCAGCCTGGCAAAGTTGGCAAAAGCTCCGCAAGACGGGCGGTATCGAAAACGGTGTCGCCCGACGGTGAAAGAAATGCAACTTGAGGGATAAGAGGTCAGACCCGTCGTCCCGGGCCAACGCCCCGCCAAAAGCGGGGGCCGACCCGGGAACATGCCGGAGATGGGGCGACGATTTACCGACGCGCCAGATCCGTGTCCGGCGAGAAGCCACCGGCAGGTGGTTTCCGAACCGGGCAAAGAGGCCTCACCCGATACTTCCGCCTGGTGACAGGCGGGACGGTCCTGCTGCGAGACCGCAAACTCCGCTTGCCGTGGAGAACAGCGTCGGGGAACTGACAGCCAACCCCCATAGGCTGAGCGCCAAATGTCAGTATCCGGGGAAGAGGGCGTGGCGAGCCCCCACTCCCAACTTTGAAAGACCCCGCGATCGAAAGATCGCGGGGTTTTTTGTCTCCGGGCGAAGAAGATCAGTCCGCGGAAGCGGTGTTTTTCACCGCCCGGATTTCGCCTTCGGGTCCGGTCAGGACGAGGTCTTCGCCTTCGAGCGCCCACGTGGTAGTGACGCCGAGCAGGGCGAGAAATTTTTGCTCCTGCTGCATCACTTCCGGTTCGCAGGCGCGGCGGGTGCTGCGCAGGGGACCGACTTCGATTGTGTCGCCTTCGATAACGCACGAGCCGCCGAAACGATTGCACGAGGCGTCGCCCGCGATATTCCCCTCGGTGTCGAATTCGAAGGTGATCGGGTGACCGGTCAGCGGGCTTTGTCCGGCGAAGGTCGTCACTTGCCAGGCGCTGCCGGGAAGCGTGGCCGCCGGTTGGTTGGTTTCCATGGCGAAGACGGCGGCGCAGGTGAGCAGCAAGAGAAGCAGCGGTTTCATTGCAGAAAGTGTTCGGTGCTCGGTAAAGCCGTCAAGACAGGGCTTGCTGCGCCGTTTTGAAATGAAGTTTGGCTGTGGCGCGCAGCGCGTCGGGGCCGTGTTGGTGGACGAGTGCACGCGCCGCTTCGAGCACGGCGCCCGAGGCGCCTTTGGGGAATTTGACGCCCCATTGTTTTTCGGCGCCGGCCAGCCAATCGATGAATTTTTCCCGGGCCAGAATGGAGGCCGCAGCCACGGCGTAGTCGCTTTCCGCCTTGGTCTGCTGGCGCAGTTCGATTTTGCGTCCGCGTTCCATGAGTGCGCGCTCGAGGACGCGAGGGTTGGCGAACTGGTCGCTCAGGGCCGCGGGGCAGTGAGGTTTCCGCCCGCACAGGTTTTCGATGACACGGGCGTGTCCCCAGGCGAGGAGGCGGTTGAGGTTGCCGATCTTTTCGTAAAGCGGGTTGTATTTCTCCGGCGAGACGACGATCACCTCGCTGACCAGTCCGGGAATGCCGCGGATAATGTCGGCGAATTTGCGGATTTGGGCATCCGAACCGATCGACTTGCTGTCACGGATGCCCGCTTCGAGCAGTTGGCGGGCGATTGTTTCTTCCGTGTACGCGCCGGCGATGACGAGCGGTCCGAAAAAGTCGCCCTTGCCGCTTTCGTCGATGCCGAAATGCGGGGTGAAGCGTTCCGGATGATGCAGGTCCTCATAGCCGAGGCGGGCTTCGCCGAGCACGGCCGGCTCGAGCGTGAATTGGACGAAGTCCTCGGTCTCCTTCCCCTGCACCACCACCTTTGGGCCTTTTTCGTAGACGGCCACGGTCAATCCCGGCTTCTGCGCGAAATACAAGGTGTAGGGCCGCGCTTCGAACTTGAAATTCTGCTCCTTGAGGAGCCCGCGCAAGGTTTCCGCCTGAGCGGGCGTCAGGGCCACAGTGTGGGAACGCAGCGGCGGCATCCGGCAGCCTGTAATATTTCGGCGCCGTCCGTCGAGAACGCTTGTCGTGGGTCATTCCCAAGCCGGTTGGCGCCCGTGGTCCCACCCGGCGGTGTCCTCGGAGTCTGCTTTCCGGTAGGGAGAAAGGTGGCTGGCGCGGTCTATCCCGCCATGCGTTTCTGACCAAAAAACGCCACCCCTCCAAGGGGTGTAGCAAAATGGCCAATTTTGGCGGGCAAAGTCTCGATGCGCTGCTTTGCCAATGGCGTTTGGCATGGTTGGTGCTTACACTTACACCCAACTGGCTTTCGACTTCCTTTCGGAATCGGGAGCCATTGCAGTCCCAACAACCCAAATCAACCCTTAATCAAATCCATGAGTAACATGTCAGCACGTGCCGCCGCCGTGGCAGCCATTGCGGCCCGCAAATCCCAAGACGCCTCCGTCAACTTCATCGAGGAGACGCCGGAAACCGTATTCGGAGCCAATACCTTCAATCTTGCGGTGATGAAGGAAACCCTCAAGCCGGCGACCTACCAAGCCGTGCTGGAGACGGTGCAAAACGGGACCAAGCTTCCGGAGGGCGTGGCCGATGAGGTGGCCGAAGCCATGAAGAATTGGGCCGTCAGCCGCGGGGCCACCCACTTCGCGCACGTGTTTTATCCGCTGACCGGTTCATCCGCCGAGAAGCACGATTCGTTTTATGATCCGGGCACCGACGGCCGGACCAACATCTCGAAATTCAAAGGCAAAACCCTCATCCAGGGCGAACCCGACGCTTCTTCCTTCCCGTCCGGTGGCATCCGCGCGACCCACACCGCGCGCGGTTACACGGCGTGGGATGTGACCAGCCCGGCGTTTCTCATGGAAAACGCCAACGGCACGACTTTGTGCATCCCGACATCGTTCGTTTCCTGGACCGGCGAAGCGCTCGACACCAAAACTCCTTTGCTCAAGTCGATGCAGGCCTTGGACAAGCAGGCCCGGCGCATCCTGAAGCTCTTCGGTCACAAGGATATCGCCCGCGTCGCGGCCACGGCCGGCCCCGAGCAGGAATACTTCCTTGTCGACAAAATGTTCTACTACGCGCGTCCCGACCTTCTTTCGGCGGGCCGCTCGCTTTTCGGCGCGGCCGCGCCCAAAGGCCAGGAATTCGAAGACCACTACTTCGGTCTGATCCCGGATCGCGTGATGGCCTTCATGTACGAGGTCGACCGCGAACTCTTCAAGCTCGGCATCCCGGCCAAGACCCGCCACAACGAGGTCGCTCCCGGACAGTTTGAAATTGCCCCGCTCTTCGAGTCGGCCAACCTCGCCGCTGACCATCAGCAACTCATCATGACGGTCCTCAAGAAGACCGCCGACAAACACGGTCTGGCCTGTCTCCTGCACGAAAAGCCCTTCGCCGGCATCAACGGCTCGGGCAAACACGTCAACTGGTCCCTCGGCAACGCCACGCAGGGCAACCTTCTCGACCCGGGCGATACGCCTCACGAAAACGCGCAGTTCCTCGTCTTCGCCGGCGCGGTCATCCGTGCGGTCGACAAATTCGCCCCGCTGCTCCGCGCCAGCATCGCCTCGGCGGGCAATGACCACCGTCTCGGCGCCAACGAGGCGCCCCCGGCCATCATCTCTGTTTACCTCGGCGATCAGCTTGCCGATGTATTCGAGCAGATCAAGGCGGGCGGAGCCACCACGTCCAAGCAAAGAGGCACGCTGAAAATCGGCGTCGATGTCCTGCCCGAACTGCCCAAGGATGCGGGCGACCGCAACCGCACCTCGCCGTTCGCATTCACCGGCAACCGCTTCGAGTTCCGCGCGGTCGGCGCCAACCAGTCGATCTCCACGCCGCTCGTTTCCATGAACACCATCCTGGCTGATTCGCTCGAATGGATGGCGGGCAAGCTTGAAGGAGCCTCCGACCTCAACAAGGCGATCCAAGACGCGCTGAAAGAGGTCATGGACCAACACGGCCGTGTCATCTTCAACGGCAATGGTTACTCCGAAGAGTGGCACGCCGAAGCCGCCGAGCGCGGCTTGCCCAACCTCAAGACTTCAGCTGACGCCCTGCCCGCGCTCATCGCGCCGGAGATCGTCGAAGTCTTCGAGAAATACGGCGTGCTTTCCGAGACCGAATTGAAGAGCCGCTACGCCATCCTCTGCGAGCAGTACGAGAAGGTGATCAACGTGGAGGCCAAGTTGGTGGCCGAAATCGCGCAGACCAAGATCTTCCCGGTCGCCGCCGGCTACGCGTCGAGCCTCGCCGAGGGGGCGGCCAAGTTGAAGGCCGCCGGCGTGGCGGTCAGCACCGTGACGCTGGAGAAAGTCGCGGCCCTCGTCTCCCAACTCGAGAGCGATTTGGCCATGTTGCATTCCGTTCACTCCGCGGCCCATGAGGTGGGTGATTGGACCTTCAAGGTCCTGCCCGCCATGCTCAAGGTTCGCGGTACCGTGGATGAGTTGGAAGGTCTGCTGCCCGATGACATCTGGCCCCTTCCGACCTACCAGGAAATGCTTTTCATCAAATAGGCGGCCCAAGGCCAACTCACACAAAACAAGCGGCACGCCGCCGGGTGCAAATCGCCCGGCGGCGTTGCCTTTTGATGTTTGGCCCACTGCGCCGACCGGGCCCGGTTGGCGCGCCTCCTGCCGGTGAAGCTATGGGCACAGCTCTGCGGAATCGCCGGACAATCCTTGAGCCCTTCGCGGGGGGCGCGCTATTCGCCGGTGGGCGGCCGTGCCGCGGAACGTCGACCGGGTGCTAGAAGTTCACCTGTGTTCCCAGGAATACGATGTTTTGCGTATAATCGCCCTGGTATGCGGTGTCACCGGACATCAAGGTGGTGAAGGCGTAGCCGGCGTTGACCGACCATCTCTCGGGGAGAAGATAATACCCGGCATTCACGCCGGCATTGAAGATGTTGTAGGAGAAGCTCGGCGTCAGGTCGACGCCATCGACTTCTCCCCCCGGTTGCGCGTAGTAGTTGTTCTGGTAGGTGGCGAACGCGCCGAGAGTCAAGCGACGCCCGAACCGATGCGAGGCCCTCAGGCCAACGAGAAATTGCTGGTCTTGGCTGTAGTTGTTGATGCCCGTGCCGGTGGTGCCATAGCGACTGGTCAAGGCGAGCGAGGTGCGATCCGTGAAGGCGTAGGTGAAGGTAAGTTCCCCGAACGGCCCGATGTAGTTGTAATTGCCCCCGGCCACGGGGTTTTGGCTGATGCGCTGCTCCGCGCCACCGCGAAGGCTCATGCTGCAACGCGGATTGAAGGTGTGGTTGAAACCCAACAAGGCGATATTGCCAAGGCTGTTGTAGTTGGACAGCTCCCAGTAGTTCCGCAGGTTGAACCGATATTCCGCCACCAGCGCCGTGGTTGGTTTCCAGAGGAAGAGGAACTGCTGTCCGAGGGTCTGGTCAAAGTAGCTGAAGTTGTCGCCCTCCGGATCGAGATAGTAGTAAATCAGCGGCGAATAGCTGGTGATGGTCTCGAATTTCGGCATCCAACGATAGGTGGCGGCCAGTGTGCTCGCGCTGGAGATGTAGTCGCCGGCGTAGTTGGAAGGGCCTCCTCCTCCTCCTGCAAAATCAGGCTGCGAGAGCAGGGACGTCGAGGTGACAAAGCTGAGGTCCAGTTTGGGCGTCGCTTTGTAATCCGCGCCGACCCCCAAGGTGATGGTCGGATAAATCCCGTCATTCTGCAGCCTCTCGTTGTTGTAGTAAAAAGCCAGGGCCGCATCCAATGAAGCGCTCAGTCTCAGGCGTGAACTGCCGAAGTCGTAGGCGACTCCCGCTGCAATGGAGGTGTACAAGCTCTCGACCGGATCGGTCGATGTGCCGTTCACGTTGCTGTTGTAGCCCTCGTAGACGGCAAAGCTGAAGCGGAACGGCCGTTGCGCAAACCGACCTTCCCCGATATCGGGTTCCGGGCCGGTTGGCAGATTCTCCATTTCCGCAAACATCTCGCCCGTGGTGGCCGGAGAATCTTGGAAGGAGGTCACGACATCGTTGAGGGAAGCCGGGGAGCTGACCTCGGTCTGGGCTTCCAAACTCGGTTCGGTCTGGTCGGACTGCGCCGGGGGGGCCTCGGTGTAGGTCTGGTCGGAGTTGTTGTCCCGGACGGGGTAGGTGAAACGGAAGTTCGCGTTGTTGGTTTCTCCCGGAGCAGGCGGTGTCGGTTCTTCGAACTTTTCGACGGTGGGAGGTTTTTCCGAGGGGGACACAGCCGCCAATTCTTGGGCGGTCGACAGGAATTCCACGCAGCAAAGAAGCGCCAAAGCAATCAGGCAAACTCTAGGGGTCGTGGCAGACATAAATGGAACTTCCCATAACACCACCGGGAAGCGCCTCTGAACAGAAAAAAAACACCCGCTGGCCGATGTTCTAAACGCCGCGCGGTGCGGGGGGCAGGTGATCGCAGGTTGAGGCGAGGATCAACTCATGTAGAGCATTGGTAAAGAGTGCCTTGTATCTGAGGCATTATTCACAAACTGCTCACACTCGGTCGAGTTCTGGCGGATGCCCTAAGCTGACTTGGCCAAGGCCGCTTTGTTATCCTCCTCGACGGCAGTTCGCAGCTCCTCAAGAAATTCGGGGAGGGCCGATTCGACGCGGTTCCAGTTCGGGATCAGCGGTTCGCCCAGAGGGTTTTCCATGAACTGCCGGGCGGCGGTACGGATGCCCCGGACGAAGGTGGCGACGGCCAACTCTTCCTGGTGGCGGTCGAAGGCCAGGCCGTTGATTTCGGCATCGGCGTGATAGAAGCGGATGGTGTCCTCGGCCTTGCGGAGGTAGGCGCTGAGCAGGGTGTCAAAGAGACCGCTGTCCATGCGGATGCCTTCCGCGGCCACGGTGCGGAAGATGCAGCGGGCGATATCGATGGCCATTTTGTTGAGGCCTCTGTTGGCGTCGCGGGGCGAGAGTTCCTGGTGCTTGTGGTCGAAACGGTCGGCCAACTCGACCTGACAGATGGCTTTGGGCGAGGTCACGCGGAACACTTCGGCCAGCATGCCGACCTCCACGCCCCAGTCCGAGGGCATGCGCGTGCGGCGTACCACGTCGAGGTCAACGCAGATCTCCCCCGAGAGCGGATAACGGAAGGTGTCCATGTAAATGAGGAACGGATGCGTCCCGATGATGCTTTCGAGCGAGCGGATGAGCGGGGTGAACATGAGGCGCATGACGCGTCCGTTCAGTTTGTGGGTGAAGCGTGCGGTGTAGCCTTTGCAGAAGTCGAAACCGAGGCTGTCATTGGCCACCGGATAGCAGAGGCGCGCCAGCAACTCGCGGCCGTAGGTCAGGATGTCGCAGTCGTGCGCGGCGATGACCTTGGCCTGTTCGGAAGCCAGTACGTAGCCGTAGCAGAGCCACATGTTGCGTCCTTTGCCCCGCTGGCCGGGGTCGAGGTCGCCATCGGCCAGTTTGCGAATCAGACGCTTCATGCGCGGACCGTCGTTCCACAGCAGGACCGGCTTGTGGCGCGATTTGGCGAAAAACTGGCGCGCCTTGCGCCAATCGGAGGGGCTGGCGCCGTCGATGCCGACGACCACTTGCTTCAGGTAATCGACTTCCTCGAGTTCGCGCAGGATGCCGCGCAGGGCCGGAGTGCCGATTTCGCCGATGTGGCAGGGCAGCACGAGCGCGATCGGCATGTCTTGCACGAAGTCGCGCAGTTGCGCCTCCAGCCTGTCCACGCCCGGTTCGCCGAGGCGGTGCAGGGTGGCCATCGCGCCTGTTTGGAAGAAATCGGCCATAGGTTTTGATTGTCGCCGCCCGGGGCCTCATCATCAACCCCTATGAATTCTGCGGCTCTCGCGGCATGAACGACCGTCCCGCCCGCCAGCTTGTCGTCTCGCACTATCACCTGCGTCCCGGGGGAGTGCGCCGTGTCATAGAAACGGCGTTGCCGGCGCTGGCGGCCACCGGGGAATTCACCGGCATAACACTGGCCACCGGGGAAGCGCCGGAGGAGGCGTGGTCGCGGCGACTGGGTGAGGCGCTGGGCGGCTTGCCCTTGCGCGTGGAGGTGCGCCGGGAATTTCTTTATTGGTCCGAGATCGCGCCGGTGGGGACGGATTTTCCCGCGCAACTGGACAACGCCGCCACGGATCTGCTCGCGCGGGCCGGCGGGGAGCATGCCATTCTTTGGGTTCACAACCTCGCCTTGGGGCGCAATGCACCGCTGGCCGTGGCGTGGTCCCGCGCCGTGGCCGCGACGGGAGCGACGTTCCTGCTGCATCACCACGATTTCTTTTTCGACAACCGCTGGATCCGCTGGCCGGAAATGCAAGCCGCCGGATTGCCCTCGCTGGAGGAGGCGGCACGGGCGGTTTTTCCGGACGGTCCGCGCACCGCGCATTTGGCTATCAACCGCGCCGACCACCGTTTGCTAGCTTCGGGATTCGGGTCGCGGGCGCGATGGTTGCCCAACCCGGTGACCGCCCCGCGTCATGCCGCGGCCGGCGAGCGCGAGGCGCGAGCGTGGTTGGCGGGGCGCACGGGGTCGGACACGCCTTACTGGTTGCTTCCCTGCCGCTTGCTCCGGCGCAAAAACATGGCCGAGGCGCTGCTCCTCCTGCGCTGGTTGCGACCGGGGGCCCGTTTGGTCACGACAGGCGGACCCACCTCGGCCGACGAACAGCCCTACGCCGCGCGTTTGCGCCAGGCCGTGCGCCAGCACCACTGGCCTCTGCAGTTGGCCGTGTTGGCCGGGCGGGATGATGCGCCTCCGGTGTCGGCGCTCATCGCGGGGGCCGAGGCCGTTGTGCTGAGTTCGCTGCAGGAAGGATTCGGTCTTCCTTACCTTGAGGCAGCGTCTGCCGGACGCCCCCTCGTGGCGCGGGCTTTGCCCAACGTGTTGCCCGATCTCGTCGGTATGGGTCTGCGGGCGCCGACGGTTTATCGCGAGATCATGGTGCCGCGTGATTTGTTCGATGGCGAAGGCGAACGGACGCGGCAGCGCGCGCTTTGGTCCCGGTGGAGGGACGCCCTGCCGGCCGAGGTGCAATCGCTGGCCGGCGAGCCAGCGGTCCTTGCCTCGGACGAGGTGCTGGTGCCTTTCAGCCGCCTCACCCTCACGGCGCAGGAAGAAGTTCTCGGCCACCCGGACGCGCGGCTCCAGACCGTACTCGACGAAGCCAACCCCGATCTGCGTTCCTGGCCGCGGGGCGGGGAGGGTTGGCCGGCCTCCGGATTCGGGGAAGAAGCCGCAGCGGCGCTTTCGCCCTCGCGATTTGCGGAGAATTTTCTCGCGGCGATGGAGGCGGCCGACCGCGCGGTCCCGACGCCGGGGGATGCGCCGCAAAAAGTTCTGGCCTCCTTCCTCCAAGACCGGCTGCGGGGTGACAACCTGTATCCTTTGGTTTTTGATCCCCTGACATGAAACCGCGCGCTGTCATCTGCGATGTCTACCGTACGATCCTCGAGATCCTGCCGGCTCCGGCCGAGGCCGAGACGCGTTGGCAGGAACTCTGCCGTGCGACCTTCGGCGCGGTGCGGGTTCCGGACTTGGGTGCCTTCAATGAAATGTGCCGCGCCGAGATCGCGCGCGACCACGAGGAGGCGCGGCGCCGGGGCATCGCATTTCCCGAGGTGCAATGGCCGCGGATGGTTGCCTCAGTGCTGCCGCAATTCGCGGAGATGGAAGCGGCGCGGCAGTCGGACTTCATTCTGGCCGGTCAGAGCCTCACTCGCGGCTTGCGCCTCCTGCCGGGCGCGGCGGACGTGTTGAAGCACTGGAGCGAATCGCGCCTTCCGCTCGGCATTGCGTCCAACGCGCAGGCCTACACTTTGCGCGAGTTGGATGCGGAGCTTCGTTCGGTCGGCTTGCAACCGGGTATTTTTGCGCCGGATCTCGTTCTTTGGTCGTGGCAACTCGGCTTCAGCAAACCGGATCCATATTTTTTTCAAACTCTGCTCGCCCGCCTGCGGGCGCGCGGCCTGGAGGCCGGTGAAGTTCTTATGGTCGGCGACCGCGCCGACAATGACATCGCTCCGGCCCGCGCCGCCGGCCTGATGACATGGCATTTGCATCCCGAAGGCCACGGCGATTGGCGCGCCTTGCGCGAGGCGCTCAGCTGACCGCGGGGATCCAACGCGCCTCGTAAGGTTGCAGGACTTGCCCGGCGTATTCCCGCCGGCGGCCGGCAATCTCGTGCAGACAGAGCACGGAGGCGCCGGAGTGCCCGCGCTCCACGACGAAAAGTCCGGGATCGGTCTTGACCACCCGCTGCGGAGCCGAGGGCGCGAAGGCGGGGTTGGCCGCGCGCCTTCGCAGGAGCGCGGCGAGGTTGTCGTGCAACCGGTGACGCAGGGAACCGCGGTCGTCGAGTTCGGCGGCGAGGGCATCGGCGGCGAATTTTTGGCGGTTGATGCGCCGCGGGATGCCGCTCGCTTCGGCCCCCGCGCGATCCCCGCGCGATCCGAAGAGCGAATGGAAATAAAGGCCGGGTATTCCCGCCAAGGCCAAAGCGATGGCATGCGCCACGGTGAAACGCCGCACCGCCGCGGCCTCGTCGTGCCCGACGGCCAGCGCGTCGAAATAGTTCACGTTGAGTTCGTAGGGGGACTGCGATCCGTCCGGCATCGCTTTCATGCCGGCGTAACCACCCGCCTGACGGGCGAGGTCGACCAGTGCGCCGATCTCACCCTCCGGCAGCAAACCGCGCGCGGGGTTGAGCCCGATGCCGTCGTGCGAGGCGAGGAAGTTGAAGAAGGTCGTGCCCGGCGAGGGGACCGCGAGTCCGGCCGCCCAGCGCATCAACACCGAGGCGTCCCCCGTGCGCAGGGTATGCAGCACGAGCGGGGGCAACGCGAAATTGTAGACCATGTGGGCCTCGTTGTGTCCGTCGCCGAAATACGAAACATTGTCGGCGTGCGGTACATTGGTCTCCGTGACCAAGCGCGCGCCCGGGGCCGCGCCGTCGGCCAAAGCGCGCCAAGCCCGCACCAAGGCATGCGCCTGCGGCAGATGGAGACACGTCGTTCCGGGTTCCTTCCAGATGAACCCGATGGCATCGAGACGGATGTAGCGTGCGCGCTGCGCGAGATAAAAAAGGAGCACGTGGCTCAAGGCGCGCATCACGTCGGGTTCGCGAAAATTGAAGTCGACCTGATCGGCGCTGAAAGTGGTCCAGACGCGGCGCGGACCGCGCGCGGTGCCGAACTCGGTCAACAGCGGCAGCGCGCGCGGGCGGATCACGGCGGAAAGGTCGGGGGTGCCCTCGACCGTGGCGAAAAATTCTCCGAACCCGGCCGCGTCAGCGCGGAACCGCGCGAACCATTCCCCCTGCGCCGAGGCGTGATTGAACACCGCGTCGGCCATCACGTCGAAATCCCGCCCGAGATCCCGCACGTCTTGCCACCTGCCGAGGGCGGGATCGACCGCGAGGAAATCCTTCACCGAGAAACCGTCGTCCGAGGACCACGGGTAGAAGGGCAGGAGGTGCACCCCGCTGACCAGCCCCCGTGCCCGTTGGTCGAGAAAGCCGCGCAGCACCGAGAGCGGCGATTCCCCTTCGCGGGTGACTTGGTCGCCGTAGGTGATGAGCAGGGCCTCGGCCGGATCGTCGAAACTTTCCGGTCCGGCGCGGTGCTTCTGCGCTTCGGCCCGGGCCGCCAGTTGGCGGGCCAGCGGCGCGCCGCGCTCCGTCCCGTAGACGAAGACGAGTTCCTTTTCGAGTCGTGCTTTCCAATCCACGCCCCACACGTTTAACTCGCGGGGTCGCGATCGCAACGCGGCAATGCAGCAACGTGAAAATCAACGAGCCGCTTTCCTGTCACATTCCCGAACGCGTCGGCTTCGTTTCGACGCGGTTCCACGGGACCGACGGCGTCACGCTGGAAACGCGCAAATGGGCCGAAGTGCTGGCCCGCGGGGGCAGTGAATGCCGCTGGATGGCCGGCTTGCTCGACACCTCCCCCGAGTTCAGCCGCCACGTGCCCCTCGCGTTTTTCAACCACCCGGACATCCTCGAGGCGCAGCAGGATCTTTTCGGGCGCACCACGCGGTCGGCCGCGACCACCGGGCGGATTTACGACTTGAAGGAGAAACTGAAAGCCGACCTTTACGCTTTCGTCGGCGATTTCAAAATCGAGCTTCTGGTTCCGCAGAACATTCTCGCCATCCCGATGAACATCCCGCTCGGGTTGGCCGTGACCGAATACATCGCGGAGACCGGGCTGCCGACGATCGCGCATCACCATGACTTTGCCTGGGAGAGGGAGCGGTTCACCGTGACCTCCGGGGCCGATTACCTGATGGCCGCCTTCCCGCCCTCCCTCCCGCACATCGAGCACGTGGTGATCAATTCGATGGCGCAGAAGGAACTGGCCCGGCGCTACGGGTTGCCGTCAGCGCTCATCCCCAATGTCCTCGATTTCGAGACGCCGGCTCCCGGCCTCGACTCCTACAACCGCGACTTTCGCCGCGAGATCGGCGTGGCGGACGACGACATCCTTGTCCTGCAGCCCACGCGCATCGTGCCGCGCAAGGGCATCGAGCACGCCATCGACCTGCTCCGCCAACTGCGCGAACCGCGGGCCAAACTCGTTTTCTCGCACCCCTCGGGCGACGAGGGCAACGACTACATGCACCACATCAACGAGCGGATCGCCGATGCCGGCATCGAGGCGGTTCACATCGCCGACCGGGTGGGGGAGAAGCGCGGGCGCAATGCGGCCGGACAAAAAACCTACACGCTCTACGATGTCTACCCGCACGCCGACCTGGTCACTTATCCGAGCCACTACGAAGGTTTCGGCAACGCCTTCCTCGAGGCGGTCTACTTCGGCAAGCCCGTCGTGGTGAACAAATACGCGGTTTACGCGCGCGACATCGACCCGCTCGGTTTCCAGACCATCGAGATGTCGCAAATCGTCACCCGGGACGTGGTGGCCAAGACGCGCATGGTGCTCGACGACGAAAAACTGCGGGCCGACTGGGCGGCGCGCAACTACGAGCTGGGCCAGAAATATTTCTCCTACGCCGTGCTGCGCCGCAAATTGGCCGCGCGGCTGGCCTCGCTGTTCGGGGAGTAGTTCAAACCCGCCGCTTGAGGGTGTCGCGGACGAAAAGTTCCCCGGTGTCGGGGTAGTCGAGGGTGTAGTGGAGGCCGCGGCTTTCTTTGCGGCTCAGCGCGCAGTCGACGATGAGGGCGGCGACGGTGACGAGGTTGCGCAGTTCGAGGAGGTCGGTGGTGACTTTGAAGTTCCAGTAAAATTCCTGCACCTCTTTCTGCAGGTTGCGCAGCCGGGTCGCGGCGCGTTGGAGGCGCTTGTCGGTGCGGACGATGCCGACGTAGTCCCACATGAGGCGGCGGATTTCTTCCCAGTTGTGGTAGATCACGACCAACTCGTCCACGTCGGTCACGCTGCCGGGACGCCACTCGGGGAGTTGGATTTCCTCGGAGGTGCGGTGGTTTTTTGTCGCCTTGAGCGAAGCCCGGTGGGCGAAAACAAGGGCCTCGAGCAGGGAGTTGCTGGCCAACCGGTTGGCGCCGTGCAGGCCGGTGCAGGCCACTTCGCCGATGGCGAAGAGTCCGCGCAGGGTGGTCTCGCCCTGGTCGTTGGTTTTCACGCCGCCGCATTGGTAGTGGGCGGCGGGGACCACGGGAATCGGTTGCGTGGCGATGTCGATGCCGAGGGACGCGCAAGTTTCGTAGATTTTCGGGAAGCGCTCCTCGAGGAATTCCCGGGGCTTGCTCGTGATGTCGAGGAAGACGCATTTGGCCCCCGTGCGTTTCATCTCGGCGTCGATGGCGCGGGCCACGATGTCGCGCGGGGCGAGATCTTTCAGCGCGTGGTAGCGGTCCATGAAGGGCGTGCCGCTTTCGTCGACGAGGCGCCCGCCTTCCCCGCGCACGGCTTCGCTGATGAGGAACGATTTGGCTTCGGGGTGGAACAGGCAGGTCGGGTGGAACTGGACAAATTCCATGTTGCTCACCGCCGCGCCCGCGCGCCATGCCATGGCCACGCCGTCGCCGGAAGCGATGTCGGGATTGGTCGTGTAGAGGTAGACTTTGCCGCAGCCGCCGGTGGCCAGCACGATGCGGTCGCTGCGCAGGGTGAGGACTTCGCCGGATTTTTCGTCGAGCACGTAGACGCCGACCACGCGGTCCTCGGTGGCATAGCCGAGTTTGCCGGTGGTGATGAGGTCGATGGCCATGTGGTCCTCCAGCACGGTGATCGACGGATGTTTTTCCACGGCGGCCACGAGGGTTTTCTCGATCTCCAGTCCGGTGAAGTCGTGGGCGTGGAGGATGCGGCGCTTGGAGTGTCCGCCCTCGCGCCCGAGGTCGAGCTCGGTGCCGCCGTCGGGCGTTTCGCGCAGGTCGAAGGACATACCGAGCTCCATCAGTTCGCGGATCCGCTCGGGGCCCTCGCGCACGACGAGATTGACGATGTCTTCGTGGCAAAGCCCCGCACCGGCCTCGAGGGTGTCCTTGACGTGCAATTCGAAGGAATCCTCCGGGCTGGTCACGCAGGCCACGCCGCCTTGGGCCCACGCCGTGTTGGTGGTGGTTTTGGCGCGTTTGGTCACCACGGCGACCGAACCGTGGGCGGCGGCTTTGAGCGCGTAAGTCAGGCCGGCGATACCGGAGCCAAGGACGATATGGTCAAATTTTTGCATGCCGCGGCGCCAACCGCACGTTGTCGATGAGGCGTGTTTCGCCGATTTTCACCGCGGCGGCAAGCACGGCGGGACGGTCCAGCAGGGTGACGGGTTCGAGGGTCTCGGCATCGACCACCTCGACGTATTGCGGGGCGGATCCGGTGCCGGCGGTGATGAGTTCGGTCGCCTTGGCGACAATCAGCGCCGGGTCGGTTTCTTGCGTCGCGGCGGACAGCGCGGCCGGAAACGCGGCGGCGCGTTTCCGTTCGACGGCGTCGAGGTAGCGGTTGCGCGAACTCAGGGCGAGTCCGTCGGCCTCGCGCACGGTGGGGTGGCCGATGATGTCGATGCCGAAGGACAAATCGCGCGTCATGCGGCGGACAACGGCCAATTGCTGGTAGTCCTTCTCGCCGAAAATGGCGGCGTCGGGACGGATCATATTGAAGAGCTTGGCCACCACGGTACAGACGCCTCGGAAATGTCCCGGGCGCTGTGCGCCGCACAGTCCGCGCGAGAGCACAGTTTCGTCGACGAAGGTCGAGTCTCCCGGCGGATACATCTCGGATGCGTTCGGGGTGAAGACGGTGTCGGCACCGTGCGCGGCGCAGAGCTGCAGGTCGGCGTCCAGGGTGCGGGGATATTTGGAGAGATCCTCGTGCGGGCCGAATTGCGTCGGGTTGACGAAGATGCTGACGACCACGGTGCCTTGGTTGCCGGCGTGTCCCCGGGCCGCGTCTATCAACGCGGCGTGCCCGGCATGGAGCGCCCCCATGGTCGGGACGAGAACCACGGGCGAGGTGACAGAGGCCCGGAAGGCAGCCGCTTCAGCCAACGTGCCGAGCGTGCGCATGGCTGGCGCGGCAAACGGTCAGTTGCCCGCGGGTGCGGGTGCGGCGGCTCCGGCGGCGGGGGGCTCGGGAGGAGCCGGGGTGGCGGGAGCTTCGGCTGCTTCCGCGGCAACGGCCTCGACCGCGATCGGTTCGGTTGTGACCACCACCGGGGTAGCGGCCGGCGCGACAGCTTCGACCGCGGGATTTTCCAACGCGGCAGGAGCGGCGGCCGGGGTGGCGCTGGCTGCGGGTACGGGCTGGCTGAGAAGTTCCCTCTGGATGGCGGTCTCGCCGGTTCCCCGCTTGGCGTAAAGGATGGCGAGAAGAAGGGTGAGGGCAAAGAAGACAATACCGAGCCAAACAGTGAATTTCTGCAGCACGTGGGTTGTTTGCGCGCCGAAGATGTTCTCGGTCATCCCCCCGCCAAACGCGGCACCCAGGCCCTCGTTTTTGGGACGCTGCATGAGTACGACCCCAACCATGAGAAGGCAGACCAGCACATGGATGGCAATGAGGACGTTGATGAGAATCGACATGGACCGCGTAGAATGGCAGGCGGAAGCCCCGATGTAAAGAATGGTCCGGGGGTTTCCGCGTTGATATTTGCCAGAGAAAACCCCTAACTCTGCCCCTGTGAATGTCTCCGACCTGAGGGAAATCCTCCAATACGTGCCGCGCTTCCGCGAGAAGATCTTCGTGGTGGCCGTGGACGGGGAAATTGCCGCCTCGTCCAACTTCGCCAACATTTTGTTGGATTTGGCCGTCTTGCGGTCGCTGAGCATCCGGGTTGTTTTGGTTCACGGCGCCAGCCATCAGGTGCTGGAAGCGGCCCGGCGCGCGGGTGTCAAAGCAAGCAATACCGACGGCACCGGCATCACGGACGCAGCCACCCTCGAACTGAGCATCGATGCGGCCATGCGGCTGACGCACGAGATTCTCGAAGGCTTGGCCTCCGTGGATTTGCGGGCGGCTTATGCCAACGCGGTCATCGCGCACCCGGCGGGAATTCTCGGCGGCATCGACCAGGAGAACACGGGGCGGATCGAGCGCATCGATGCGAAATGTCTGCACATGCTGCTGCACGAGGGGATCATTCCCGTTGTCGCGCCGCTCGGTTTCGACGGCGAGGGACACACCTACCGGGTCAACTCCGACCACGCCGCGGCCGAATTGGCCGAGGCTCTGCAGGCTGCTAAGGTCATCTATCTTTCCGCGGACACGAAATTGCCCGGAGGTGTGGCGTTGCCGCGGCAACTGGGAATGGCGGAAGCGGACGATCTCTGCAAAAAGCGGAAGAACGGGGATGCTCCCAATCTTTATTCGAAGATCGACTACGGGGCCAAAGCCTGCCGCCAGGGCGTGCCGCGGGTGCACATTCTCGACGGCAGGGTCAACGAGGCCCTCCTCGACGAGGTGTTCAGCAACGAGGGAATCGGCACCATGATTTACTCGAACGAATACCAGCAGATCCGGAAGATTTTCAAAAAGGACGTGCGGTCGATCATGTCGCTCATCCGGCAGTCGATGGACAACGAGGAACTTGTGCGGCGGACGCGGGCCGAGATTCTCGAGCAAATGCAGGATTACTGGGTACTCGAAACCGACGGGAAACTCGTCGGCTGCGTGGCCCTGCACGCCTATCCCGAGGACCAGTGCGGCGAGCTGGCCTGTCTCTACGTGCACAAGGACCACGAGAATGAAGGGCACGGACGCAAACTCATGGCCTTCACCGAAACACTGGCGAGGGAAAAAGGACTCAAGCAACTCGTTGCGCTCAGCACGCAGGCTTACAAGTATCTCCAGCTCAAAGGCGGGTTCCGCGAAGCTGCGCCCGAAATTCTTCCGCCCGGTCGGCGCAGGAAGTATGACGCAGGTGGCCGGCAGTCGAAAGTGCTCGCCAAAGACATCGCTTGAAACGCGCCACCGCGTCCGCACGCGTTGCCTGCGCGCGGTGAAAATTTTCCGCGGATGTTCATCCGCAAACGGCGGATTCAACTTCGTGGGTGGAGGCCCGGCCCGGTGCGCTCGACGAGCGCTGGCTCCGCGCGGCGCGGGGCAACGTCAAGCGATTTTGACAAAAAGTTTACACAGCGCAGAAAAAAGTTTGTGCGGCAATTTTCGCGCCGATACGCTCGCGCTTGTGACGCCGAAGGACATGAATCACCGCTGTGAACAACTTGTGAATAGACGTGATCAACCTTGTTCCCTCCGTCGTTCACTTCCGGTGGGGAACGGTGCTGCGCGCCGCCGCCGGAGCGCAAACCTCATGGGCGCTCGCGCGGCCATGCCTACCAACCATTTCCACCGCCTAACAGAAGGATTTTATGCCCCGACAAGCCTCCCCAAGCTCGTCTTCCCGGAACACGCCCTCCCGACCGCGCCGCTCTAGCCGTCCAGCCGCCTCGTCGTCCCCCGTCTCCGCCAAGAACAAAGTGAATAACTCTCCGGTTTCCGGAGAGGCCGAAAACCCATGGGCCCAGATTTCATCGGCCTTGCGCGATGAATTGGGCCAGGGCGTTTTCGATCGCTGGTTTTCCACTGCGAAGCTCGAGGCCCTCGATGCCAAGGCTCTCACGCTGGCCGTGCCGAACAGCATCTACCAGGTATGGATCGAGAGTAATTACGCCGCGCAAGTCCAAGCTGCACTCCTCACCGTGCTGGGCGGAAAGAGGAAGCTCAAGTTTGTCGTGTCCAACGGTGAAAACTTCGCCGACACGCCCGCCAAGGAAGCCCCGGGCAACGCCGAGGTGGAGGTCGAGGCCGAAGAGAAAGCGCGCGACTCCTACGGGCTCAACCCCCGCTACGTTTTCGACAGCTTTGTCGTCGGCAGCAACAGCGAGTTCGCCCATGCCGCCTCGCTCGCGGTGGCCAAGTCGCCCTCGCGCACTTACAATCCTCTCTTCATCCACGGTGGCGTCGGTCTCGGCAAGACGCACCTCCTGCATGCCATCGGCCACCACATCGCGCGCTCCAAGCGCGGCGCCAAAGTGGCCTATCTGCGCAGCGAGACTTTCACCAACGAATTCATCCAGGCCATCCAGACCAATTCCCTGGTCAAGTTCCGCAAGCGTTACCGCCAAGCCGATGTCCTGCTGATCGATGACATCCAGTTTCTGGCCGGCAAGGAGCGTTCCCAAGAGGAGTTCTTCCATACCTTCAACTCGCTGTTCGAGGGCCGCAAACAGATCGTCCTCTCCAGCGATCAGCCCCCCAGTGAGATCGCCCAACTCGAGCAGCGCCTTGTCTCGCGCTTCGAGTGGGGCCTGACGGCCGAACTCCAACCGCCCGACATGGAGACGCGGTTGGCCATTCTCCGTAAAAAGGCCGACAGCCTCCAGGTTACCCTCCCCACCCATGTGCTCGAGTATCTGGCGCATCGCATCAAATCCAACGTCCGCCGCCTCGAGGGTGCGCTCTTGCGTGTGGCCTCTTTCGCCTCGCTGAGCGGGCGCCCCCTCAGTGACGAGTCCGTCGAGCACCTCCTGCGGGATATTCTCCAGGAGGAAGCCCGCCGCGCGGTCAACATCGACCAAGTCCAGCGCAAGGTGGCCGAGCACTACGACGTACGGTTGGCCGACATGACCAGCAAACGCCGTCCGGCCAACATCGCTTTTCCCCGGCAGGTCGCCATGTTCATTTCGCGGCGTTTGACCAAATGTTCCCTGCAGGACATCGGGGAGGCTTTCGGTGGCAAGGACCATGGTACCGTCATCCACGCCTGCAAGACGGTGCAAAACCGCATGGACAAGGAAGAAAACCTGCGGCAGGTCGTTCGTTTCCTCGAGGCCTCGCTGCAAAGGTGATGCGGGGAGGGGCTTTGGCTTTGACAGGACGCCGGAATTTTCCGACATACATCGTCCGCACAGTCTGCTCGGGCGGACACGCCAACAGATCATGAAATTCACCATCTCCCAAGAAGCCTTCGCCGACGGTCTCACCAACGCGGTCAGTGCCGTCAACCCGCGCAGCACCCTCCCGATCCTGTCCAATGTCCTCCTCCAAGCCGAGGGCGACACTCTGACGCTCACCGCCACGGATCTGGATTTCACCGTGCGCACCAAAGTCGCGGCCAAGACGGGCAAACAGGGCACCACCACCCTGCCGGCCAAGCGCTTGAGTACGCTGGTCAAAGATCTCCCGAAAACGGATATCGACGTCGAGGTCGACGCCAAGAGCGTGGCGACCCTCCACAGCGGTGCGGGCGTCTACAAAATCTTCGGCCTCCCGGAGGCGGAATTCCCCGGCCTGCCCGCTTTCGACGGCCCCGTGGAATTCACCTTGAAGTCGGCGGATCTGAAGGACGCGCTGCGCAAAACCCACTACGCCATCTCGCTCGACGAGACGCGCTACGTGCTCAACGGCATCTTCTTCTCGTTCAAGGGCGACAAACTCACCCTCGTGGCCACCGACGGTCGCCGCCTTGCCCTGGCCGAAGTCAACGATCTCGAAATCCCCAAGAGTCAGGAGCGCGAGTTCATCGTCCGCACCAAGGCCATTCACGAGCTGATGCGCGCTCTCAAGGATGACGGGGACGTCGTGGTCCGCCTCGCCCAGAACATGGTGCAGTTCGATTGCGGTCCGACCACGCTTATCTCCAAACTCGTCGAGGGCAACTATCCCAACTATGTGCAGGTCATCCCGACCAAGGTCAACGAGCGTGTCACCGTGGAGCGCGAGTCGCTGCTCAATGCCGTGCGCCGCGTTTCGCTCCTCAACAGCGAGAAAACGGCCTCGGTCCGTCTGACGTTTGGAAAGGGCAACCTCGACATCAGCTGCAACACCCCGGAAGTGGGCGAGGCCCGCGAGGCGCTGGCGGTGGCCTACAAGGGCAAAGAAATTTCCATCGCTTTCAATCCCGAGTTCCTCATGGCTCCTCTGCGCTACCTCAGCGAGGACGAGGTTCATATCGAATTGATCGACGACATCAGTCCGGGAGTGATCAAAATCAACGCGCCCTTCGTCTACGTTCTCATGCCCATGCGGGTCGGCGGGGCCTGAGCGACCCAGCGGTGAGCCTCTTCCTCCTCCGCGCCTTCGCCGTTCTGGCCTTGGTTTGCGCGGTCGGAGTCCGCGCCGACGCGACCGCTATCCGCGTGAGCGATACCGAAGCGGACAGTATCGGCGAAAAGATCTGGCGCAATGAGTGCGCGGGAACCAAAGACGGGCTGACTTCTTGGAACAAGGGCGAGGATTTCCCCTCGCTGGGGATCGGCCACTTCATCTGGTACCCCGCCGGCCAACGCGGGCCTTTCAAAGAGAGTTTTCCCGCTCTCGTCGAGTTCCTGCGAGGGCAAGGCGTGAGGCTTCCCGCTTGGCTCGTCTCGGCCAAGGCCTGTCCGTGGCCCGACCGTGCCTCGTTCATGGCCGACTTCCGCTCGCCCCGCATGGAGGAGCTCCGCTCGCTGCTGGCCTCGACCGTCGGACCACAAGCCCGCTTTGCCGCCCTGCGCCTCGAAGCCGCTCTCCCGAAAATGCTCGCCGCCGCCCCCGCCAACGAGCGCGAAAAAATCCGCCGCAACTTCTACCGCGTGGCCAACGCCCCCGGTGGACTTTATCCGCTCATGGACTACGTGAACTTCAAAGGCGAGGGGACCTCACCCACCGAACGCTACCAAGGCGAAGGATGGGGCTTGGCCCAAGTGCTGGCCGGCATGTCCGACACCGGATCGCCCACCGCCGCTTTCGCCAAGAGCGCCGACCGGGTCCTCACCCGCCGCGTGGAATTATCTCCCCGCGCCCGGGGCGAAAGCCGCTGGCTGCCCGGTTGGCGCAACCGCGTTGCCACCTACACCCGTTGATATGACTCCCGTGACCCGCGACCGGGTGGTCGAAGTTCTCGAACGTATCGCGCTTCTCCTCGAACTCCAGGGCGAGAACCCCTTCAAAGTGCGCGCCTACCGCAACGGCGCTCGCACCCTCGAACTTCTGGAGGGTGACCTCGGCACTTTGGTGCGCGAGACCGGCCTCCAAGGCATCGCCGGTATCGGGGAAGCCCTGCGCGAAAAAATCTCCACCCTCGTCACCACCGGGAAGCTGCCCTACTACGACGACCTCGTTGCCCAATTTCCGCCGAAGCTTTTCGAGTTGTTCGATGTTCCCGGCCTCGGGCCGAAAAAAATCAAAGCGCTTTACGAGAAGCTCAAAGTGGCCTCCCTCGCCGACCTCGAGAAAGCCTGCCGCTCGGGCAAGGTGGCGGGGCTGGAGGGCTTCGGCGCCAAGACGGAGGAAAAACTCCTGCAGGCGTTGGACTCGATGAAGCAGGGCGCGGGCCGGCACCTCGCCTCGGTCGCCGCGCACGATTCCCGCACGATCTACGACGATCTGCGCGCGTTGCCCGAAGTGGTCCGCATCTCGCTCGGAGGCAGCACGCGGCGTCGCAACGACACGGTGCACGATATTGATCTCATTGTTTCGACCAACGAGCCGGCAGTTGTCTCCCGCGCCTTCCGTGAGCATCCGCTCGTGGAGAAGGTCATCGCCGCGGGTGACACCAAATCCAGCGCCGTGCTCAAGGACGGCATCCAAGCCGACCTGCGCGTGGTTACCGACGCGGAATTTCCCTTCGCGCAGAACTACTTCACCGGGAGCAAGGAGCACAATATCCGCCTGCGCGGGCTCGCCCAGGACCGGGGATGGACCCTCAACGAATACCGGCTCGCCCCGGCGAAAAAGGGTGCACCGAAAATCCCCGAGATCCGCGACGAGCGTGATCTCTACGAACTCTTCGGGTTCGATTTTATCGAGCCCGAGTTGCGGGAAGACCGCGGCGAATTCGAGGCAGCGGCCGGGCACAAGCTCCCTGACTTGGTGAGGCTCGAGCAGATCAAGGGAACATTCCACTGCCATACGCGGGCCAGCGACGGTCGCAACACATTGGCCGAGATGGCGGCCGCCGCCCAGGACCTCGGCCTCCAATACCTGGGCATCGCCGATCACAGCAAAGCTTCTGTCCAGGCCAACGGGCTCGACGCCGCCCGTCTCAAAAAACAAATCGCCGAGATCAAGGCGCTGAACAAAGGCTTCGACGGATTCCGTCTCTTCGCCGGCACGGAGTGCGACATTCTCAAGGACGGTACACTCGATTTTCCCGATTCCCTTCTTGCGCAACTCGACTACGTGGTGGCCAGCGTGCACTCGTCATTCACCCTTCCCGAAGCGGAGATGACCAAGCGCCTTGTCCGTGCCATGGAAAACCGCCAGGTGACCATGCTAGGGCACCTCACCGGGCGTCTCTTGCTCAAGCGAGATGCCTACGCCGTGAACATCCCCGACATCCTCGATGCCGCCGCGGCCACGGGAACCATCATCGAGTTGAACGCCGATCCGCACCGCCTCGACTTGGACTGGCGGTGGTGGCGTCTGGCCAAGGAGAAAGGAGTGCGGTGTGTTATCAACCCCGATGCGCATTCCGTCGGGGGGCTGCAGAGCCTGTATTTCGGGGTGGGTGCCGCCCGCAAGGGCTGGTTGACCGCAAAGGACATCGTGAACTGCCTGCCGTTGGCCAAAGTGATCCCCGTTCTCGCGGCCAAGCGGGACGGCCAAAAACCGTGAAACCCGACTCGCTCCAAGTTTGGCTGCGCCGCACGCGCGCGGCTGTCACCGCGGCGTTGCGCGCCTCCGTGCCACCGGCGCGCACCAAACCCGCCACCATCCACCGCGCCATGCGCTACAGTCTCCTTGCCGGCGGCAAGCGCCTCCGTCCGGTTTTGTGCTGTGCGGCTTCCGAAGCCTGCGGCGGGACGGTGCGCGATGCGCTCCCCGCGGCCTGCGCGGTCGAGTTGGTCCACACCTACTCGCTGGTCCACGACGATTTGCCCTGCATGGACAACGACGACCTGCGCCGCGGCAAGCCGACATCGCACAAAGTTTTCGGCGAGGGCGTCGCCGTGCTGGCCGGCGATGCTCTGCTGACCGAGGCGTTTGCGGTGTTGGTCTCGGCCAAGCCCAGGAAGCCGGTCACCGCCGGAAATCTTGTCGCCGAATTGGCCCGGGCCGCGGGATCGCGCGGGCTGATCGCGGGCCAAATGGCCGACCTCGAAGCCGAGGGACGGAAGCCTTCCGAACCCGCGCTCTATTTTATCCACGCCGCCAAGACCGGCATGTTGTTGCGCGCCGCGCTCAAACTCGGAGGCCTGAGCGGTGGCGGAACCGGCCGCCAGATCGAGGCCCTTGATCGTTTCGGTTTCGCCCTCGGCTTGGCCTTCCAAATCCAGGATGATGTCCTCGACGCAACGCAGAGCGCGAAAAAATTGGGCAAAACCGCCGGCAAGGACATCGCCGCCGGGAAAATGACTTTCCCCGCCCTTTACGGGTTGGAGGGCTCGCGGGAATTGGCGGCGCGCTGGACGGACAACGCCGTCCAGGCCCTGGCCCCGCTGGGTCCTCGCGCCCGGATTTTGCACGGTCTCGCGGACCTCATGTTACGCCGCAAGCACTAGGGCACTCTCCGCGGGGCGGACGGTCCCGCCGCCCGCCAGCACCTCGTCGAAGGCGGCGACAACCTTTTCCACCGGGATCGCGCGCATCAGTTCGCTGTCCGGCATGCCTGCTGTCCGCTCCTCGCCGATCCACGCCTGCGGCCTCACCACGAGGCTCCGCACCCGCCAGGGATACCATTCGAAATATTTCGACCCCCCGAAGAGGGCCACGGTCGGGCACTGGCAAGCGGCGGCCAGATGCATCGCCGCCGTATCCACCCCCGCAAAAAGTTTGGCCCGTGAAAGCAGCCACGCCAGTTGGGACCAATCCGTCTGGCCGTCGGTCGAGATGGCCCGGGGACCGAGTGCCGCGCACAAGCGCCCGTTGAGGGCGCGCTCCCGCGGATCCGGTCCGCTGCTGAGCACGATTCGCGGAACGCGTTCGAGCAGCGCCCGCCCGGCCTCGATCCAGCGCTCCTCGGGCCACGATTTTCTTTCCCAGCGAGTCCCGGCGTGAACGACTGCGAACTCGTCGAAGGCCTGCGCTGGTGCCCAAGTCTGGCGGGCGGACGGCTCGAACCGGAAGGCGGGGATCTCCTCGGGTAGGGGAAGAATGTCGGCGACCGTCAGATAGTCGCGCTGCAATTCGTGCCACCCGAAGCGACGGCGTGTCGAGGGACGATTGAAGGCTAGACGCCACCACTTGGGGAACGCACGGCCGGGAGTGTTGGCGGTACGTCCGCGAGCTCCGCTCAGCAGGGCCATCCAGCGCCCGCGGTCGCCGCCGCTCAGCTCGAAAGCATGCTCGAAGCGGGCGGCGCGCAGCTCAGCCAACAGGCGGCGGTCTCGTCCGCGGTACTCATCGCGTGCCTTGCCGTGCTCCGGGATCATGGCCGTGCGCAGTTGGTCGATATGAGGACAGCCGGCGAGGATCCCCTCGCTACCCTTGCGCACGACCACCCAGATTTCACAGCGGGGCAGCGCCTGCTTCACCGCAGCCAGAGTCGGCGTGAGCAGCAGCGCGTCGCCGATGTGGCGCAGTTTGATGAAGAGAAGACGCATCGACCGGGTGGCCTGCCCGGCTTTACCAGAATCGGATGCCGAAAAGAATGAAACCCTTGGGCTTGCCTTCGTCATCCGGGTCCCACGACGTCAGGTAGCGGCCGTCGCCGTAGCCCTTGGGCGCGAGCGGATTGACCAGTTGCCACGGTTGCCGTGTCTGGAAAGCCGCGGCCACCACCCCTTCGACAACGGAATCCGGATCGAGCGGTGTCACCGGTTTCGGGGCGGGCGGTCGGATCTCGCGCCGCGGTTGCGCCGGGGCCACGAAGTCCTGCGCGGCCACGGGAACCAAGGTGGTGAGCAATAGGAGAGCGGCGAGTCCTCGGCTCATATCGGGCATCTTAAAGATGACCGTGTCCGCCGCAACAATGAAAAACGCCTCGCCATGCGGGGCGCCCCGAAACGAACATGGCGTCCCGGATGGACTACTTATCCCTCGCCCGCAAGGTCATCGGCACCGAAGCCGACGAACTCCGTCGTTTGGCCGACCGTCTCGATGGTGCCGCCTTCGGTCGTGCCATTGCGCTGATGATGGATTCCCTTTCCAATCGCGGCAAAATCGTCGTCTGCGGAGTGGGTAAGTCGGGTCACATCGGCGACAAAATCGCGGCCACCCTGACCAGCACCGGATCCACGGCGGTGGTCCTCAACTCCCTCAATGCCCTCCATGGCGACCTCGGCCTGGTGGCCGACGGTGACGTCGTCTTGGCCATCAGCTACGGGGGCGAGACCGTCGAACTTCTCAATATCCTCCCGCCTCTGGCGCGTTTCGAGGTGAAGCTCATCGCCCTGACCGGTCAGCCCCGCTCGACGCTCGGGCAAGCGGCCGATGTCTGCCTCGACGTCTCGGTGGAGCAGGAGGCTTGTCCGCTCAATCTAGCCCCGACCAGCAGCACCACCGCCATGCTGGCGCTTGGTGACGCGCTCGCCATGGTCTTGCTCGAGGCTCGAGGCTTCGACAAGCAAGACTTTGCGCGTTTTCATCCGGGGGGTACCCTCGGCCGTGCCCTGCTTTACCGTGTCAACCAGATCATGCGCAAAGGTGCGCAGGTCGCCATTTGCGGCGAGAACGACAAGGTCCTCGATGTCCTGAAGAAAATGACCGAATGCCGTGCCGGCGCATCGGCCATCGTCGGGGCCGAAGGAAAGTTGTCGGGCGTTTTCACCCACGGCGATCTGGCCCGCCATTACCAGTCTCATCCCGACCTCGGGTCGCAACCGGTGCGGGACTTCATGAGCAAATCGCCGCTCACCATCGGCGGCGACAAGCTTGCCGCCGAAGCTCTGCACATGCTAAAGACCCACCGCGTCGACGATCTGGTTGTGGTGGATTCCGCAAACCGCCCCATCGGCATCATCGACTCACAGGATCTCTCGCGCCTCCAAGGTGTCTGATCTCCGCATTCGCAAGCCCTCACCCAAACAACACCCATGCCCGCAGCCAACGACCTCCGCAAAGGAATGGCCATCAAATACAACAACGACACTTACGTCGTTTTGGAAGTCCATCACCGCACGCCCGGCAACCTCCGCGCCTTCGTGCAGGCCATCATCCGCAGCATCAAAACCGGCAAATCGAGCGATGTTCGCTTCAGTTCGACGGAAAAAGTCGAACTTGTCGACCTGCAGCGCCGCCCGCTCGAGTTCAGTTACAAAGACCACCAAGGTTATCACTTCATGGATCCCGAGAGCTACGAGTCGCTTGAACTCGACGAAAATTTGCTCTCTTCGGCCAAAGACTACCTCGTGGAAAATCTCAAAATCGACGTTCTCTACGCCGAGGGCAAGGCGGTCGAGGTGGAGATTCCGCCTTCTGTCACGCTGAAGGTCGTCGAGTCGCCCGAGGGGGTGCGCGGCGACACGGCCAGCAATGTGCAAAAGAGCGCCACGCTCGAGACCGGGCTTGTCGTCAACGTCCCGCTTTTCATCAAGGAGGGCGAGATGGTGAAGATCGACACGCGCACCGGCGCCTACATGGGTCGCGCCTGACGACCCGCATCGCCCGATGCCGAAAGCTTCCCGCCGCAAGCCGCCGCGGGACAACCGTCTCAATGCCTCGTGCACGGCCCGCGGGGATGTCGTCACCGTCCCGGTGCGCTGGGTCAAATTTTTCGTCGGTCTTTTTCTTCTGCCCGTCTGCTACGTGCTGACCGCGGCGTTCTTCAGCGCTCTCATCGACGCCTTCACGTCGCAGGTGCCCGGGCGCCCGCATTTTTGGATGACGCCGGAGTTCTGGTTCTTCGGGCTCGGTCTTGTTTGCTGGCTGATCATTTACTTTGGTCTCCCCAAGTGGCTTACCGTTTATGTTTTCGGCCACGAATTGACCCACGCTCTCATGGTCAAACTCATGCTCGGCCGTGTCTCCGCTTTCAATGTCAGTCGTGAGGGCGGGTATATCGTCTCCTCGAAGATCAACACTTGGATCGCTCTCGCCCCGTATTTCATCCCCATCTACAGCGTCTTCGTGATCGTCGCCTACGGTATTGCTTCCGCGTTTTACGACCTTCAACCGCACGCCGAATTGGCGACCAAAATCCTCTACGGCCTGCTCGGTTTCACCTGGGGCTTCCACGCCTGCTTTACCGTTGCCATGATCCCCAAGGGCCAGTCCGATCTGCATTACGGGGGGACCTTCTTTTCGCTTACCGTCATCTACTTGATGAACCTTCTGGTTCTCTCGTTGCTCCTCATCGTGGCCACGCCCTATGTCAGCTTTGCCAGCTTCGGGCGCGAGTTGTTGGCCCATGCAGCCACTTTCGCCGCCGAGGCCGCCAAATTTCTCGAGTTGCTTCTGCGCGCCGCAGGACTCTGAAGCGCCGAACCAGCGGGTGCGTCTCCGGTTCCTCGAGGACTGGCGGCGGTCGACCGCTTCTACTTCCTCAACCTTCCATCTTCTGCTTTTCTTCCGGCATGGCCCACACGGTCTGGCACAAAATCAAGGATTACACGGACCTGAAATTCGAAAAAACGGAGGACGGGATCGCCAAGATCACCATCAACCGCCCCGAGGTCCGCAACGCCTTCCGTCCGCAAACCGTGGAGGAAATGAAGGATGCCTTCGACCACTGCCGCGACGATGCCTCGATCGGTGTGGTTGTTCTGACTGGCGAGGGGGGCAAGGCTTTCTGCTCTGGCGGGGATCAGAAAGTGCGAGGTGAAGGCGGATACATCGGCGCGGATGGTGTCCCGCGACTCAATATCCTCGATGTGCAAAAACAAATTCGCAGCCTGCCCAAACCGGTCGTTGCCATGGTGGCCGGCTACGCCATCGGGGGTGGACATGTTCTCCACGTGGTCTGCGACCTGACCGTCGCGGCCGACAATGCGCGGTTCGGTCAGACGGGGCCGCGGGTCGGATCCTTCGACGGGGGGCTCGGCGCCAGCTATCTCGCGCGCGTGGTCGGACAAAAAAAGGCCCGCGAGATCTGGTTCCTTTGCCGCCAATACGATGCGCAGCAGGCGCTCGACATGGGCTTGGTCAATACCGTGGTGCCGCTCGCCCGTCTCGAGGACGAAACCCTCAAGTGGTGCCGGGAAATGCTCGAGCTTTCGCCCATGGCCCTGCGCTGCCTGAAAGCCGCCCTCAACGCCGACTGCGACGGCCAGATGGGGCTGCTCGACCTCGCCGGCAATGCCACTCTCCTCTATTACCTCAGTGAAGAGGCCAAAGAGGGCAAGCAGGCCTTCGTGGAGAAGCGCAAGCCGGACTTCTCCAAGTATCCTCGCTTCCCCTGATGGCGCGGCTATAATGGCGGCCAATGTCGAGTGTTGCCGGCCAGCTTTTCCGCATCGCCACGTGGGGCGAGTCCCACGGGGGCGGCGTCGGTGTGGTCATTGACGGCTGTCTGCCGCAACTCGACCTGACCGAGGCCGACATCCAGAAGGAACTAGACCGCCGTCGCCCCGGCCAGAGCGATATCGTCACGCCCCGCAAGGAGGCAGATCGCTGCGAAATCCTTTCCGGTGTGTTCCAAGGCAAGACCCTCGGCACGCCGATCGCGATCCTCGTGCGCAACGAAGATGCGCGGCCCGAGGCCTACAGCGAAATGGAGACGACCTTCCGACCGTCCCACGCCGATTTCACCTACCAGGCCAAATACGGCATCCGCAATTGGCAGGGCGGGGGGCGTGCCTCCGCACGCGAAACGATCGGACGCGTCGCCGCCGGGGTGGTGGCCCGCAAAGTCCTCGAAGCCCTGCATCCCGGTATCGATGTGCTGGCTTGGGTCAGTCGTGTGCATCAAATCGAGGCACTGGTCGATGTCTCGACGGTGACCCGCGAAGCAATCGAGGCCAATGCCGTCCGTTGCCCCGATGCCGCCACGGCGGACAAAATGATCGCCCTCATCAAGGAAGCACGGTCCGACGGTGATTCTGTCGGCGGACTCATCGAATGCGTTGTCCGCGGCTGTCCTCCCGGCTTGGGCGAGCCCGCTTTCGACAAGCTCGAGGCCGATTTGGCCAAAGCCATGCTCAGTCTGCCCGCGACCAAAGGCTTCGAAATCGGCTCCGGTTTCGAGGGAACCAAACTCACCGGACGTGAACACAACGATGCTTTCGAAATGCGGGAGGGGCGCACCCGCACCGTGACCAATCGCTCGGGCGGCGTGCAGGGCGGCATCAGCAACGGCGAAGATATCACGTTTCGCATCGCCTTCAAACCGACCGCCACCATCGCCAGCAAGCAGCAAACAGTCACCGCCGGTGGTGAAGCTGCCGAGCTCGCTGCCCGCGGACGCCACGACCCGTGCGTCATCCCGCGTGCCGTGCCCATTGTCGAAGCGATGGTCTGGCTCGTCTTGGCCGATCACGCTCTGCGCCAACGCGCTCAGTCTGCGGCAAAATGAGCGGTTGGCTTTGGCTCGCTGCCGGGCTTTATCTCCTTTTCGAAATCTGGCGCGGATGGCGGCGCGGGGTCATGCGTCACGGGATGAGCGTGCTTGCTCTGGTGGTGGCGGGTGGCGTCGGGTGGATCTTTGCCGGGATGACAGGATTCGTTTCCGACCGGATTATTCCCCTTCCTTACCCGGGCGGACGTCTGGTCTTCGGCCTGGCCGCGGCGCTGGCGTTTTATTTAGCCGCCGTCGTCCTCTCGTCGCTGCTCTTCAAAAAGACCGCCCAACAGCCGGCGGGTATGGTGCGCTTGTTTTACGGTGCGGGCGGGGGGTTATTCGGGCTGATTTTCGGTCTGCTCGTCCTCTGGGGAGGAATTTCCATTTTCCGTACGATGGGCGCGGTGGCCGAGGCACGGCAGTCCGCCCCGGGCGACGCGCAACTTGCCGCCATCAAGGACTCCTTGGAGGAGGGGGCGGCCGGCGACCTTGTCCAGCAGGTCGATATCGTGCCCGCGAATGTCTACGTGCTCGTCACCAAGTTGCTCCGCGTGACCCAGTCCCCCGAGGCCACCGCACGATTTTTCGCCTACCCGCAGACGCAGCAGTTTCTCGCCCAACCGAAGATCATGGAACTTTTCACCGATCCGGGGGTGGTCGGGGCGGCCTCGGAGGGGAATTATTTCTCGCTCCTGACCAGCCCCAAGCTGGCTGAAATCGCCTCCGATCCGGAGGTGCAGCAATCGTTCGCCGGCTTCGAGTTGGAAAAAGCGCTCGACTATGCCCTGCAGGAATCGGCACCTTCGCCCGTTCCAACGCCATGAGTCAGGACTACATCGCCACCATCGGACTCGAGGTCCACGTGCAGCTCAAGACGCGCAGCAAAATGTTCTGCGCCTGCCCGGTCGAATACGGGGCCACGCCGAACACCCACACCTGCCCGACCTGCCTCGGGTTGCCCGGCGCGCTGCCGGTCATGAACGAGGAGGCGCTCAAATTGACCATCCTCACGGGTCTCATGCTCGGCTGCAAAATCGCCGAGGTCTGCAAGTTCGACCGCAAGAGCTACTACTACCCGGACATGCCCAAAAACTACCAGATTTCGCAATACGACATGCCGCTCTGTCTCGGTGGTGGCGTGCCGCTGCATGACCTGGCCTATCCGAAGGACGCTCAAAAAACGATCGCCACAAAAGACAAGGTCATCCGCCTGACCCGCATCCACCTCGAGGAGGACGTGGCCAAAAGTTTCCACCTGGAGAGTTCGTCCGGGATCGACTTCAACCGCGCGGGCACTCCACTCATGGAAATCGTCTCCGAGGCGGACATCGCCAATCCCGAAGAGGCTTTCGCCTACCTGACCTCGCTCAAACAGCACCTGCTCTACGCCGGGGTTTCCGACGCCGACATGGAAAAAGGCCAGATGCGCTGCGATGTGAACGTCTCCGTGCGTCCGGTCGGCACCGAAAAATTCGGGACCAAGATCGAACTCAAGAATCTCAACACGATCAGCGGGGTGCGTCGCGCGCTGGCTTATGAAATCGACCGCCAAATCGACGTCCTGCGCAATGGTGGCGCGCTGCAGCAGGAGACCCGGCGCTGGGACGATGATCTGGGCGAGACCCAGCTCATGCGTATCAAGGAATCGGCCCACGACTACCGTTACTTCCCCGACCCCGACCTGATGCCGGTCAAAACGGAAAAGCTTCTGGCCGCCGCGAAAGAGTTGCTGCCCGAAACCCCGGCGCAGAAGCGTGCGCGGTACGAGAAAGATTTCGGGGTCAGCGAATACGACGCTGCCGTGTTGGCCGACAACCTCGAGTTGGGCGGCTACTTCGAAAAAGCCGCCACCGGTTCATCGCGCGGCAAGCAGATCGCCAACTGGATCCTCAACGACCTGCAAAGCGCCCTCTCCGCCGCAGACAAGACCATTTCCGAGTGTCCGGTCCAGCCTGCGCAACTCGACGCGCTCGTCGCGCTGGTCGCCGGCGGACAAATCAATGGCAAGCAGGCCAAGGAAGTCTTCGCCGACATGTTCGCCACCGGACGCGATCCGGGCATCATCGTCGAAGAAAAAGGCCTTAAACAGGAAAGCGACGCCGGGGCCATCGGAGCGCTTTGCGATGAAGTAATCGCCGCCAATCCGCAGTCCGTGGCCGACTACAAAGCGGGCAAAGGTGCCGCGCTCAACTTCCTCAAGGGCCAGGTCATGAAGCTGTCCAAGGGCAAAGCCAATCCGGTGATGGTCGGCGACATGCTAGGGCAGAAGCTGTCATGACTTTTGCCGGCCGCTGGTTTGTCGGCTTCGGGGTCTTTCTCATCCTTTGCGGGCTGGCCGGCTATCTTTCCAATCCGGCGGGGGCGAAGACGGCGCTGATATCCGGTGGAACCTTCGGAGGTCTTTCGACGCTCTGGGGCTTCCTCATGCTCAAGGGTCTGGTTTGGGCCAAGGTCGCAGCGTGGGCCAGCACGATCCTGCTGGTGGCAGCCTTCAGCTGGCGCTCGGTTGCCGGATGGACGGCCTACGCGGCGGGCGCGCCGAAACTCTTCGCCTCGGTGCTGATCACGACGATGCTGGTCGCGTCGCTCGCTTCCTTGTTGGTGCTCCGGAGCGGACGAGACTGATCAGTCCTCTTCCTCGCCGTCGCCTTGTCCGGCGGCGCGGAGCCATTCGCGCAGGGCTTGGCGCGCATCGGAATCGGAACCGCTCAACTCGGAACGGCCGTCTTTGGTGATGAGATTGCCTTGGTCGTCCACGATGACGAGGGAGGGAATCCCGCGGATTCCGTATTTGCCGCCGAGTTGCTCGCGCAGCGGAGAGTCATGCGGAATGGCCGGCCATTCCATGTCATAGTCCTTCATGTATTCCTGCTGGTCCTCCGCGCTCCGGTCGCTGCTGACGAAAACCACCTCGAATTTTTCGTCGTTGCGGTCGCGGAACTTGACCAGTTCCGGGGTGAACATCTTGCACGGCCCACACCATTCGGCGGAGAAGTAAAGTCCGATGACTTTGCCTGCGAGCGACGAGGTTTCCACTTTGTCGCCGTTGGCGTCGATCATTTCGGTGCCGAGGAGTTCCTCGAGCGAGGCAAACGAGGTGAGGGGCAGAAGGAGCAGGAGGGAGAGGAGGGATTTCATCAGGGCAAGTGTTCCGTCTCCGGTTTCCGTTATACAGCACGAATTTCGGCTCCCGGAAATTCGCCATCGGGACGCTTGGCAGTCGCGCTGGGCAGACCTACAAGAGACGCATGCCCAAGTTCCTGATCTGCAGCCTACTTACCTTCATGGCCGCCCTTGCCTCCGCCGCGCCGGTCAAGATCGGTGCGGTTTACGCCGACTCTGGATTTCTCAAGCCGCTCGACGATGCCTCCTGGCGGGGGACTCAAGCGGCTGCCGCGGTGGCCAACCGCTCCGGACCAGCGGTCGAGTTGGTCTATGCGCCCTACGACAGCACTCCGGCGTCTGCAGTCCAAGCGGTGAAAGGAGTCCTGCAAAACCATCCGGACATCGCCGGGTTTGTCGGCATCTCCGACACCGGTGCGGCGTTGGCGGCGGGACGGGAGGCGGTTAAAGCGGGGAAGGTCTTCGTCACCTCAGGGGCGACGTCGCCGCTTTTGCCGCGGCAAGTCGGCTCCCGTTTCTTCCTCGCCTGCTTCGGGGACAATGTGCAAGCGGCTGCCGCGGCGCAATGGCTGCGCGGGGCAAAAAAAATCGCAAAAGTCACGGTCATCTACGACTCCACGCAGATTTACACGCGGTTGCTCCAGCGCTACTTTGCCGACGCCTTCGAAAAAGCGGGAGGCACGGTGGAGGAAGTTATGGCTTACCGCGGCAGCGAGCCGGTCGGGTTGCCCCGCAATCTCGGTTCCTGCGAGGCGATCTATCTCGCGGCCGAATCGGCCAAGGAAGCGGCGCGGGTCATCGCCAAGATGCGCGCCGCCGGATTCAAGGGCCCGATCGTCGGGGGCGATGGCTATGACAACCCGTCTTTCTGGACCGGCGAACCTCTGGCCGAAGACGTCTACTTCACCACGCACGCCTATCCGGCGCAGGGGGCGCCTGCCGCCGTCTTGGCGGCCTTCCGCGGCTCTTACCGCGGGAGTCCCGATGCCTTCGGGGGCCTCGGCTTCGACGCCCTGCGTTTGCTGCTGGCCGCCCGTCCGGCGGACGGAGCCGATCTGGCCGGGCGACTCCAGTCGGGCGCGCCGGTGGCCGGCGTTACCGGGCCGATCGCTTATCGGGGGAGAAGCCGGGTTCCCGCCAAGCCTGTGGCCATCGTTTGCGCGGAGCGCCCCCGTCAGGTGTTGACGCAGATCACCCCGTCCGACGTTCCCGCGCCCTGATCGTGATGGGCTTTATCCGGAGAATCGTTCGTCTGGCTTTCTTCGCGGCTTTCCTGCCGCTCACCTTGCCGGCCTACCTGCTGTTTCGCCGACGCGGACGCGGTAACACGGCCGGGCAGGGCGTCCTGTGGCTGCAATGGATGTTGCGTGTCGCGATGCGCATTGTCGGCGGGCGCCTCACGGTGAGGGGAACGCCGCCGCGCCGCGGCCTGATCGTCAGCAACCATCTGTCCTATATCGACATTGCCGCACTCGGTTCGGCTTGCCCTTGCAGTTTTGTATCTAAAGCGGAAATCCGGGCGTGGCCGTTTATCGGGTGGGCCGCGGAACTGGCCGGCACGGTTTTTGTTCGCCGCGCGCACCGGCGCGAGGTGACGGGCCAAGTCGAAGACATCAAAAACGCGCTGGCGCGGGGCGTGCCGGTTATTCTTTTTCCCGAAGGCACCAGCACGGACGGCGCAACAGTTCTCCCGTTCCGCAGTGCTTTGCTGCAGGCCGCTCTCGAAACCGGTTGCGGTGTGACACCGGCCGCGTTGGGTTACCGGGCCGACCCTCCCGGCGACACGATCAGGGATATTTGCTGGTGGGGCGGCGTCGGCTTTGTCGCGCATCTCTGGCGATTTCTCGGGCTGCGCTCGTTCGAGGTGACGGTTATTTTCGGTCAAAGCTCTCCCGCGCTGCTCGATCGCAAGAAGGAAGCCGCGAAATTGCACGAGGAAGTGTGCCGCTTGCGCGAGTTGATGGCCTAATTTTGCCCGATCACGCAGGCCCCCCCCTTGCGGGCCGGCCACCGCGGAATTTCCCGGCCGTCCCGAACATGTTCGCGATGGTTCTCACAAGCTACGCGGGCGACGCGGTCGGCAAAATCATGACCGAGGGGAGATCGCTCGCGTCGTCCAGGACGGGGCGCTCGCCCGGCCCGGAGGTGCCCCGGGAGGTCCGGACAATTTTTTCGTGGCCTTTCGCGCCGCTGGGTTTCTCGAGCCAAACAAAGGCCGCGTGATCGATGTTCCCGCACGCGGCGGAGATCAGCACGGCAAGCAGCCCAAGCCGGGAGCGAGCCGTGCCGCGCGTCTAAATGTCCTCGTCCTCCTCGCCGGCGCCTTTTTTGTAGGTGAGACCGCGGAGTTTTCCGTGGATGAAGGCGTCGAGGTCGCCGTCCATCACCCCCTGCACGTCGCTGGTTTGCACGCCCGTGCGGAGGTCCTTGACCATCTGGTAGGGCTGGAAGACGTAGCTGCGGATCTGGTTGCCCCACGCGATGTCACCCTTCTCGCCGTATTGGCGTTCGACCTCGGCTCGCTTTTTGTCCTGCTCGATCTGGTAGAGTTTGGCTTTGAGCATCTTCATGGCCATGTCGCGGTTGCGCCCCTGGCTGCGCTCGGCCTGGCAGGCCACGACAATGCCGCTCGGCATGTGGGTGAGGCGGACGGCGGTCTCGACTTTGTTGACGTTTTGGCCGCCTTTGCCGCCGCTGCGGTATGTGTCGATCTTCAGGTCGCGTTCTTCCACCTCGATCGGCGCGTCCTCGGGGATCTCCGGGGTGACGTCGATGCTGGCGAAGGAGGTGTGGCGGCGTTTGTTGCTGTCGAAGGGTGAAATGCGCACGAGGCGGTGCACGCCCCGTTCGGTCTGCAGATAGCCGTAGGAATAATCGCCGGTGACTTTGAGCGTGGCCCATTTGACGCCCGTTTCGTCCCCCGGTTGGATGTCGAGAATTTCGGACCTCAATCCGTGGCGCTCGATCCAGCGCTGGTACATGCGCATGAGCATGTCGGCCCAGTCGCAGGCCTCGGTGCCCCCGGCGCCGGAGTGGATGGTCATGTAGGCGGCGTTGCGATCGAACTCGCCGCCGAGGAGGCAGGTGATCTCGAAGTCATCGAGAGCTTTCACGAGCTCGTGGAACTCCTTGAGCACCTCCTGCTCGGCTTGCGTACGCGCCTCCCCGGCAGCTTCTTCGGCGGCCATCTCGTGGAGGACGGCGAGGTCGCCGATACGGGTCTCGAGTCCGCGGAAGGGTTCGATGAGCCCGCGGAGGCGGGAAACCTTTTCCACGTCGGCCTGGGCTTTGTCCTTGTGGTCCCAGAAACCCGGTTCGGCCATCCGTCCCTCGACGGCCGTCAACTCGCCCGCAAGTTTCTCGTAGTCAAAGAAACCTCCGTAGCTGCGCCAGTCGAGAGGCGAGCCCGGAGGTATCGAGGCTTTCGAATTCGGGGTTGGACACGGGTCAGGAGCGCGGGATTTCCACGCGGTAAATGGTCTCGCCCGGCTTCATGACGTTGATCCGGTCCCGGGCGATGGTTTCGACGTACTCGGGATCGTTTTTGAGAAGGTGGAGTTCCCGTCGGGCGGCGGCCAGTTGGGCCGTTTTCTCGGCTTTATCCGCGCTCAGCGCGGCGATGCGTTCGCGCATGTCCCGCTGCTTGTGCCAGACGGGATAAAACATCACTCCGATGCCGAGGAGCACGCCGAGGACGACAAGGGCCGTGAGGACCTTGTTGAGGCGCTGCCAGAAGTCCGGTTCGTTCCGGCGTCGGCGGCGGACGATGTAATCTTCCTCGTCGAAGATGTTCATGCGTGCATTTTGCCTCCGTAGACGGCGTCTGGGCCGAGCATTTCCTCGATGCGGAGAAGTTGGTTGTATTTGGCCACGCGGTCGGTGCGGGAGAGTGAGCCGGTCTTGATTTGCCCGGCGTTGGTCGCCACGGCGATGTCGGCGATCGTCACATCCTCGGTTTCGCCCGAGCGGTGGCTGATGACCGCGGTGTAGCGGTTCTCGCGGGCCAGCTCGATGGCGTCGAGGGTCTCGGTCAGCGATCCGATTTGGTTGACCTTGACGAGGATCGAGTTGCCCACTCCTTGGTCGATACCTTTGCGGAGGAAGTCCACATTGGTGACGAAGAGGTCGTCACCGACCAGCTGCACTTGGTCGCCGAGGGCCTCGGTGAGTTTTTTCCATCCGGCCCAGTCGTTCTCGGCGCAGCCGTCCTCGATCGAGATGATGGGGTATTTGGCGCAGAGTTTTTTGTAGTAGGCGACCATTTCCGCGGCGGTGCGGACGGATTTGTCGGACTTTTTGAAAACGTAGGCCTTCTTGGTTTTGTCGTAAAATTCACTGGATGCGCAGTCCAGCGCGATGAAGACCTGCTTGCCGAACTTGTAGCCGGCTTTCTTGACCGCGCTGGCGATGGTATCGAGTGCATCCTCGGCGGAGGCGAAATTGGGGGCGAAACCGCCCTCGTCACCCACGCTGGTGGAGAGGCCTCGGCCCTTGAGCACCGACTTGAGCGCGTGGAAGATCTCCGCGCCGCACCGCAGCGCCTCGCGGAAGGTCGGAAGCCCGCGCGGCATGATCATGAACTCCTGGAAGTCGATGGGGGCGTCGGAATGCGCGCCGCCGTTGACGATGTTCATCATCGGGACGGGCAGAACTTTGGCGTTCGGTCCCCCCAGGTACTTGAAAAGGGGCTGTCCGAGTTGGGCGGCGGCGGCGTGCGCCGTGGCCATGGAGGCGCCGAGGATGGCGTTGGCGCCGAGTTTCTTTTTGTTGGCTGTGCCGTCGATTTTGCGCATGGCGCGATCGACACCGACCTGATCCAGCGCGTCGAGCCCGGTGATGCTGCCGGCAATGGTTTTGTTCACGTTCGCCACGGCCTTCTGCACACCTTTGCCGAGGTAACGGCCGGCCTCACCGTCGCGCAACTCCCAGGCTTCGTGTTCGCCGGTGCTGGCGCCGCTCGGGACGATGGCGCGGCCGGTGGCTCCTCCTTGCAGGGTGATTTCGACTTCTACGGTGGGGTTGCCGCGCGAGTCGATGACCTCGCGGCCGCGGACGGATGTGATGACGGTGGATGACATGAAATAACAGCGGGGCGAGAACCGACCCAACGCGCGTGATTAGCGCGTTTTCTACAAAATTTCAAGGTTTTTGAACGCCTCGACCGAGAGCACCTCGACTTCGCGTTCGCCCTGCTCGGACGGCATCTGCACGGCTTCGCCGGGCGCTTTGCCGATGAGGGCCGTGGCCGCCGCGGCGAGGTAAGAGACGATGTTTTTTTCCGAATTGCCGTCCCACGCCCCGAGGATATGCAGTTGTTCCTCCTGGCCCGTGGTTTTGTCGCGCAGGCGCACGGTGGTGCCGAGGCTGACCCGCGAGGTGTCGGGATTTTCGAAGTTGGTGCCCCGGCAATTGGCGAGTTGGTGCTCCATCTCGGCTTTGTGGCGCATGAGCACGCCCTGCTGTTCCTTGGCGAATTTGAAGCCGGCGTTCTCGCGCAGGTCTCCCTGCTCGCGCGCCACCTGGATGTCGCGGCTGTTGGCCGGGATGCGGACATTGACCAGATCGTCGTAATCCTTCTTGCGCTGCTCGAGGCTGGCCCAAGAGACCGTGAGGATTTTGGCTGCGGGTGCGGCCGACGAGGCGGACTTTTCCTCGGCGGCCTCGAGGAGTTCCTGCAATTCCGGACGTGCCTTGATCGCGCGGGCCAGCAGGGCCCGTTTGTCCATCTCCTCGAACACCGGCGTGCGCTTGATCTTGCGGACGAATTCCCGGGCCGCCTCGGCATCGGAGCGTCCGACCGCCTCCCCGATCAGTTTTTTGTCGTCCGCGAGCACCTTGTGCAGCTTGGTGGCCCGTTTGGAGTCCTTGATATTCTCGCGCTCGACCACGGAGATGGCGGCCTCCAGCGTCTCGAGGGTGACCAGATCAACGAGGTTGTCCGGTCGCTTGCCGAGCAGCCAGGCGAGCAATTCGGGGTTGGCGTTGCGCTCCGCGATGCTCTTGTTGAGGCTCGAGCGCAGGGGTTCCAAGTGTCCCTTCTCGAGCAGCAAGCGCGTCGCCTCGGCCACGACTTTGGAGTCGCCCTCCTGCAGGACGTCGATGAGCAGGGCGTCGGCCGTGCTGTCGCCCGCCGAGGCGCCGGCCTCCAGGGCGTGGCGGATGCGGGCCGCGGGCAGCGGAGCCAGCAGCAAAGCGAGGTGAGCGGGCGGGTGGGAGAGAAAGCTGGCCAGAGTCAACGCGCCCTCGGGCAGGGCGGCCTTGCGGCGCTCGAGGATTTCGTCGCGCACGCACAGCAGATGGATGGAATGCGCGGGATTTCGCCTTTGATGTTCGGCCGCCGCTTTTTCCAGAAGATCGAGGACGCGGCCCAGTTCTTCGGGGGCGCCGTCGAATTTCGACAGGCCTTTGAGCAGCAACTCGGCGGCGGCCGCCTGTTCCTTCGGTTGCCTCGCTTTTTCGAAAGCGTCGACGATATCGAGGTGGGGGGAGGCGGGACGTTCGCGCAGGACGACGAATTCACTCTTTTTCGAGGGCAGCAAGAAGCGACCATCGGCTTTGAGTTTGTTGCGCACCGAGGTCCACCAGCGTTTGAAGGCGTCTTTCCCCCCGGAGGAAAACGCACTGTCGGGCAGCACGGACCCCAGGTAATCACCGAGCGCTTCGAGGGTCAGCCGGGAACCGAAGTCGTTGACGACGGAGTGGACAAACTCGACGGGCTTGGCCAGCGCCTCTTGGCGCACCGCATCGGTGTCGGCCATGCGGCGGGCTTCGACGTGCGACGGGGAAACGGGTGTGAGGGCCGCGGCGGCGAAAGCCATCTGCATGGCCTGTTTGCGGCCGCCGAGGAATTCGAGTTCGAGTTGCCCGAGGAGAAAGTCTGCATTGGCCACGCGGGCGCAGCCCCAGCTCTTGTGCAGGGCGTAGGCGCCAACCGGGAGTTGTTCGAGGATTTTGGCTTGGTGGGGGTTGATTTTTCCTTCGTCGATGGCGGTTTGGAGCTCGGGTTGCATGTGGCGGCATGGAAACTAACGGCTCCCGGCGTGGGCGGCGATTGAAAATTTGCCGCCTGCGCCGGCTCCGCTATGCTGCCCGTTCGAATATGATCGCGGGTGAACCTCCGGAGCCGCGCGCCGGGCATGGAGATGCAGCCGGCCAACCCCTGCGTCTCAGTGACGAACTGGAGAGCCTGCTCGTGATCGCGCCCGGTCAACCGATGGCCCTGCGCACGATCGTCGAGCATCTGCACTTCCGCGGGCTGCCCGCCCTCGTTGTCTTGCTTTGCGCACCTTTCCTCTTTCCGGTCGCCATCCCCGGGCTCTCGATTCCGTTCGGCGTGGCGATTGCGCTGTGCGGGTTGCGGCTCGCATTGGGGCGCAATTTCTGGCTGCCGGACTTTGTTCTGCGGCGCGAGATACCCTACGACTTGCTGAAAAAGCTGGTTGCCGCGACCGCGGGCTTCTACCGCAAGGTGGAAAAATTGGTGCGACCCCGCATGCATTTCCTGCAGCGTTGGCCCGGCATGATCAATCTCATGGGATTCATGATCATGATCGGGGGTATCCTCCTCAGCCTGCCCATTCCGCCACCGTTTCCGCTGACCAACACGATTCCGGGCTTTGCCATCATTTTCATGGCGCTCGGCATCATGGAGCGCGACGGCGTGTGCACCCTTGTCGGTTACGCCTTCGCCTTGGTCGGGCTGTGCTACGTCGGGCTGATCTTCTTGCTCGGGGCAGCCGGTGCGCGGCACCTGTGGGAGTGGTTGACCGGAGGATGAAAACTCACGCCGCGCCCGTCCGCGGCAATTTTCCGCAGGCCCGCATTTTGGCGATGGAACTTTGCACCGCCGCCGCCAGGGTGTGGCGATCGAGGATATCGGAGATGGAATTGCGGACCTCGAGCATGACCGCGCGCAGTCCGCAGGTCGATTCGTCGGGGCACGAGCACTTTTGGTATTTGCTCTGGCTCACGCAACGGATCGGGGCGAGGGGGCCGTCGATCACGCGCACCACCTGGCCGAGCGTGATGCTGTCCATCGGCTTGGCCAGAAAGTAGCCGCCTTGCTTGCCGCGCTTGGTGGAAATGAATCCGGCTTGGCGCAGCTGCATGAGGATCTGATCGAGGAAGCCCTTGGGCAGGTTTTCGCGCGCCACGATCTCCTGGGCGCGGAGGATAGGGCGCCCGGACTCGGCAGCGATGCCCAGGTCGATCAGGGCGCGCAGTGCGTATTCTCCGCGTTTGGAGACCTTCATCGCCGGCAAGTTTACGGACCGCGGACGAGCCCGCAAGCTCGACGCGGGCCGTTCCCCGGCATTGCCACCGGCCGGAGCCCGATTTAGAAACCTGACGATGAAGATTGTTTGCGCTTACTCGGGCGGACTCGATACCTCGGTCCTGCTGCAATGGCTGAAAGAAACCTACGGGGCGGAGGTGGTTGCCTTTTGCGCCAATATCGGCCAGGAGGAGGAACTGGATGGTCTCGAGGCCAAAGCGCTGCGCACCGGTGCGGCCAAATGCTTCGTTGAGGACCTCCAAGAGGAGTTTGCGCGCGACTTCATTTTCCCGATGTTCCGCGCCGGAGCGCTCTACGAGGGGCAGTATTTCCTCGGCACGAGCATTGCCCGGCCCCTCATCGCCAAGCGCATGGTCGAGATCGCGCGGTCGGAAGGTGCGCAGGCCGTGGCCCACGGTGCCACGGGCAAAGGCAACGACCAGGTGCGCTTCGAGTTGGCCGCCGCGGCCCTCGCGCCGCAGCTTGAAATCATCGCTCCTTGGCGGCAGGAACGCTTTCGCGAGAAGTTTCCCGGTCGCGCCGAGATGATCGCCTACGCCGAGGCGCATGGTATTCCCGTCCCGGTCACCGCGAAAAAACCCTACTCGATGGATCGCAACCTCCTGCACATCAGCTACGAAAGCGGCATCCTCGAGGATCCCTGGTTCGATGCCAGCGACGAGGAAAACAAAGACATGTTCCGCCTGAGCGTGGCCCCGGAGGACGCCCCGGACGAGGCGGAGTGCATCATCCTGCATTTCCACAAGGGAGATTGCACGGGCCTGGAGGGTGCCGGTGTCGAGCAGGCGCTCAAGGAACTCGGACACGGAGGCGACGGCCGTCAACTCGGCCCCCTCATGGTCATGAGAGTCTTGAACAAACTCGGCGGCAAGCACGGCATCGGCCGGGTCGACATGGTGGAAAACCGCTTCGTCGGGATGAAGAGCCGCGGCGTCTACGAAACGCCGGGAGGCGCAATTCTTCACTTCGCGCACCGGCAGATGGAATCGCTCACCATGGACCGCGAGGCCATGCACCTGCGCGACTCGCTCATCCCGCGCTACAGCACCCTCGTCTACAACGGGTTCTGGTTCGCTCCGGAACGGGAGGCCTTGCAGGCACTGGTCGAGGAAACGCAGAAGAACGTTTCCGGCGAGGTTCGTGTCAAACTTTACAAAGGCAACGTCATCGCCGCCGGGCGCCGCAGTCCGCTCAGCCTCTACAATCCGCACTTGGCCACCATGGAAGCCGATCCGACGCAGGCTTACGACCAGTCCGACGCCACCGGGTTCATCCGGCTCAATGCGTTGCGTCTGAAAGTGGCTGCAGCGGTCGGGAACCGCTGAGGCTCAAACGAGCATCAGCAGCAACAGGATTCCCACCGTCAGGCCCACCGCGAGCAAGGCAAAGCCGAAAAATATCAACTTCCCCTGATTTCCCAAGCGGCGCGGCGCCGGATTGGCTCCCGGCAAGTTGCGGGGACGCTTTTTCTCCGGTCTACCGGATGCCGGCGGGGTCGGAGAGGTCGGCCTGCTGACTTGGGCGGGAGTGGGAGGAGTCCCGTCAGCCGAGTTTTCGTGCGTCGCGGAAAACTCCTCGAGAGGCATCCACTCCACCAGGCCCTCGTGCCAAAAAAGGGTGCCCTCCTCGAACCAAGCGGTGCGGATGCCGGCCAAGACCTCTTCTCTTGACGAAGGTCCGTAGATCTCGCCGCCCCATGACAGGTAGAATTGCGACGGGGTCCTCACGTGGTCGGCGATTCTCCCGACCGCCCGGCAGGAAAAAAGAGCAGGTTGTGCCGGGCTGTGACGGGCGGGTTCATGGGCGAATTCGTGCGGTTGGTTGTTGTCAGTTCGGGGTCTAAACCCGCTGGAACCGTCAAGAAAGGACAAAAGTTTTGTCCGTCTTCACACCGGGAAATGGTTTTCCAGCCAAGCCGCGGCCTTTTTGCAGTCCGAGGCCTCCAACCCGTGACCGTTCTCTTGCCACTCGAGGGTGACTTCGGCACCGGCACCGAGGAGCAGCGCGGCGAGGCGCTGGGGTTGGTCGGGGGACATCATTTCGTCGTGTCTTCCGGCGAGGATGAGCACGGGTAGGTCCCCCAAATCCGGCGGGTGCGTCGGTTCGAGGGGAACCATGGCACGCAAGAGGATCGCGCCGGAGAGGATGCCTGGTCTGAGCAGAAGCATCGCCGCGGCAATATTGGCACCGTTGGAATATCCGATGGCGACCATTTGCCGCAAATGGTGCCGTTCGCCCTGGTCTTCGACGAAATCGGCCAACTGGTGCGTCCGACGGACCAGATCCGCCTCGTCGAAAACTCCGGGCGCGAGTCGACGGAAGAAGCGCAGTTGCCCGTGTTCATCCACTTCGCCCCGCGGACTGAGCAGTGCCGCGCCCGGGCGGACCAGCCGCCCGAGGGGAACGAGGTCATGTTCGTTTCCGCCCGTTCCGTGGAGCAGCAGGAGCGCGGGACACGTCCCCGGGTGGAATGCGTGCGTCACAACCGCCCGCTGGTCAGGCCGCCGGCGAAGATGCCGCGGTGGTGGACGTCGCCTTGAGCTCGGCGAGGATCTTTTTGACCGCGTTCTCGGCGGTCAGTCCGTGCTTTTCGCGCAGCACCCCGATGCTGCCGTGTTCGATGAATTCATCCGGCCAGCCCATGCGGATCACCGGTGTGGTGATGCGGGCGTCGGCCAGGGCCTCGATGACCGCCGATCCGTAGCCGTTGTGCAGGACATGGTCCTCGAAGGTGCACACGACCTCGGCCCCGCGGGCGAAGAATTCCAGCGTCTGGGTGTCCAGGGGTTTGATCCAGCGCGCATTGATCACCGCGGCCTCGATGCCCTGCGCGGCCAGGAGGTCGGCGGTTTTCTCGGCCATCTCGACCATGTTGCCCAGGCCCAGCAAAAGAACGCGCCGCCCGTGACGCAGGACCTCGCTCTGCCCGATTTCGAGAATCTGCGGGTGCTCCTTGGGGTGGGCCCCCGGACCGGCCCCGCGCGGGTAGCGGATGGCGATCGGCCCCCGGTGGTAGTTTGCCATGGTCCAGAGCATATCGGCGAACTCCTCTTCGTCTTTGGGTTGCATGAAGACGAAATTCGGCACATGCCGGAGATAACCGATGTCGAAGAGACCGTGGTGGGTGGGGCCGTCGTCGCCGCTCAGGCCCGCGCGGTCCATGCAGAGAGCGACATTGAGGTTCTGCAGCGCGATGTCATGGATGAGCATGTCGTAGGCGCGTTGCATGAACGTGCTGTAGATGGTCAAAAAGGGTTTGAATCCCTGCGTGGCCAGGCCGCTGGCGAAGAGCGCGGCGTGTTCCTCGGCGATGCCCACGTCATAATAGCGGTCGGGATGGCGTTTTTCGAAAATGCTCAAGCCCGTGCCGCCGGCCATGGCCGCGGTGATGGCCACGATCCGGTTGTTGTGGTCGGCGAAGTCGGACAACTTCGTCCCGAAAATTTGCGAGTAGGTCGGCGCGGTCGCTGGTTCGGTTTCGCCGGTGTCGGGCTTGAATTTGCCGAGCCCGTGAAATTTGTCCGGCTGCTGCAGGGCCGGCGCGTAGCCTTTGCCCTTGGTCGTCAGAATGTGGAGGATAACCGGTTCGGGCTGGGTTTTGAGGAATTCGAAAGTGCGGGCCAGCAGGGCGGTGTCGTGGCCGTCGATCGGGCCGTAGTAGCGGAAGCCCAGATCCTCGAAGATCACGCTGGGAAGGAGCATATGCTTCACCCCGGTCTCGACCTTGTGGGCGAGGGCAAGGGCGCCCTTGCCGCCCACGGCCTCGATGAATTTGGCGGCCTGCTCGTGCAGGTGCGCGTAGGCGGGGCTGGTTGTGATCTTGCTCAGGTAGCTGGCCACCGCCCCGACGTTCCGGGAGATGGACCACTCGTTGTCGTTGAGCACGACGATGAGGCGCTTGGTGGTCTCGGAGACATTGTTGAGCGCCTCGAAGCTCACGCCGCAGGTGAAGGCCGCGTCTCCCGCCACGACCACCACATGTTCATCCGAGCCGCGCAGGTCGCGCGCCGCCGCCATGCCGAGGCCGGCGGAGAGGGCGGTGCCGGCGTGCCCCGCGCCGTAGCAGTCGTGCTCGCTTTCGGTGCGGAGCAGGAAGCCGTTGAGTCCCTCATATTGGCGGATGCTGTCGATGTGGGCGGCACGCCCGGTCAGCATTTTATGGACGTAGCCCTGATGGCTGACATCGAAGAGGATTTTGTCCTTCGGCGAATCGAAGGCGCGGTGCAGCGCGATGGTGAGTTCGACGACCCCGAGGTTCGGGCCGAGGTGGCCGCCGGTTTTGGAGACGGCGCGGACCAATTCGCCGCGGATTTCCTGTGCGAGGACCGGCAGATCCGCCTCGGGCAGGGCCCGCACGTCGGCCGGGCCTTTGATCGCGGGCAAAAGCCGCGGGTCAGTTTTCCTCGGATTCATCGAATTCTTCCAGAGCTACGCCGCCGCCGGCCTTTTTGGCGATGAGGCGGACTTTTTGCTCGGCGACTTCCAGTTTTTCACCGCAAGCACGGGCCAGTGCCACTCCCTCCTCGTAGAGAGAAATCATTTTGTCCAAGGGAAGCTTGTCCTCCTCCAGTTGCCCGACGATTTCGTCGAGCCGTTTCATGGCCTCCTCGAAGCTGCGGGTTTCTTCCTTCTTTGCTTTGGCCATGTTCAGAGATCCTCGCGGACGGTCCACCGGTCGACATCGGAATAGAAGACGCACTCCCCGCCGATCGGCAGGTCGACTTTTTGCTTCAGCGGGAATGCGCTGTAGAAAGGGTCGAGTTCGGCGCGCCGGAGAATGTAGTGCCCCCACGCTTTGTATTCGCCGCGTGCGATTTGCGAGAGGAAGGGTTGGTTGCCGGACACCGGGGTAAGATAAAGTCCGTTGATGGGTCCGCCCAGAGTTTTGTAGTCGTGCAACTGGATGAATTGCTCGACGGTCGAGGGAAGAAGCAGCGAGGCCCGCCCGCCGTACCAGGCGGTGGCCCATGGCATATCCGAGCAGATGAACTCGCCGGGCTGGATCCAACGGCACACGGCGTTGATGAAGGGCGGCGCGTAGGGCGGCCAGTTGACCTGCGTCGGCGGCGCGGTGAGGAGGTTGATCGCCATCGGCAGGGCGGTGATCGCACAGACCGCCCCGAGGAAGGCCCGGCGAGCCGGTTCGAAGCGGATTTCCATGCGGTTCCACAACACGAGGAGGAAAGCCATGCCGTAGGCGGCGAAAATCGGGACAAAAAGCATGTGGAGCTGGTTGGTCGAGACGGCACCCTGCGGCGAAAAGAGAGCCATCCCGACCGCCGCTCCGGCCCACATGAGCAGGACGCACCAACGCAGCATGTTGGTTTCTTTGCGCCGGAAAATGTGGAGCAACGCGAAAAAGAATGCCGCGGCCGCGGCGTTGAAGCCGAGATAGGTGAAAAGGTTCTCGAATTGCCCGGTGAAGCCGCTGCGCAACTTGGCGCGCACCGCGCCGAAACTCGACAGGTCGGGCTGCAAGTTGCGCATGAAATACGACTCCGATCCGGCCGTGCCGTCGAGGACGGCAAAGACGCCAAGGCCGAGGGGATTGCCGCACACCAGATAGTTGCGGACCAGCCAGGGCGCCACCACGAGCAAGTAGACGAAGAAGACAAGCAGCGCGCTGACGCTGCGCGGACGGAACCAGACCGAGGTGAAAACAAGGAACCCGAGGAAAATCCAGGTGACAGAGGGATGGGCGAGCGTGCCCAGTCCGAGGAACAACGCCCCGGCGGAGAGATGCAGCAGCATGGGGCCGTCCCTTCCCGACTCCCGCGCGACCAACGCGCGATGGATGAAAAACAACGCGGCCAGAAAAAGGAGCAGAACCGCATTCTGCGGCAAGCCCGAGACCGAGAATCGCCACATCATGTCCGTGACGAGGACGAGCGAGGCGGTGAGCCAGGCGATTTTCCGGTCGAAAACTTCCCGCACGAGGAAAAAGACCAGGACAACCGAGGCCAGGAACATCAACATGCCGCCCGCGGCGATGACGCGGTCGGCGAAGTAAACCACATCGGAGGGTTCCATCGGCCACCAGCGCTTGACCGGCCGGAGCAGCACCGCGTTGATCGCCGGGTTCAGCGGAAAGTTGTAGGTATCCGGAAAATAGCCCGAGGGCCTCTCACCGCGGCCTTCGATGAATTGCCATACGGCCAGCGGGCGGATGTAGAGCGTGGAGTATCCGGCGCCGGCCGCGATCTGGCGCCCCACCTGCGCCTGGTCCATTGCTGTCTCGCTGTCGAGGCCGCGGAAATTGAAAACCAAGTACAGCGAGGCCACCCCGGCCACGGCCGCCACGAACGCGGCCCGCAACACCCAGACCTTGAGCGCGCCCAGTTCGACCTGGTGCACCAACTCCTGAACCTTGATGTCCTCGTTTTGCAGCATGGCGGCGCTCCCGACTTCTATGCGCGGACTTTCCGTGCGTCGACTCCGAACCTCTTCACTTCTCCCACCTCTTGCGGTCGCTGAGGAAGAGGGACTCCCCGTCGATGGGCAGGCTGACTTTGCTGCGCAACCGCCACGAGGCGGGCGGGCGCGCCCCGCGGTCGTCCATGACGATGGACGCCCAATCGCGATAGCGGCCGTTGACGATACCCGCATAGGACATCCCGCCGCTGCTGGCCGGGGTGAGATAGATGGCGACGAGTGGTGCGCCAAGCAGACCTTCGTTGCCGATCAACTCGAATTGTTCCACGCTCTCGGGAAGAAGCAGCGAGCGGCGACCGGCGTACCAGGCCGTGGCCCACGGAATATCCGAGGCGAGGGCTTCATCGGGTCCGAGCCAGTTGCCGAATTGCGTTACCAGCGGCGGCACATAGGGCGGCCAGTTGAAACGAGGTGGTCGACCGGTCACCGAGGCCAGCATGGGTGGGGCCACGGCCGCGAAAAGGAGCACCATGAAGGCCGTTCTGAGCAGTGGTTGCCCGAAGCCGAGGCGATCCCACAAGTGGAGGAGAAAAGCCAACCCGTACGTAATCATCACGGGCAGGAAGAGGATGTGGAGTTGGTTGACCGACACGAGGCCGCCCGTGCCGAACACCGACATGCCGGCGAAAGCCGCCGCCCACATGAGGAGCACCGCCCAACGCAGTTGCGCGGCCTCCCACTTCGCGAAAGCGTGGAAGAGCACGGCGAGAAAAAACGCAGCGGCGACGATGTTGTAGCCGAGCAGGCCGGAAAGATCCGTCAACTGCCGGAGTGCGTTCTCCGCGGTGTTGGCCAGAAAATCGCCCCAGTGGAATTCCATGCGCTGCTCGAAGTTGGCGGCGAAGGCGAGTTCGTCGACCCCCGCCGGGCGCATCAAAGCAAAGTGTGCAAAGCCCGTCGGCACGCCGCTCGCCCGCATGTTGTGCCAGATCCAGGGCAGGAGAGGCGCCGTGTAGCAACCCAGCGCGACCGGCACCACCAACCCTCGCGGACGAAGCGCCACGGCGATGAACGCGAGGAAACCGGCGAACATCCAGACGGCAATGCCGTTGCCCAGCGTGACCATCGCCAGCAGGAAAGCCGCGGCCGCGACCCGGGTGACGGTGCGTTGCGGATCTCCCGCATCGGACGCTCTGAGCGCGAAGACCAGACAAAGCAGCGCGCCGTTGAAAAAACACAGCATGGCGGGTTGCGGAAGCCCGGAGATGCCGAAACGCCAGAGCAGGGCCGTGGCCACGGCCAACCCGGTGGCCAGGAGCGCCAGACGCCCGTCGAACAAAGTCCGGCCAAGCAGGAAGGCCAGCCCCAGCGAAGCCAGCAAGCAGGCCATGCCCGTGGCCGCGATGAACAGGTCGCCCGCGAACGTGGCCCCGCCCACGAAGTCATTCCGCTTGCTCCCGGTCACGAGCAAGACCGCGGCGCTCATCAGCGGTCCCAGCGGCGCCTGGTTGATTTCGGGCAGCGGGTCGGGCACCGGTCCGCGCGCCGCGAAAACGCGCAGCGCGAGCGGGCGGGCGTACTGCGTGGTGAACCCCTTGCCGGAAGCGATTTGGCGCGCGATCTGCGCCTGGTCCATGGCGTCCGGCGCGGAAAACCCGTTGAATTTGTTCAGCAACCAGAAAAGCGCCAGGGCCGCGAAGACCACGGTGACGACCGCGCGCCGCACCCAGCGCGCGGATGAACCTTGCTCGATGGCGTGGAGCCACCACTGGAGCGCGGATTCAAGGGCCATGGCGGGTCACGCGTCGCCCAATCCGGGATGCTCGCGCAGTTTGCGGTGGAGGGTACGGCGGCTGATGCCGAGCTTTTTGGCGGCCAGAGTGCGGTTGCCCTTGCATTCGGACAGGGCGCGGCGCATGAGAGCCAACTCGGTTTCGTCGAGGTTGAGAGGCAGCGGTCCGCGCGGATGCACGGGGCCGGGCAGGGCGGACCGCAGGCTTCCGGGGAGGTCGCGCACGGTGATCTTCGGGCCGTTGCTCATGACCACGCCGTGTTCGATGGCGGCCCGCAGTTCGCGCACATTGCCCGGCCAGTCATGCGCAACGAGGCAGCGCATTGCATCCGCCGTCAATTCGCGCACCGGTTTGTCGTTTTCCCTGGCCGCTTCGCGCAGGAAGTGTTCGGCCAGCAGGGGGATGTCCTCGCGCCGTTCCCGCAAGGGGGGCAGTTGCAGTTGCACCACGTTGAGCCGGAAATAAAGGTCCTCGCGGAATTTGCCCTCGGCCACCATCTTGGCCAAATCACGGTTGGTGGCCGCGACGAGGCGCACGTCGGCGTTGACCGGTTTGTTGCCGCCCACGCGTTCGAAGACTCGCTCGCCGAGCACGCGCAGGATTTTCACCTGCGTGGCCGCGTCGATCTCGCCGATCTCGTCGAGAAAGAGCGTTCCTCCCGCGGCCTGTTCGAAGCGCCCGATGCGGCGCTCGCTGGCGCCGGTGAAAGCGCCCTTCTCGTGGCCGAAGAGTTCGCTTTCGAGCAGTTGCGGCGAGAGCGCGGCGCAGTGCACCGCGACAAACGGACCTCGGCGGCGCGGACTTAATTGGTGGATGGCGTGAGCGGCGAGTTCCTTGCCCGTGCCGCTCTCGCCTGTGACCAGGACGGTGGCGCGGGACGGGGCCACTTGCCGGATTGTTTCCAGCACGTGCTCGATGGCCGGGGACTCGCCGACGAAGGATTCCAGCCCGAACTTTTTGTCCATCTGCTCGCGCAATCGCGTGTTTTCGCGTTCGATCTCCGTCCCGTGCAGGGAGCGTTTCACCAGCAGGTCGAGACGGTCGATGTTGACGGGTTTGGTCACGAAGTCGTAGGCGCCGTGCTTCATCGCTTCCACGGCTTCCTCGATGCCGCCGTAAGCGGTCATCATGATGCAGACCGGCGGGTTTTGCTGGCGTTGGGCCCAGGAGAGCAAATCCATGCCGTTCTCACCTCCGAGGCGCAGGTCGGTGAGAAGAAGATCGACGTGCTCTGTCTCCATGATCGCCCGGGCCCCGGCGATGTCCGCCGCTATGGCGACCTCGTAGTGATCCTCGAGCGCATTGCGCAACCCTTCGCGGGTGTTTTTTTCGTCGTCGACGATGAGAATGATTTTTTTCAAGCAGGACGGCCCCCAGTGAGACAAAATTTCTCTCCCGCCCGAAGCCGCAAGGCAACCCGCAAGTTGCCGCCCGGCCGATTCCACTTGCCAAGTGCCGCCAAATCACTAGGGGTGAGGGGCATGAGACCTGCCTTTGCCTGCCTTTGCGCCGTCGTCGCCGTGGTTTTGACCGGCTGCCAGACCACCCGCCTTGCGGGACCCAATTCCTTCTCTTTCGACCCGCCGGTGCAAGCACCGCAAAACCCGGGCAATGTTCAACTCAAGCTGAGCACCGGCGCCCAGCGACTCTATGTGGTCGAGGGCGGCAAAGTCCTCCTGGCCACCCCGGTTTCGGTCGGCAAGGCGTCGACCCCCACGCCGCATGGCAACTACACCATTTATTCCAAGACGGCCAATCGCCGTCGCGTGAGCAGTCCCGGGGCCGGGTATCCGATGACTTATTGGATGGAATTCAAGCCCGCCTACGGCCTGCATTGGGGCTTTGTCAAAGCGCAGCCCAGCACGCACGGTTGCGTGCGCATGCCGCTCAAGGCCGCGCAAAAGACTTTCAACCTTGTCCGCTCCGGCACGCCGATCAACATTGCCACCAGCCAGCCGTGGGATGCCACGATCGGCAAGTCACTCCCGCGCCTGGACGATACTCACCTGCCCGATCCGCCGATGTCTTACATGCTCAGCCCGCAGGTCTTCGCGGACGCGCGGCAGGGCAAGATGTGGCGGTTCTAGTCCTCCCCGAGCAGGCAGGGCGTGATCAGATAAAGCGTTCCGCCCTTGGCGGTGCTCGCCACCACGACCGCGCATTCTTTCCATCCCTGCGCGGATGATTTCCACTGCGCGGCCTCGCGCGGCCCCCAGAGCAAGTACTGCGTTTGCAGACGACGTGCGGCGTGCCGCCATGCCGGTCCCCCGGACATCAGCGTGTCCAGATCGCGCTGCAGCGCGGCGTAATCGAGTCCTTGGCTGAAGAGGTGTCCGTCATAACCCATGACGACCGGTTGGCCGAGGAGCAGAACCGGATGGTTGTAGCCCGGACGGCAGGCCACCCGCGCATCGGGCGGCAGAGAGCGCAGCAACACCTCGGTGTCGGCCAACTCGCTCCGGTCGGCCAAGCCGTAACCGTGGCGGGCGTCCAAACCGGCGGCCAGCGACACGGCGCCGGAGGCAAAAAGCGCGAAGCAGGTCACCGCGCGCCAAACGGCCGGCCATCGGCCGATCAACTCGGTCCAGAGGAACGGCGCCAGAGCCAGGTAACCCCAGATCATCAGCTTGGTGTTGTCCCAGGCCCACGGCGCGATGGCGAAGAGCAGGCAAAAGACCAACGTGGCGGTGCCCACCAGACAGTACACGCGGGCGGCTCCGTCGCCGCGCCGCACCACGGCCACGCCGAGGGCCGCGACCATGAAGGGCAGCACGCCGAAGTTGCGCAGCCAGAACCACAGACCCTCGCTGTCCTGCATCCAACCCGGCGCGAACCGCAGGGCCGACGGGGCGGTGAAGTTTACCGTGACCATGGCGACCAACCACAATGCGGGGATGAAGCTGGCCGTGCCGACGGCGAAGAAGGGACGTGCGCGCCCCGAGGGCCAGGCGGCGAGAAAACTCACGGCCAGCAAAGCGCTCAGGAAAAGAAAGGCCGGCGCGTTGAAGAGGGGCATCGTGGCGTAGAGCGCGATCTGCGCGGGCATCGCCAGGCGCGGACCGTCCTTCTCGCCGCGCAACTGCGCGCGCCACACGCACATCAGGACGAGTCCGGCCGCCAGCGAATAAAGCAACCCGCGCTGGGTGACGAACATGGCGAGGAAAAGATTCTTCCACGCGAGATTTTCCTCGAAGGCCGCGGGCGCGTCACCGCGCACAAGAACAAGCGCGGCAAATCCCCCGGCAAAGAGGAATGCAGCCAGGGCGAACCCGCGCCCCCAGCGCCAGAGGGCCGCGGCCGCGGCGGCCGATCCGAGAAGTCCGGCCCAGCGCAGTCCCTCGGGCACCGGCACGCCGGTGATGGCCAGCACGGCATTCCAAAGATCCATCCCCGGGTGGTAGGGGAAGATGGCGCCGGCCATGAACGGGTTCTCCGGCCAGAAGTCGCCGCCGGACGCCCAGCGCCGGATCAGGTTCAGATGCAGCGCCATGTCGCCGAGATTGTGCGGCGAGAGAACTTTGAGTTCGTTGTTTTGTTCGTAGAGGACCCAGAGGAACGCGCGCAGGGCGGCGAGGGCAAACACGGCGAACAGAATCCCGTCGGCCACGGTGATCGTTTGCCGGGGCGCGGCGGCGCGGCTCCACGTGGCCGATCCCGCCAGCGCTCCCGCGCCCAGCGCGATCCACGCGTGGATTTGGCCCAGACCCCCGGCCAGTTGGCCGAGCCCGGCCGCCACCGTCGTGGAGACCGCGACGAAGACCAACCCCGCGCACAACCATCGCCAACCGGTCATCGGCTGTGGTCCCAGCGCCGGCTGATGACACGCGGCGCAAAAAAGACAGTGCACTCCTCCATGCCCGAGCGGAACTCGAAGCGGCGCTCGACATAACCCTCGGGCAAGCTGGCGCGCACCGCCGGGGCGTCCTTGGTCTCGACGACCACAAAGTCGCATTCGGCAAAGGAAGCCGGCAGCTTTTTCCCTTTGGCCGGATCGGGTCGGCCGTGCCAGGCCAAGCCGGTGAAATCACCGAGCACCCAGGGCAGCGGGTAGTAGTCGCAGCACACCGCGCCGGTCATGCGGTAAAACCGAGGATCGTGCCGCGCCGCCTCGAGCAGGGGAGCAGTCAGCGTGCGCAGCGAGTTGTACGTCTGCACATAGACGTAGGGCTCGGCGTCGTTTTCGTACTGGCGGAAATTGAGGCGGAGTGCCAGGCCGAGCGACGCCGCCAGCAGGAGGAGGCCGGCGGCGCGCGCCCACGTCTTCCGGGCCGCCTCGACCGCCGCCCCGAAGAACAGAAACCACGGCCAGAGAATGGAAATGATGCACCAGGGTGTTTTGTAGGGAACGATCGAGTAGGCAACGAGGATGCCGGCCGCGTAAATGGACAGCAACCGCGGCACGGCCGGCCCGGGCCAGGCGTAGCGCGCCGACCAGACCAGCCCGATGAGCGCGGGCCACTCGTAGCGCGCGAGCAGGGCCACCCAGTAATAATTGACGAACGGCAGCACTTCGTAGGCCGGCTTGTCGTGTCCGTTGGCCGCCACCCCGGTTTTGGTCCACTCCAGCAAAGCCTGCGACGGGCCGAGCAGTCCGGAGAAATTGAAAAAATTTCCCGAGTAGAAAAAGACGAGCAGAAACAGCATCGTGCCCGCCGCGGTCCACGCGTCCCGGTCGCGCCAAGCGCGCGCGGCGGCGCGCTCCGGAGGCGGCTTCAAAGGCGAGACACGGTTCCACAGCGCGAACATGCCGCCGGCCAGCAGAAGGGACACCGCGTGGATAAGGTAGGTCTCCTTGTTCAGAAGCATCCCGGTCAGCCCGGCCGCCGCGGCCCACAGGCCGGCCTTGTCCCGCTCCAACCACAGGGCGATCACGCCCCACGTGAAAAGCATGCAGAAGAGGACAAACCACGGCTCGTGGATGGAGTAGCGGCCGTAAAACATGGCGGCCGGCGAGACGGCGAAGGCCAGGGCGGCCCAACGCGCCGCGCGGCGTCCGAACCAACGGGCGAAGAGAAAGAGTGCCGGGATGCAAAGAAGACTGGCGAGGATTGCCGGCAGGCGCAGGGCCCAGATATTGCGCCCGAACAAACTCTGCGAAAGAAAGACCGAGTAGAAGTGCCAGGGCCCGTGGTAGTTGGTCGGGTCGTAAACGAAACCACCCTGCTCGCGCAAACGGTCGGCAAACCAACCGTTGATGCCTTCGTCGAAATGCGGATCCTTGATGTCGAGCGCCCAAAAACGCAGGACAGCGGCCAGAAGAAGGATCAGCCAGAGATCAAGACGGCTCTGCCGGGGCTGCGGGGTGGTCGACACGGCGGCATCATACGCCAATTCACGGCGATTTTGGCCCGCCAATTATCCGAGCGCGCGGGCGGAAGTTTCGGACGACTGGACGCGCAGGGTCAGCAGCGCCGCGAGGAGGAAACAGAGGCCGCCGCCGACGACAACCCAGAGCGAGTCGATTTGCGGGAAGTGCCGGAGGACCTCGCCGAGGCCGAGGGCCACGGTGATTTGCGGAAGGACGATGAAGAAGTTGAAGACGCCCATGTAGAAGCCCATTTTGTCCGCGGGCAGGCAGTTGGAGAGCATGGCGTAGGGCATGGAGAGAATCGACGCCCACGCGATGCCCACGCCGACCATGGAAAGCAGGAGGACTTCCTTCTGCGTGATGGCCGCCACCGAGGCGAGCCCGGCGGCGCCGAGCAGCAGGCAGAAGATGTGGATGGCCTTGGCCGAGAACCTGCGGGTCAAGGCGAGGAGAATGAAAGAGAAGACGAAACACACGCCGTTGTAGACCGAGAAACTGACACCGGTCCATTGCCCGGCCTGCGCGACGAGATCGGCGTACTGCGGGGTGTCCTTGACCGCGCCGAAGACATGGCGGGCGATGGCCGGGGAGAAATAGATCCACATGCAGAACAGCCCCATCCAGGTGAAGAACTGCACCCAGGCAAGTTGGCGCATGGTGGCCGGCATGGTCTTGAGCCCGATGATGAATTCACGCAGGAAGCCGCCCACGCCGGTATGCTCGGCTTTCATCCGCTCGAACGCCGCCATGTCTTCCGGCGGATATTCGTCCGTCGTCACGATCGTCCAAAGCACGGCGATCATGAAGGCCGCTGCGCCGGTGTAGAACGCGATGTGCACGGCGGGAGGGATTTTCCCTTCGGAGGCGGTGCCGGCCACACCGAACCAGTTGGTCAGGATGAAAGGCAGCGCCGAGGAGAGCACGGCGCCGAGTCCGATGAAGAGACTCTGGACGGCGAAACCCTGCTTGCGCTGCTCCTCCGGCAATTTGTCGGCCACGAAAGCGCGGAAGGGCTCCATGCTCACATTGACCGACGCGTCGAGAATCCAGAGCAAACCGGCCGCCATCCAAATCGTGCCCGAGTTCGGCATGAAGACGAGGGCGATGGAGGCGAGGATCGCGCCGATGAGGAAAAACGGGCGGCGCCGCCCGAGGCGGTTCCATGTGCGGTCGCTCATGTAGCCGATGATCGGTTGGACGAGCAGACCGGTGACCGGCGCGGCCAGCCAGAGCAGCGGCAGTTCCGATTCCTCGGCCCCGAGCATCTGGTAAATGGCCGACATGTTGGCCATTTGCAGGCCCCACCCGAATTGGATCCCGAGGAATCCGAAGGACATGTTCCAGATCTGCCAGAAAGAAAGATGGGGCTTCTGCATAGGGGGAAGGGAAAACGAAGGGGTTAAACAAAAACCGCGCCCGCGGCAAGAATGGTGCGCGGTGAGGGGATCGAACCCCCGACCAACTCGGTGTAAACGAGCCGCTCTACCGCTGAGCTAACCGCGCGAAACCGACGACCTTTTAGCCGCGATATTTGGCGGCGTCAAACGGCGGGGCTTTGGTCAGTTTGCGCCAGAGGAGTTTGGGCCAGATGAAGACCGAGCGCAGGAGGAGCCAGCAATGGACGCGGCAGAGCAGGAGATTGTCGCGCAGGTAGCGGAAGTGGCGGACGCGATTCTTCGGATAGCGCACCGTCGCGGGCAGCTTCATGGTGGGTACACCCAGCCAGACCATGCGCACTACCGCCTGTGTCTCAAAATCGAAACGACGCCCGCCGCGGATGCGTCGCAGCGCTTTGATCATGGCCAGCATGGGATAGAGACGCAGCCCGAAGAGCGAATCACCCAATCCGGGACGCAGGGTTTCCAGTCTCGCCAGCCGGTTGGCCACGCCGTGGCCGATGATATGCCAGAGAGGAGCGTCGTCGCCGTATTGCGGTTGGCCCAGCACCAGCGCGGTCGGGTTTTCCCCGGCCGCTTCCATGAACTTCGGTATGTCGGCCGCATCGTGTTGTCCGTCGGCATCGAACACGACCGCGTTGGTCCATCCGCGATCGACGGCGTAGTTGAAAGCGGCGAAGACGGCGGCGCCTTTGCCGGTGTTGTGCGGCTGGGCCAACACGTGGAGACCGGGCTCCTGCGCGGCGAGGTGGACGATGGCAATGTTGCTCCCGTCGGTCGACCCGTCGATGACCACGACGACCGGTTGCCAGACGGCCAGGACTTCGCGCACGGTCTGCTCGAGGCGCGGACCGTTATTGTAGCTGGGGATGACCACGCAACGGCGCCGGTCGACCGGGGGAGCCGGGTTTCCCGGCGCCAAACACGGGCTTCCGGCGGAGGCAGGTTCGGAGAGGTCGGCCATGCGCAGTGGGGGAGCCGACCTTTTTCTACGATTTCCGCGCGGTCTGCGGAATGCAAAGTTTGGGCGGCGCTCGGCTCCGACAAATCGTTTGGCTGGAACACCGGAATGGCGTAATTTGAGTTTGTGAAAGCGCTTTGCTTGTGCTCGGCGGCGGCCTTTCTGCTGGTGGGATGCTCGCCGGGAGTCGGCGATCGGGAGATCCGGATCGGTATCAATGCGTGGCCCGGCTACGAGATCATTACCCTGGCCGACCAGAAAGGGTTCTTCGCGCAGCAGGGCTTGCGGGTCAAGTTGGTCGAGTTTGATTCGCTGGCCGATGCCGGGCGCTCCTACCGGTTGGGGCAGATCGACGGCTTGGCCACCACAATGGTCGAGGTGCTCATGATCCGTGACGACTCGGAGAGGGACCTGCGCGTGGCGCGGGTTTTCGACGTTTCCGAGGGGGCGGATGTCATCATCGCCCCGCGCGGTATCGCTTCCGTGGCCGGCTTGCGGGGGTTGCCGGTCGGCGTGGAGTTGCAATCCCTCGGCACCTTCATGCTGGGGCGCGCTTTGGAACTCAATGGCATGACCTTGACTGACGTGATACCGGTCTCGAGCGACCAGGCTTCCATGGAAGAGATCCTGCGGGACGGCGACCTCTCGGCCGTCGTGACCTACCCGCCGGTGGCCCTCAAATTGCTGGAGGACCCGGCGTTCCATGTCATCTTTTCCTCGGCGGAAATACCGGGGGAAGTCGTCGATGTGCTGGCTCTGGATGCCTCGCTTTTGCAGGGTGATCCCCCGGCGGCCGAGGCCATCAACCGGGCGGTGGACGCGGCATGGGATTACTTCCAAGCGCACCCCGAGGAGTCGATCGCCATCATGGCGGCGCGGGAGGGTATCTCCCCGGAGGAATTCGCCGAGACCCTGAGCGGGGGAATCCGCCTTCTCACGCCCGCCGATTCGGCCGCCTTTCTCGGGCCGGAAGGCCAATTGCCCGCCGTCGCCGAAAGCACGGCCGAGTATCTGCGCTTGATGAAAGTCATCGGCAACAAGCCCGGTCTGCTCGAGTGCGGTCCATGAACGCCCGCAGAGCGTTTCCGACGCTTGGCCGGCGGGTGCTCAAGCCGGTATTGCTATTCTGCCTGATCGCCGTCGTTGTCACCGCGGTCTTGTACTTTCTGATTTTCCGGACGGTGGTGAGGCAGCAGGTCCGTGTCGAGGTCTCCGCATTGGAAACCGGTATTGTGCTCTCGCTCCAAAACACGCGGTTGCGCTCCCACATGCAGCGTATCGTCACGGCGGTCGGCGCGGAGCGGCATGTGGACGTCGTTTTCGTCCTGGCGGGCGAACCGCTGGAGGTCATTCTCTCCAGCGAGAAGGGCTTGATCGGCCGGCGCGCCGACACGCTGCCGCCGAACGTGCTGGATCCCGTACTGTTGCAGCAAATGGCGGATACGGCCGGTCTGGGCATCCGCAGGACGGCTTACCGCGGCGTTTTCGAAACCATCACCGCGGTGGAGTTGACCGACTCTTCGGTCACGGGCTTGCATCCCGTCCGAGCGTGGCTTGTCACCCGTCTGCACACCAGGGACATCGAGCGCAGCGTCCTTCTTCAGCTGCTGGGCTCGTTCGGAGTGCTCGTATTCCTGATGGTGGCGACGGTGGTATTTGTCAGTCGCGTCATTGCGGCGCGGATCACGCGTCCTTTGTCGGGCCTGGTCGGCCAGTTGCAGGACTCTCCGAGCGGGACGCTGCTGCAAGCCGGATCGGCGGCCCAGACCGAGGTCGGTTTGCTGGTCGATGCTTTCAACGACGCGCTGCGGAAACTACGCTCACAGCAGGGTTTCCAGCGCGAAGTCCTCAACCATGCCGGGGCGGCCATCATCGCGGCTACCACCGAGGGCGTCATCACGCTTTTCAACCCGGAAGCCGAGAGATTACTCGGATACAAAGCGGGGGAAATGGTGGCGCGGCAAACCCCGGGTGTCTTCCACGATGCACAGGAAGTCGCGGAGCGCGCCGGAGAGTTGTCGGCCGAATTGGGCGAAGTCGTCGAACCGGGGTTCGAGGTTTTCGTGGCCTACCCCCGGCGGGGGCAGACCGAGACGCGGCAGTGGACCTACGTCCGCAAGGACGGAAGCCGGGTGCCCGTTCTTTTGTCGGTGAGCGCCTTGCGCGACGACGAGGGCCGGCTCACCGGTTTCCTCGGGGTCGCGCGCGACCTGACCGAGATCAAGGCCCAAGAACAGGCATTGCGCCAGCAGCGCGAACTGGTTGCCCGCCGGGAAAACCTGCTGCAGGAGGTGCACCACCGGGTGAAGAACAACCTGCAGATCGTCTCCAGCCTGCTCTCCCTGCAGATGCGGGGGCGGGTCTCCGGCGAAACGGCCGCGCAGCTCCGCATCGCCCATGCGCGCATCAACAGCATTTCGACACTGCACGAGCTCATTTATGACGCGCACGACCTCGTGTCGGTGAAACTGGCCGATCTCACGCGGCAGCTGACATCGTGCCTCGGCGCGATTTTCGAAGACGAGGCCAAGGATGTGCACGTCGAGGCCGAGATCGACGAAAGTATCTTCGTTCCGCAGGACAAAGCCGGGCCGGTGGCGCTCATCCTCAACGAACTGGTCACCAACAGCATCAAGCACGCCTTCCCGGGGGGGCAGGGGGGGCGCATCCGCGTTACCGCGCGCCGCGGGACGTCCGCGCCCGGCCGGGAAAGTGCGACGGTGATCCTCGAAGTGAGCGACGACGGGGCCGGAGTCAACGGCTCGAAGGCCGGAGCGGGCGGTCTCGGATCGCTCATCGTCGAGCGGTTGTCGAAGCAGATCCGCGCGACGACGGAGAACATCCCGCAGGACCAGGGCTACTGCACGCGGGTCACGTTCACGGTTTGAACCCGGGTCGCGCCGTCCGGTTCAGGCTTCGTGCTGTTGGTGATCCCCGACCCAGTCGTAGTGGAAGAATTTTCCCTTGGGCTGGTCGGTGCGTTCGTAGGTGTGCGCGCCGAAGTAGTCGCGCTGGGCCTGGAGCAGATTGGCGGGCAAGCGCTCCGAGCGGTAGCTGTCGAAGTAGGCGAGCGAGGCGCTG